>JAGBUU010000039.1 GCA_017630655.1 Clostridia bacterium
CCTTTGTCAGCCTAATGACAAAGTTCGGAATTATTGAAATGTGCCGCACAGGTGCAGTTGCTCTCGAGAGAGGCTCGGCTTGCCTTCGTGAAAAGGACATGCGGTATTTAAACATTTATAAAAAATATTAATTATACAAATTAAAAGGAGAAATCAAAAATGGCACAAAGAATGTTTTATCAAGAGGATTGTAATCTTGCTCGTTTAGACGGCAAAACCGTTGCTATTATCGGCTACGGCTCTCAGGGACACGCTCACGCTAAGAACCTTCGCGATTCTGGTGTGAACGTTATCATTGGTCTTTACGAAGGCTCCAAGAGTGCAATTAAGGCAAAGGCTGATGGTTTCGAAGTATACAACACCGCTGAAGCTACCAAGAAAGCTGACATCGTTATGATTCTTATCAACGATGAATATCAGGCAAAGGTTTACAAGAATGAAATCGCTCCTAACCTCGAAGCAGGTATGACCATTGCTTTCGCTCACGGCTTCAACATCCATTTCCAGCAGATTGTTGTTCGTGACGATTGCAACGTTATCATGGTTGCTCCTAAGGGTCCCGGACATACCGTTAGAAGTGAGTATCAGGTAGGCAAGGGCGTTCCTTGTCTTGTAGCCGTTCATCAGGATGCCACAGGCGATGCTCTTGATATCGGTCTTGCTTATGCACTCGGTATCGGCGGCGCTCGCGCAGGTGTTCTTGAGACAACCTTCCGCACCGAAACAGAAACCGACCTCTTCGGTGAGCAGGCTGTTCTTTGCGGCGGTGTTTGTGCACTTATGCAGGCAGGTTTTGAAACCTTGGTTGAAGCAGGATATGACCCCAGAAACGCTTACTTTGAGTGTATCCACGAGATGAAACTCATTGTTGACCTTATTTATCAGTCGGGCTTTGCAGGAATGAGATATTCTATTTCTAATACTGCAGAATATGGTGACTACATAACAGGTCCGAAGATTATTACTGCTGAGACCAAGAAGGCTATGAAGCAGATTCTTACCGACATTCAGGACGGTACTTTTGCTAAGGACTTCCTCCTCGATATGTCCGAGGCAGGCGGCCAGGCTCACTTCAAGGCTATGCGCAAGCTCGCTGCTGAGCATTGCAGTGAGCAGGTTGGCGAAGATGTTCGCAAACTCTACACCTGGAACGACGAAGAGAAGTTCATCAACAACTAATAATTTATTTGTGAAGGGAGGGGCAATAGCCTCTCCCTCGCAAGAGATTTAACGGAGATATAAAAGTTTTATATTTGCTTTAAATTTCTTGTAATTTACTAGGAGGTAAACCTATGAGAAGCGACATTATGAAAAAAGGCCCTGAAAGAGCGCCTCAGCGTTCTCTTTTAAAGGCTGCAGGATATTCCGATAACGAAATCAGAAAACCTCTTATCGGTATTGTAAACTCTTTTAATGAAATTGTTCCCGGTCACGTTCACCTGGAGCGTATCTCCAGAGCGGTTAAGGATGGCGTTCTGGCTGCAGGCGGCACACCTATGGAGTTTAATACCATCGGTGTTTGCGACGGTCTTGCTATGGGACACGAGGGAATGAAATATTCTTTGGTAACCAGAGAAATCATCGCAGACAGCGTTGAGTGTATGGCAAAGGCTCACGCCCTTGACGGCCTTGTGTTTATTCCTAACTGTGATAAAATTGTTCCCGGTATGGTAATGGCGGCTTGCCGACTTAATATTCCCGCAATCTTCGTTTCGGGTGGTCCTATGCTTTCTACTTGCGAGTTTAACGGTCGTGCTATGGACCTAAACTCTGTTTTTGAAGCGGTCGGCGCATATAAAAACGGAACTATCGGCGAAGAAGAATTAGACTATGTTGAGGGTAACGCTTGCCCCGGTTGTGGCTCTTGCTCGGGTATGTTCACCGCAAACTCTATGAACTGCCTTTGCGAAGCACTTGGTATTGCACTTCGCGGTAACGGCACTATTCCCGCTGTTCACGGTGCTCGTCAGCGTCTTGCTAAGGCTGCGGGTGAGCAGATTATGACACTGGTTGAAAAGGACATAAAGCCTCTCGATATCATAGGCGAAAAGGCACTTAGAAACGCACTTACAGTTGATATGGCACTCGGTTGTTCAACAAATTCGGCACTTCACCTTGCCGCGATTGCTCACGAGGCTCATATTGATTTCGACTTACATATGATTAACGAAATCAGTGAAAAAACACCTAACCTTTGCCACCTTGCACCTGCAGGACATCATCATATGCAGGATTTAGAGGCTGCAGGCGGCGTATATGCCGTAATGGGTGAGCTTGCTTTCGCAGGCTTCCTTCATACCGATGCTCTTACTGTTACAGGCAAAACTGTAGCCGAAAATATTAAGGGCCTACGTTCTTTGAATACCGATGTTGCTAAAACTGTAGCAGAGCCTTATTCCAAGACAGGCGGCCTTGCAGTTCTTTACGGTTCGCTTGCTCCAAACGGTTCTATCGTTAAGCGTAGTGCTGTTGCAAAGGAAATGTTAACCCATACAGGCCCCGCCAGAGTATTCGATAGCGAGGAAGAGGCAATCAAGGTTATTTATGCAGGAGGCATTAAACCCGGTGACGTAGTAGTTATCCGCTACGAAGGTCCCGCAGGCGGCCCCGGTATGAGAGAAATGCTTTCTCCCACATCCGCTATTGCGGGTATGGGACTTGATAAAGAGGTTGCGCTTATTACAGACGGTCGTTTCTCGGGTGCAACTAGAGGCGCCGCTATCGGACACACCTCTCCCGAAGCAGTTGACGGCGGTCCTATCGCTTACGTTAAGGACGGCGATATGATTACTATCGATATTCCTAACTATTCTATTTCTCTTGACGTATCTGATGAAGAAATGGCAAAGAGAAAGGCTGAAACTACCCTTAAGGTTAAGGAAGGTCTTACAGGCTACTTAAGAAAGTATGCTAAAATGGTAAGCTCTGCCGACAAAGGCGCTATAATTGATATTTAACAGGTGAACTTTTATGAGTAGAATTAAAATTTTTGATACAACACTTCGCGACGGAGAACAGTCTCCCGGTTGCAGTATGAATCTTACTGAAAAGCTTCAGGTAGCTTCTCAGCTTGAGCGTCTTGGTGTTGATATTATCGAAGCAGGCTTCGCAATTTCCTCTCCAGGAGATTTCGAGTCGGTTAAGAGTATAGCAGAACTCGTTAAAAACTGTTCTGTTGCATCCCTTTCCCGCGCTTTAGAAAAGGATATCGACTGTGCTTGGGAGGCTGTTAAAAATGCGGCTGACCCCAGAATTCATACCTTTATCGCAACCTCTCCCGTTCATATGGAGTATAAGCTTAAAATGTCTCCCGAACAGGTTATTGAGCGTACCGCCGCTATGGTAAAATACGCTTCCAAGTATACCTCTAACATTGAGTTTTCTTGCGAAGACGCTATGCGTAGCGACCCCGATTTCCTCGTTCGTGTTTGCGATGCCGCTATTAAAAACGGCGCAAAGGTGCTTAACATTCCCGATACCGTTGGTTACACAACTCCTAACGAGATGCGCGCTATGATTGAGTATCTTATAAAGAACGTACCCGATTCTGATAAGGTAGAGTTCTCGGTTCACTGCCACAACGACCTCG
>JAGBUU010000040.1 GCA_017630655.1 Clostridia bacterium
GAGGGCTAAGGGCTGACGAACGATGAGCTTTAAGGTTTCAAGGCCGAAATAATCATCAATTTCTCTGTCGTTGATGATGATTTTACCTGTACCATTGTAAACACGAACACGGGCAACAGAGCTCTTTCTTCTGCCGGTTCCGTAAAAATAAGGCTTTCCTTCTATCATTACTCTGTGCTCCTTTCTTAGTCGATTGCTTCGGGCTTCTGAGCAGCATGGAGATGCTCACTACCCTTGTAGATGCGAAGTCTTGTGAGTGCTGCACGGCCGATAGTAGTATCGGGCACCATACCCTTAACAGCAAGCTCCATAGCCTTTTCGGGCTTTGTAGCCATAAGAGTAGCATACTTAACTTCCTTGAGGCTACCGATGTAGCCGGTGTGATGACGATAATACTTGTTCTCGAGCTTCTTGCCGGTGAGAACTGCCTTTTCGGCATTGATTACGATAACATGGTCACCGCAGTCAACATGAGGAGTAAACTCAGGCTTACCCTTACCGCGAAGAAGGTCAGCAACCTTTGCAGCGGTACGGCCGAGAGGTTTTCCTGCAGCGTCAACTACATACCACTTACGCTGAATTTCAGCGGGTTTTGCCATAAAAGTGGACATAACTTTTTCCTCCAATATTTTTTCCTTTTTTAAGTGCTTTGCTATTATACCAAGCCGAAAAGGCTTTGTCAACACATTTTTTTGCAAATTTTAATTTAACAAATTAAATCTCGTTTTTTCTTTGATTTGCTCATTTTTTCTCATTATTTCTAATTTATTATTTTTAAAAAATAAACCTCGGGGTAGACCCCGAGGCTTGCTTTTTTATTTTATTAACCAAAAATATCCAAGAACTAAAAGTCCCAAAACTATACGGTAGTAGCCAAACGCCTTGAAATCCTTTTTCTTGATATAGCCAAGCAAGAACTTAATAGCAAGAATAGAAATAACAAATGCGGTAACCATACCAACGGCTAAAACCACAAACTCTGTACCTGTAAAGTTGAAGCCAAATTTTAGGATTTTAAGCAAAGACGCACCACAAATTACGGGCACCGCAAGGAAGAAACTGAACTCTGCCGCTACGGTACGGGAAACGCCGAGAATTATTGCACCCAGAATGGTAGAGCCCGAACGTGATGTGCCCGGTAGTATTGAGAGCACCTGGAAAAGTCCGATTAAAATTGCATCCTTATAGGTAAGCGCCCTTACAGAAATGGTCTTAGGCTTACGGGTTGCATTGATATTTTCTATAATGATAAAGGCGATACCATAAAGGATAAGGGTTGCCGAAATAACGGTTGCTTCCAACTTTGGGTCAACAAGCAGACTTTCTACCCAATCATCAAGCAGTATTCCCGCAACGGCGGCGGGTAGCATAGCAACAAGCACCTTTGACCAAATCATCATGCTCCTACGCTTGATAAAACCTTTTTCCCTTGAGGTAAAGGGCCAAAGCTTATTCCAAAAGATTACCACAACGGCAAGGATGGCACCAAGCTGTATAACATAATCAAACATTTGGGTAAAGCCTTCGCTGACACCCTGAAAGGCAAGCAGGTTACCCGCAAGCTTAAGGTGCCCCGTACTGCTTATGGGAAGCCATTCGGTTATACCTTCAATAAAGCCAAGTATAATCGACTTCAAAACATCTAACATTAAATTTCACCCTTTTTATGTAGTGAGGTTGGCATTTCTGCCAACCTCCAAATTATACTACGAAAGTAGTTCTTTGTAAAGTTTAATGTACTCTCCGGCCGAAATATTCCAACCATTATCAATTTTAAGGGCGTTGTAAGAAAGAGCATTCCAAGCCTTTTTGTCACTATAAAGGCCGATTGCACGCCAAACGGCTTCTAACATTTCGTGAGCATTGTAACTATCAAACACAAAGCCGTTACCGCCCTCGCAGGATATATCGGTAATGGTATCGTTAAGACCGCCCGTTTTACGAACTATGGGAATTGTGCCGTAACGAAGAGCTATCATTTGTGCAAGGCCGCAAGGCTCACTCTTTGAGGGCATAAGGAATATATCGGCACCGCCGTAAATTTTACGGGCGAGGTCGGGAATAAAGCCAGGCTTAAAGGCAACCTTATTGGGATATTTTTTACTCATTTCATAGAAGAAGGTTTCAAATTCCCAATCCCCCGAGCCAAGAATGGCAACCTGCAGCTCTGCTTTGAGCATATCCTCAAATACACACTTTACAAGGTCGAAACCCTTGTGTCCTACAAGTCGGGAAACTATGCCAATAAGGGGTGCATCCGCCTTTACGGGCAGACCCATATGTTCTTGTAACCTTGCCTTATTAACAGACTTATTCTCCGGATTTTCTGCCGTAAAGTTTTCGAAAAGCGACTTGTCGGTTTCGGGGTCATAAACCACCGTATCTATTCCGTTTACTATACCGCAAAGTTTGTTTTTATTGCGCTCTAGCACAGGGCTTAAGCCGTGCGAATACTCGGTTGTTAAAATCTCGTTTGCGTAGGTCGGCGAAACGGTAGTAACCCTATGTGCACATTCAATCGCCGCCTTCATAAGATTTACACAGCCGTCATATTCAACAAGCCCCGTATCCTCATCAGGCAGACCTAAAACGTCACCGATAAGCTCGTAGCCGTATTTTCCCTGATACTGAATGTTGTGAATGGTGAAAACCGTCTTAATATTCAGGTATCTAAGGTCGTGGCAATAAAATCTGTCAAGATATACAGGTATCATGGCCGTCTGCCAGTCGTTGCAGTGGATAATATCGGGAGTATAGTCTATATATGGCAAGATTTCGAGCACGGCACGGGAGAAAAACGCAAAACGCTCGGCATCGTCATAATGTCCGTATAAGCCTTCCCTTTTAAAGTAATATTGATTGTCAAGAAGATAGTATGTAACACCATCGTGTTTTGCTTCAAATATACCGCAGTACTGTCTACGCCAGGAAACAGGCACTGTTATAGAGGCTATAAACTTCATATCAGCCTTTAACTGTTCGGGTATGCTCGAATAGAGCGGCATAACCACTCTGCAGCCGACAAGTCTGCGGCGAAGAGCCTTTGGTAAAGCCCCCGCAACGTCGGCGAGACCGCCCGACATAGCATAAGGGTATGCTTCACTTGTTGCGTATAATATTTTCATATTAACCTCCGATTATACGGTCTGATTCTTTTCTATATAGGTAATTTCCTGTTTGTCTATACTGTTACTGATTTTTACAAAGCAGTCGGCAATAACGTTATTAATCTTAACCTTTTCTGCTACCTCTGCACCATGCATTAGCACGCAGTTTTCAACAACAGCACCCTTTGCTATATGTACACCGCGGAAGAGCACGCTATTTTTAACCGTTCCCTCTATAATACAGCCATCGGCAATAATTGAGTTTTTAGCATTCGACTGAATTCCGTATCTTGCCGGCATATCATCTCTGGAATTGGTGTATATGGGGTTGTTTCTGTTAAATACGTCATTTCTAACATCTCTGCTGAGTAGGTCGAGGTTGGCTTTAAAATAACTCTCTATACTATCGATTACCTTACAGTATCCCTCATGCTTATAGCCATAGATATTGTATTTGTTATGGTTCTCAAATACTCCGTGCGAAAGGCTAACTCTGCCTGCAGCCATTTCGGCATTAACGATATCAATTAACATTTCTCTGCCGATTACCGTAATGTCAAGGCTGTAATCACAGTCATCTGACGGCTCAAAGTTAACGCCAACAACCTTTCCGTCTGCGTTAAACTCATAATGCATCATATCGTTCTGACCTGTCGGTTTTTTGCCGTGTGCGGTAACAATAGTAATATCTGCATTTTTAGACTTATGATATTTAAGAAGTTTTCTAATATCCACGTTAGCAACAACGTCACTGTCGCAAACCACAACAGTTTCTTCCTTGGATTCCTGAAGATATTCGAGTATTCCGTGAATTGCCTCAAGCCTTCCCTTATAAATCTGTGCTTCGGGAGAAGCGTAAGGAGGAAGTATTGCAATACCGCCTTTTTTGCGGTCCAAATCCCAAGGCTTTCCGTTTCCGATATGTGTCATAAGGGAATAATAGTTGGCCTTTGTGATAACGCCAACCTTACTTACTCCGCCATTTGAAAGGTTGGAAAGAGCAAAGTCTATAAGGCGGTAACGGCCACCGTAATTTACGGCACCCATGGAGCTTGTTTTGGTTATATCCTTAAGCAGAGCATCGTGAGCATTGGCAAAAACTATGCCGAGCGTATTACTTATAATCATACTATCTCATCCTCCTCTACATTTTTAGTAATCATTTTGCCTGCAGTAACTCTGGCTCCCTTTTTAATGGTGAGTCCGTCACCAATTACGGCTATTCCCCAATCATCTATGTTGCCCATTTCCTCGGGGCTCTGTCCTATTACTGCATTTTCTTCCACCACTACATTTTCGGCAACTATTGCATAGCGAACAGTGGCACCTTTTTTAATAACCGATCCGGGCATTACAAGTGAGTACTCAACGGTAGCACCCTGTTCAACAGTTACATTTTCGAAAAGGATAGAGAAGTCAAGCTTGCCGCCTATATCACAGCCGACAGTAACAAGCGAATTTTCAATATCTGCCGAGTCGCCTACATACTGAGGCGGTAGTCCCTGTGTGCCGGAATAAATTTTCCAATTAGGGTCGGAAAGATTAAGATTGATTTTGGGATTTAAAAGGTCGAGGTTGGCATCCCAAAGCGATTCGATTGTTCCAACGTCCTTCCAGTAATCGTCGAAACGGTAGACCATCATTTTGCAGCCCTCGGCAAGCATTGTCGGTAAAACATCCTTACCGAAATCGTTAGAAGATCCCTCTTTAGCCTCGTCTTCGGTGAGATATTTTTTGAGTTTATCCCAATTAAAGACATAAATACCCATAGATGCAAGGGTGCTTTTTGGCTGTTTTGGTTTTTCTTCAAACTCATATATGGTGCCGTCGGGGTTGCAGTTTATAATACCAAAACGTGAAGCCTCCTCAAGCGGAACATCAATTACCGAAATGGTGCAATCTGCACCCTGTTGTTTGTGCTGCGCAATCATCTTGGCGTAGTCCATTTTGTAGATATGGTCACCCGAAAGTATCAGCACATATTCGGGGTCATAACGCTCTATAAAGTTTAGATTTTGGTAAATAGCGTTAGCCGTTCCCTTATACCAGTTAGCACCGCTAATCTGCTGATATGGGGGAAGCACATGTACGCCGCCATGTTGGCGGTCTAAATCCCAGAATTTGCCCGAGGCTACATAGTCTGAAAGCTCAAGCGGCTGATACTGGGTAAGTATGCCAACCGTAGTAATTCCCGAGTTGGCACAGTTGGAAAGCGGAAAATCTATAATTCTGTACTTTCCGCCGTACGGCACTGCAGGTTTAGCAATTTTTTGGGTTAGCACACCAAGACGGCTACCCTGTCCACCCGCTAAAAGCATTGCTACACACTCTGTTTTTTTCAAGACACTCAACTCCTTGATTGTTTAAATTATTTAGAAATACGCTTATATCTTTTAAATACTGTTACCGACATGCCTGGAATGGTAAGCTCCAAGGAATTTGCCTGACCGTGCATTCCAACTTTATCGGTTTTAACGCCGCGTCTTGCCCTTTCGGTTGCACCACCAAATTCTTTCCAATCTGAGCAGAAGACGGTTTTATAGGTGCCCGCCTCGGGAACGCCTATTCTGTAGCCCTCTCGGGTGACAGGAGCAAAGTTGCAGACAACAGCCAACTCTTCCCCGTCTTTAGCCTTTCTTCTAAAACAGATAATGCTTTGTGAATAATCCTCGCCCGAAATCCACTCAAAGCCTCTGCCGTCAAAGTCATATTCATATAGGGCGGGATTTTCGAGGTAAAAGTTATTTAATTTTTTTACAAACTCCTGGGTTTGTCTGTGCTTATCAAAGGAAAGCAGACTCCAGTCAAGCTCCTTTTTATAGTCCCATTCAATAAACTGAGCAAACTCACTACCCATAAAGAGAAGTTTTTTACCGGGGTGCATCATAATATAGGTCATATATGCCCTGAAATTATCAAACATCTGGTCATATTCGCCCGGCATTTTATTTATAAGGGAGCACTTTCCGTGAACAACCTCATCATGCGAAATTGGCAGAATAAAGTTTTCAGAAAAGGCGTACATAAACGAAAATGTTATAAGATTATGCTCAAACTTTCTATAAATTGGGTCTAACGATTGGTAACGAAGGGTATCGTTCATCCAGCCCATGTTCCATTTAAAGTTAAAGCCAAGTCCGCCCCAATCGGCAGGCTTTGTAACCATAGGCCAGGCGGTTGACTCCTCGGCTATCATCATAACCTTGGGATTTGCTTTAAAGCAGGCTTCATTTAATCTTCTTAAAAACTCTATAGCCTCAATATGCTCGTTTCCGCCATACTGGTTTTGTGCCCATTCGCCATCATTTCTGCCATAGTCAAGATAGAGCATTGATGCAACAGCATCTACGCGAAGTCCGTCTATATGGAATTCTTTGAGGAACATACAGGCAGAGGATAAGAGGAAGTTCATTACCTCTACCCTGCCGTAGTTAAATACGCAGGTGCCCCATTCCTTATGCTCTCCCCTACGCTCGTCTTCGTACTCATAACAGTGGGTACCGTCAAAACGGAATAGCCCATGCTCGTCACGCGGGAAGTGGGCAGGCACCCAGTCGAGAATAACGCCAATGCCTGCACTATGGAAAATATCAACCATCTTTTTAAAATCGCTTGGGGTACCATAACGGGAGGTGGGAGCAAAATAGCCTGTAACCTGATAGCCCCAAGAACCCGAAAACGGGTACTCGGTTAGGGGCATAAATTCTACGTGGGTGTACCCCATATCTTTTACATATGCAGACAACTCCTCTGCCAGCTTGACATAGTCGAAATTGGAGCCATCGGCATATTTACGCCAAGATTCGCAGTGCACCTCATAAATGTTGATGGGTACAGAATAAATATCCTTATTTGCCATATCCTTTTGCCACTTTTTATCGGCCCACTTATAATCGTCATCAAAATATAGCTTTGAAGCGTTGCCGGGTGCCGTCTCATAATGTCTAGCATACGGGTCTGACTTTAAAACGGTATTGCAGTAAAAATCGGTAATGGCATATTTGTAGGCATCAAAGTTGTTTACCTTTTCGACCTTAACCTCCCAAATGCCGTGGGTAACCTTGAACATTTTGTGTGCATTTTGGTCCCAACCATTGAAATCACCAACAAGACTTATTTCCTTTGCATTTGGCGCCCACACCCTGAAGATGCAGCCCTCACCGAGCTTATGCGGACCCAAAAACTCGTAAGCGTCGGCCGTGAGCTCATTATGGAAAAGCCTTAGTCTCTCTGTGATAGATTTATCCGAATGAAACATATTTCACCTCTGTTAAAGAAAGCAGAACTATACTTATAATAATATTACCAAATATTTTAGACCTTTGCAAGCGAAATATTGTATATTTTAAACGCCATAAGCCAAAGTTTACCTTGTATTTTTGTTGATTATGCATAAATTTTGACCGTTTTCTCGCTCAAAGACAATTTTTTTGCAAATTGATATATTTTTTGATATAATGCTTATATAAAATTTTGGAGAATGTTATGAATAAAGTTATATCATTTATAAAGACCGAAACTGTGCTTGTAATCTCCATAGTGTTAGCGGTAATTTCATCTTTTTTTGGGGACACTACAGACCTGTTGTCCTTTATAGATTTTAAAACCCTTGCTCTGCTTTTTTGCCTTATGGCCGTAATGGCAGGGTTTAAAGAGTGTAATATTTTTTCCTATGCCGCCGAAAAACTGCTTAAAAGAACAAGCACCACAAGGCTTGTAGTGCTTGTGTTGGTTCTGCTGTGCTTTTTCTTTTCCTGTCTTATTACCAACGATGTTGCCCTAATTACCTTTGTACCCTTTTCAATTACCGTTTTAAAATTTGCAAACAAATCATCCCTTATTCCAATAACCGTCATACTACAGACCGTCGCCGCCAATATGGGAAGCGCGCTGACCCCTATAGGAAATCCGCAAAACATTTATATTTTCAGTGTGTCTAACCTTTCTTTGTTGGATTTTATACGGCTTATGATTCCTTATTCGGTTGTTACGCTTATATTTTTACTGTGCTCGGTTTTATTTATAAAGGGCGAGCCTATAAATAAAAAGCCTAACGAAATTAGCACCCCTAAATTAGAACGCACTGTCTTTTATTTTATTCTTTTTGTTCTTAGTATTTTGGCGGTTTTTGGTGCCGTAAATTATATTTTGTGCTTGCTACTCGTCGCTATTTCGGTTTTAATTTTTGACAAAAAAATTATTTTAAAGGTTGATTACAGTCTCCTTTTAACCTTTGTTGGCTTTTTCATATTTGTTGGCAATATGGGTACACTTCCCGCGGTAAAAGAACTTATAGAGGAGTTGCTTTTTGGCAGAGAAATTTTGTTTTCTGCCCTTATTAGTCAGGTTATAAGTAATGTGCCTGCGGCACTGATGCTCTCGGGCTTTACCGATAACATGTCGGCCCTGCTTGTTGGTGTGAATATTGGCGGGCTCGGCACCCTTATTGCTTCTATGGCAAGCCTTATTTCTTACAAATATGTTGCTGCAGAACTGCCCGCTAAGAAGGGAAAATATCTGCTTGTTTTCACCCTTATAAATTTTGCTTTGCTAGGCGTTATGCTTTTTCTATCGTTAATTATTTAATTGGACATGCAAAAAATAAAATCCCTTTCATAAGGTTATTATGAAAGGGGTTTTTTATTTTGTTTGCTTTGATTTTACAGGTTATTTCCTCTATTTTTTATTTTGCACTTCACATTACCTCACAAGGCTCTTTCCCGCCGGCCCTTTCCCTTAAGGAAGAGCTTGAACTGCTAAAAAGAAAAGAGGCGGGAGATGAAGAGGCAAAAAATAAGCTTATAGAACACAATTTAAGGCTTGTTGCACACGTAATAAAGAAATATTACAGCAACTCTACCGAACAGGAGGACCTTATATCTATTGGAACTATAGGCCTTATAAAGGCGGTTTCCACCTTTAAGAGCGACAAGGGGATTCGCCTTGCAACCTATGCCGCAAGATGT
Organism: Clostridia bacterium; assembly: GCA_017630655.1. Lineage (GTDB taxonomy): Bacteria > Bacillota > Clostridia > Oscillospirales > Acutalibacteraceae > SFWF01. The sequence continues at coordinate 9,074 of JAGBUU010000040.1, forward strand.
ATTGAAAACGAGGTTTTAATGTATTTCCGAAATATTAAAAAAACTGCCGGGGAGCTTCACTTCGGAGACCCCATTGACACCGATAAGGATGGTAATGCGCTAACCCTTATAGACGTTGTTGCAGATGATATAAACATTGCCGACGAAATTGACAAAAAGATTAAGCTTGAGCGGCTCAGGGTGCTTCTTGCAACCAGGCTTGATGACAGAGAAAAGGAGATTATAAACCTCCGCTACGGCCTTTACGGAGGCCCTGAGCTTACACAGAGGCAGATAGCATCTATGCTTGGTATTTCTAGGTCTTATGTTTCGAGAATAGAAACATCCGTTTTAAAAAAGTTAAAACGGATGTTGTGATTAATCATTATTTTTGGTTTGTTTTATAAAACTAATTGTATTAGCAGCATATAGCAAACGGTGCCGCCTGCAATACTTATAAGGGTGTTTCTCTTTAGAACGTGAAGAACAACCACTACAGTCACACCGATAAGTTCGGGTAAGCCAAAAGGATAGGTCAAAAGGCTTACAGACTTAAGGCAGTAAACCACCAGCATTGCCATAATGGAGTAGGGCAAAAATTTGCCGAGATAGACAATACTTTTTGGGGTTTGCTTGCCCTTTGAAAAAACTAAAAACGGAATAAAACGCAGTGCCGCAGTAACCGCAGCAATTAACAAAATGGATAAAACAAGATATGTATTATTCATTTTTATCTCCCCCTATTCTTTTTCTAAAGAGAATAAGAAGAACCGAAATTAATACCATTGTGGGTATTAAGAACGCATCTGCACCAAAAAGCATTAGACATACCACCGCAGAAACAAGCCCTATAATTGCGGGCAGGTGCCTTTTTACAGACAGCCACTGCTCGACAAAGATGGTTATAAATAGTGCTGTCATACAAAAATCTATCCCTGCGGTATTAAAGGGTATTGCCGAGCCGATAATTGAGCCCAGAGCACATCCCGTTATCCAGTAGCAGTGATTAAAAAGCGACACCATAAACTGATATTTGCCACTATCCACATTTTCGGGATAATCCTCCCCACAAAGTAGAGAGTAGGTTTCATCGGTAAGAGAAAATATAAGATAGGGCTTTTTAGCACCTGTGCCCTTATACTTTTCTAGCATTGAAATGCCGTAGAAAATGTGCCTTGCGTTTACAAGCAGGGTAGTGAACGCTGTTGTAATAAGGGATGCTCCGCCGCTGATAAGGTTTATGGCAACATACTGCATTGAGCCTGCGTATACAAGTGTCGCCATCAGCACCGACGGTATAAGTCCAAAGCCCTTGCTATGAAAAAGTATGCCAAAACCAATTCCCAAAACTATGTACCCTGTCATTACCGGCAGGGTTTTTATAAAGACTGTTTTTACAAGGCTTTTCATTATTTTTGGAACTCCACCATTGCCCTATAGGTCTCATAAACGTCAAGTTTGGATACAATTTCAAATGGGGCGTGCATTGAAAGAACAGGAACACCGAGGTCTATAACATCAACCCCCATATTTGCTATATACATTGCAACGGTACCACCGCCGCCAAGGTCTACTTTCCCAAGTTCACCCGTCTGCCAGATGATGCCTGCCTTATCGAGCATATTTCTTACATAGGCAACATATTCGGCAGAGGCATCTGATGTGCCGCTTTTACCTCTGGCACCTGTATATTTGGTAATTACTGCACCGAAGTTTAGTTTAGCAGCGTTTCTTGCTTCCATAACATCCTTAAATGTTGGGTCAAGCCCTGCGTTAACATCGGCAGAAAGACACTTAGAATTGCGAAGCGCTACGGTGTAGTCTGCACCCTCGCCTTTAGCGAGGTCGCGTACTACAAAACGTAGGAAATCGGAATTAAGGCCTGTGTTTCCGTCTGAGCCTGTTTCTTCCTTGTCGGCAAGGATGCAAACTGCAGTTTTTTCAGGGCACTCAGTCTCGGCAATTGCAATTAGTGCGGGATATGCACAAACGCGGTCATCGTGACCATATGCACCGATTAAAGACCTATCTAAACCTACATCTCTGGGTTTAACTGCAGGTACGACCTCAAGCTCGGCAGATAGGAAATCCGCCTCGGTAACGCCGTATTTCTCGTTTAAAATTTTGAGTATATTAAGCTTCACAAGTTCGCTTGCCTTGTCATCCTTAAAGGGACGGCTTCCAATTAAAATGTTAAGCTCTTCGCCCTTAATTCCCTCTGCCAAAGTGCGTTTTGACTGCTCCTGAGCAAGATGGGGTAAAAGGTCGGTTACAACAAAGCAAGGGTCAGCCTCGTCCTCACCGATATTAACCTCAACTACGCTGCCGTCACGCTTTGCAAAAACGCCGTGGAGAGCGAGGGGAATTGTTGTCCACTGATATTTCTTTATTCCGCCGTAGTAATGGGTTTTAAAGAGTGCTAAATCACCCTCTTCATAAAGGGGGTTTTGCTTTAGGTCCATACGGGGAGAATCGATATGTGCCGCAGTAATCTGAACACCCTCTTTGGCAGAGTGCTTGCCCACAACAACGAATGCTACAGCCTTACCTCTGTTGTTTACATAGTACCTATCACCTGCGACATATTTTTTGTTGCTGTCATATGGTAAAAAGCCTGCTTTTTCGGCTATTTCTATAGAAGTCTTTACCGCCTCACGCTCGGTTTTTGCCACTGCGAGAAAATCCTTATATCCCTCACAAAAAGCAATTATCTTTTCCCATTTTTCGTCACTTATATTTTTAAGCCCGTTTTCCCTCTTAAGAAAAAGCTCTTCTTTTAATTTTTCGCCTACGGTTTTTTCAGACATATTATTTTCCCTCCAAAGTTTTAAGTTTTAATTTAAACTCTTCTATAAAAACACTTTTGTCGCCATTGTTATATATTATGTGCTGTGTTTTGTCTTTATAATACTCATCACTTTTGCCTGCACCAAGTCTTAGCTCGGCATCGGCGGTACTCAGAGCATCTCGGCTTAAAATTCTGCTTTTACGGTTTTCCTTATGGGACAGCACCGCTATAACCTGACGGCATAAACTGTCGGCTCCGCTTTCATATAGGGTCGGGGCGTCGAGCAGAATTTTTTGGCTCTCGCTCTTTTCAATTTCTTCTTTTATTAAA
>JAGBUU010000041.1 GCA_017630655.1 Clostridia bacterium
CATTTACAGCGGTACTGAGTATGCTCAAGTGGCTCAGAAGCCCGAATTACTCGAATTTTAAGAAGGGAGAGAGACACTATGTTTGAAGCTAAGCCTTATTTATACGGAACAGGCAGAAGAAAGAGTTCTGTTGCCCGTGTTCGTGTTTACAATGGTACAGGTAAAATCATCATCAACGACAGAGAAATTGATGATTATTTTGGCCTTGAAACCTTAAAGCTCATCGTTCGTCAGCCTTTAGCCCTCACCGACCTCGACGGCAAGTTCGATATCGTTTGCCGCGTTGCAGGCGGCGGTGTTACCGGTCAGGCTGGTGCAATCCGTCACGGTCTCTCCCGTGCACTCCTTCAGTACGACGCAGAACTCCGCGGCGCACTCAAGAAGGCAGGTTTCTTAACCAGAGACCCCAGAATGAAGGAAAGAAAGAAGTACGGACTCAAAGGCGCACGTCGTGCACCCCAGTTCTCAAAGCGTTAAAAAAATTACTCCCACTTTTGTGGGAGTATTTTTGCTTTGAGAACAACTATATTCGCCTTCGGCGAGTTATATTGCTTCGCAGTTATATTTGGCATATGCCAAGTTATATTCGCTTCGCGAGTTTATAAAGGCGAATATAATATAACTTTTGTGTAACAAAAAATATAACTACGCAAGGTGCGTAATATAACTGCGTAGCAATATAACTTTAAAAAAGTTAGTGGAAAGGATAATCCTATGAGTGAAAGCATAATGAGAGACAAATCAAAAGAATTTGCAAAAGAAATCGTATTTGTTTGCAGAGCTATAAAAGAAAAACATCGCGAAAGTGTGCTTACAAATCAATTATTGCGTTCAGGAACTTCGATAGGTGCAAATATTCACGAGGCGCAATATGCGCAGGGAACGGCTGATTTTGTTTCAAAGTTTGAAATTGCGCTGAAGGAATGCCACGAAAGCGAATATTGGTTAGAGCTTTTATATGAAACGAATTATTTAGATGAAGAAAAATTCAAATCTCTAAAAAACACTTGCGGAGCTATTAGAAGAATGTTGATTTCAACTTGCACTACAATTAAAGAAAAACATAAAAGCTAATAAAGCGTTAATTATATTTTCACAATTCAAAAGCCTCGTGTTTTCACGAGGCTTTTCTTTTTGCCTTGATTTTTGCCTTGATTTTCACTTTGGTGCAAACTTGGTGCAAATTATTTTCAAAGGACTATGACACACAAATGTCATAGTCCTTTTTACTAATCTTTAATTACCAAGGAGTAGGAACACCATTCACATAATGCCAGGAATTTTCTTGTGGGGTTTCACTATAAAATAGCAGTTTGCCAAAGTGATTAAAATTCCAAGAATAATAATTATCGTTTTCAGGATTTGTTTCATTAATATGTGATAATATGTCATTATAGATAGGGCTATTTTTAAAATAAGTAGTCTTGTCAATTGAAATTAAAGCACTTTGTTCGTTTGGATAGTATATAGTATAATTTGAATCTCTAAAGACTCTACTTCCAAATTGCTTAATGTTTTTGCTTAGTATGATGCTTTTAAAATTTGAACAAGCAAAAGCTCCATTTCCAATTATACTTACACTATCTGGAACATATATTTTTTCACACAGGAGAGTTTTGTAAAATGCACCGCTACAGATAGAAGTTATTCCGTTTTCAATTTGTATCTCCTGTGCTTGTGATAAATAAGAAAACCACGGCAGTTTTTCATAACCAAAATCGCCAATTCCATCGCAATATTCTTGCATATCACCGTTACCACTAAAAACAAGAGTGTAATCGTCATAATAAGTCCAACTAACATTTTCTCCACAAGAACCTGTATTAACAACTTTTCCTTTTACCGTAACAGTACATTCAGCAGAAACTCCATTGGGGGCCGTTGCGATAATTTTACAAGTGCCTTTCCCTTTGCCAAGTATTTCGCCATCATAGTATTTGGCAACATTTTCATCAGAAGATTTCCAAGTCAATTCATCCTTACTTTCAGCAGGGGTAATTTCTGCTAATAAAGGTGCTGTTTCGCCGACAGAAACAGAGATTTCTGTGCTCGACAACACAATGGAAGAGATTTCATTCTTTTTAGTTGCTGTTCCACATGCAGATAACGAAAATACAAGTACAAGAGCGAGTAATAATACTATGATTTTTTTCATTTTCTTTTCCTCCTAAAATAAAAAAGTGCGTCCCATTAAGAGACACACCGAAAAACGCATCTCTCAATGTTGCTACACATTTTGCCTAATTAAAGGGGAGAGAATACATTTTTACCAATAGTATTCCCTATAATTAGGCATATTCAAAATGTGTAGCATAGTTATTATAACACACAATAGAAAAATAATCAAACAGTTTATAATTCCAACTAAGACAAAACCCCCGAAACTGTAGCCTCGGGGGTTGGAACTATATTTATTTTTTCTTGTCAAGCGGGAGTTCGCTAATCAGCGTAAAGCCAAGAATTAATACGCCGCCGATAATTTGGGGTAGGGTCATTGCTTCACTTAGCCAAATAACGCTGACAAAAACGGCAACCAAAGGGTCGATATAACTTAAAATAGCAACCTTTTGTCCGGGCAGTTCTTTAAGGGAAGAGAAATACATACAATATGTAACTCCTGTGTGAACAAGTCCGACAATAAGTAAATTTGTCCAACCAATTCCGCTAAGACTGCCAAGTGTAAAACCGCTTGTAAGCAATACATAGGGCACAAGCACGATAACGGCGGCTAAAAACTGAATAAATGTGCGGTGAAGCCCGGCGATACCCTTAATAAACTTATTAAGTAGCATAACGGTGGCATAAAACATTGCTGCACCAAGGCCAAAGAAAATACCTAAAAGGTCACTGCTTCCGCCGCCTGCGGTGCCTGTAATAAGCACAAGTCCCACGGTTGCCATAACAAAACAAACAATCTGTTTTGCGGTTAGTTTTTCTTTAAAAATTATAGGACAAACTGCCATAACAATAACGGGTGCAAAGTAGTAACTCAAGGTCGCAACCGAGACGGTGGTATATTTATATGCCTCGAAAAGCAGAATCCAGTTAATACCCATTGCGACGCCCGACAGCAAAAGCAGTAAAAACTCTTTTTTAATACTAAGAAGAGAGAGCCTCTGCTTCGTAATAAGTAAAAAACCGCCAACAAGCACCGCCGCTAAAACGGCGCGATAGAGCGCAAGCTCGCCGGAACCCACCTCAATATTTCGCACAAAGGGAGCCAGTGTACCAAAAACAAACATTGCTACCGCCATCAAAATTTTGGCGGTATTTTCTTTTTTCAAAAAAATCCCTCTAATCTGTAGATTTATGTCAGCATTATAACATATATTTTAAAAATTCGCAAACAAACAATATTTCTTGACTTAAGGTTTAAATGGCGTTAAAATAACATATCATAAAAATAAACTGCTTTTAAGGGGTAAATTATGAGCATAAAGGTAGGAATTGTTGGCTACGGAAATTTAGGTAGAGGTATTGAGTGTTCAATAAATCAAAACGACGATATGGAACTTGTCGCAGTTTTCACGCGCAGAAATCCGTCTACCGTTAAAATTCTACACAGAAGTGTGCCCGTTTACCATATTGACGATATTTTAAACTTTAAGGATAAGGTAGACCTGCTTATTCTTTGCGGAGGCTCGGCTACCGACCTTCCCGTACAAACGCCCGAACTTGCAAAGAACTTTACCGTAATTGACAGTTTTGATACCCACGCTAAAATCCCCGAGCATTTCGAAAAGGTTGATGCCGCCGCTAAAGAGGGGGGCAACGTTGCCGTAATTTCTTGCGGTTGGGACCCCGGAATGTTCTCGCTAAACCGCCTTTACGCATCTGCCGTTTTGCCTTGCGGTAAGGACTATACCTTCTGGGGCAAGGGGGTAAGCCAAGGCCACTCCGACGCTATAAGAAGAATTGACGGCGTGCTCGATGCCAAGCAGTATACCATTCCCGTTGAGGAGGCTCTTGATGCGGTAAGAAGCGGAGAAGCCCCCGAATTCACAACAAGACAAAAGCATATAAGAGAATGCTTTGTCGTTGCCGAAGAGGATGCCGACAAAGCGAGAATAGAAAACGAAATTAAAACAATGCCTAACTATTTTGCCGATTACGACACAATAGTTCACTTTATTTCCCTTGAAGAACTGCGCGCAAATCACGGTGGAATTCCCCACGGCGGTTTTGTTATTCGAAGCGGAAAAACCGGTTGGGAAAACGAAAATACCCACGTAATTGAGTATAGCCTTAAACTCGATTCAAACCCCGAATTTACCTCATCGGTTATCGTGGCCTACGCCCGCGCCGCATATAAAATGAAAAAAGAGGGAGCCGTCGGCTGTAAAACCGTTTTCGACATCCCCCCTGCATATTTATCCCCAAAATCACCCGAAGAACTCCGCAAGGAAATGTTATAATAAAGGGCATAGGACACACCTCTTCACTTTTCACTATTACTTATCACTTAAAAAAGCACCCGTTGGGTGCTTTTTTTATATTCCCAAAAATCCGCCGAGGGCGTCGGCGCAAGCCTTGTGGTCAACCAGGAAGGAGCATCCATGGTCGGCGCCCTCTACCCAAACGGCGTGTTTTTTGCCGTTTGCTGCATCATATATCTTTTCACCCATATAAAAGGGAACAAAACTGTCCTTTCTACCGTGTAAAAAGAGCAGTGGAATTTTGCAATCCTTAACGGCTAAAGCGGCACTACACTCCTCAAAATCAAACCCGGCAACAACCCTCGCCATAGCTCGCGTTGTGTAATAAAGGGGGAAGAGGGGAACCTTCATATCCTCTTTCATAACCTTTTTAATAATGTCGGCAGGGCTTGTAAAGCCGCAGTCGGCTATAATCCCTTTAACATTCTCGGGCAAAGTCAGCTCTGCCGCCATAAGCACGGTGGTCGCACCCATAGAAACACCGGTTGCATAAAGCTCGCCACCCTCGACGAGAGTGTTTGCATACTCTAACCACGACTTTGCATCATAGCGTTCTTTGGTGCCGTAGGTTATGAATTTTCCACCGCTTTTACCGTGGGCACGTTGGTCGGGAACAAGAAGGTTAAAGCCCTTATCATAGTAAAATTTAAAGGCACAGGAAAAATCGTGAATAGGGTTGCTTCTAAATCCGTGCATCATTAGAATGGTGATTTTGCTATCCCCATTTTTATAAAATCTGCCGTAAAGATTTACGCCGTCAAAGGCCTTTATGGTGTGCTCTTCAAAGGGCATTTCGGATATCCACTGCATACCGCTTTCAATATCCTTCTTAAAAACGGTGTCAACCGTACTGTATTCACCCATCTTGTCGCTTACCTTGACGGGATTTTTTCGTCTGACAATGGCAATATCCATACTGATTGCCGTTGCAACGATAAGAAGAAAAATAACAAATGAAAAAATAATTATTGCTAAAACCAAAAAAATACCCCATTTCACATTCTATTTTACTAGAAAATATAAATTTATCAACAAATATTATTACCACTTTTTGCATATATATGAATTGAATTATAAAATTACATAAAGTGAAAGGTTGATAATAATATGACGGGCTTTTATCCTGAAGGAGTAAAGGAAGCGAAACAAGGAGGTAAAAAGAAAAAGTACACCATTGCTGAACTGAAAGAGGCACAGATAAGGGGAGACATACTTGAGGGGACCGCATATATGTGCGATTCCGACCATAACTTGCTTGTAAATCTTGGCGAAATAAATGGCGTTATCCCAAGAGTTGAGGGTGCGGTAGGTATAGAAGAGGGGCAAACAAAAGAGATAGCCCTAATTTCCCGTGTGGGAAAAAGCGTTTGCTTTACGGTAAAGGAGATACATACAGGCGCCTCGCCATATGCACTGCTCTCGAGAAGATGTGCAATGAAACGGTGTAAAGATGAATTTTTAGCAAGCCTTACCCCTGGAGATATAATTGATGCCAGAGTAACCCATTTGGAAAATTTTGGCGCGTTTTGCGATATTGGTTGCGGAAACATTGCACTTTTGCCTATTGATTCAATTTCGGTTTCACGCATATCCCACCCTCGCGACCGCTTTTGTGCGGGAGATGATATAAGGGTTATTATAAAAAACATAGACGACCTTGGCAGAATAACGCTTAGCCATAAAGAATTACTTGGAACATGGGAGGAAAATGCAGCAAAGTTTTCGCCGGGACAGACGGTGTCAGGCGTGGTGCGAAGCGTAGAGCCCTACGGCATTTTTGTAGAGCTTGCCCCAAACCTTGCGGGCCTTGCAGAGTCAAAAGAGGGGGTTAAGGTAGGAGATACAGCAGGGGTGTTTATTAAAAGCATTATTCCTGATAAAATGAAGGTAAAACTTATTATAATAGATAGCTTCGAGAGTGGTCAGGCGGGTGAGTATGAATACTTTTACAAGGGTGACAGAATAGAAAAATTCACATACTCCCCAACATCATCATCAAAACTTATTGAAACAATTTTTTAATTGAAAAAAGCTTCAATTAGCGGTATAATATTAAAAGAAATATCGCTAATTGGAGTGTTTTTATGTCTGATACCAATAAATGCAATGGCAACTGTAGCTCTTGCTCACAGTCCTGTGATAGCAAACCCAAAAAAGCTCCTTTAAACCAAGGCAGCAAGGTAAAAAAGGTTATTGCGGTTGTAAGCGGTAAGGGCGGTGTAGGAAAATCTCTTACCACCTCTATGCTGGCAGTCCTAATGCAAAGAAAGGGCTACAAAACAGCCGTTTTAGACGCAGATATTACAGGCCCCTCAATTCCCAAAATGTTTGGAATTCATGGCAGGGCAGAGGCCGACCAAAACGGAGTAATACCGGCTAGCACTATGACGGGCATTAAACTTATGTCGGTAAACCTTCTTCTCCAAAACGAAGATGACCCTGTGGTTTGGCGTGGACCTGTTATTGCATCTGCGGTTACACAATTCTGGAGCGAAGTTAACTGGGGAGAAATTGACTATATGTTTGTGGATATGCCACCCGGAACGGGAGATGTCCCCCTGACCGTTTTTCAACAGTTAAGTGTCGACGGAATTGTTATTGTAACCTCTCCGCAGGACCTTGTTTCCTTAATTGTTAAAAAGGCTTACAATATGGCAAGCATGATGGATATACCCGTGATTGGAATAGTTGAGAATATGAGTTATGTCTGCTGCCCAGATTGCGGAGCCGAATTTAGAATTTTCGGCGAGGGCAAAACCGAAACGGTTGCCGACGAACTGGGCGTAGAACTTTTAGCTCAAATTCCCATAGACGTACGCCTTGCCGAAGCGGCAGATAGCGGCAAGTTCGAGTATTTCAGTGCAGAGTATATGAATAATGCGGCAGACTTTATAGAGGAAAAATTAAAATAATGAGAAGAATTTTATATCTTATAAAACGCATACTCAAAATGGACTATAAAGGTCTTTTTAAAACGGTGAAATCGGTACACAAAAAGAGCGGTATCGGTAGGGTAAAACTCTTTTTCGACATTGTAAAATGCGGTCTAAAATACGGTGCAGGGTATAGGGATTATGAACTTTGCGAGTGGTGGAATTTAAACGACGAGCAAAGGGCAACCTATGTAACCCGCGGCATAAACAATACCATTGTAACCCGCCTTAACAACAAGGATTTCTGCCACGTTTTAGACAATAAAATTGAGTTCAACAAAACTTTTAACAATTATCTTGGCAGAAAGTGGCTCGATATGTCTAAGGCTACCTTTGAAGATTTTAAGACCTTTTTATCGGGTCTTGATGTTATTGTCTCAAAACCCGTAGCCGAGGCTTGCGGCAGAGGGGTTGAAAAGATAAAGGTCGCCGATTATCCCTCAAAAGAGGCCCTTTTTGACTACCTAAAAAGCATAAATTCGGGTCTTTTAGAGGAATTTGTTGTTCAGCATAAAGATGTTTCTAAACTTTATCCCTTGTCGGTTAACACCTACCGAATTGTAACTGTACTTACAGAGGGTGTGCCCCATATAGTTTATGCATTTATTAGAATCGGTAACAGTGGAAGATTTGTTGACAACATAAATGCGGGAGGTATGGCGGCGCCCGTTAACGTTGAAACAGGGGTTATCGAATTTCCTGCATTTGACAAGGATAGCAACTACTTCGAAACCCACCCTTACACAAACTGTGCAATTAAGGGTTATCAACTGCCACAGTGGGATAAGGCGGTGGACACCGTGCTTAAAGCCGCAACCGTAGTGCCCGAGGTTGGCTATGTGGGTTGGGACGTTGCCGCAACCGAAAATGGCGTTGTGCTTATAGAGGGCAACCCATTCCCCGGTCACGATATACTTCAAATGCCACCCCATGTGCCCGACAAAATCGGCATGCTCCCACAATTTAAAAAACATATCAAAAACCTATAAAAAAAGCAGTGCTTTTGCACTGCTTTTAATTTTTTATTCCTCGTCTGGCATTTCCCAGTTGTGCCAAATTTCCTGAACATCATCGTTCTCTTCAAGCATATCAATCAGTCTTTCCATCCACTTAATATCCTCTTCATCCTCTAAAGCGGTTGTGGTCTGGGGAATATATGCAACCTCGGCAGACTCAAAGGTGTAACCCTTTGCCTCTAATGCGTCGCGAACCGAACCCAAATCGTTAGGCGCTGTGGTAATTTCAAATACATCGCCGTCAAAGTTAAAGTCCTCGGCACCTGCCTCGAGAGCATCCTCCATAACGGTATCCTCATTCTTGCCCTCGGCTTCAATTACAATTTGACCCTTGCGGTCAAACATAAACATAACCGAGCCGGACTGACCAAGATTTCCGTGGCACTTGTCGAAATAGTGACGCATATCAGCCGCAGTTCTGTTGCGGTTATCGGTAAGAGTTTCAACAACTACTGCAATACCGTTTGGACCATAGCCCTCGTAAATTAATTCTTCGTAGTTGTTAGCAGTGGTATCACCTGCCGCCTTTTTAATAATACGCTCAATATTATCGTTGGGAACGTTAGCCGCCTTTGCCTTAGCAATGGCGTCCTTTAACTTGCTGTTTTCTTGGGGATTAGGACCGCCCGCTTTTACTATAACCGAGATTTCTCTGCCTATTTTGGTAAAGATTTTTGCCTTTGCTGCATCGGTCTTTTCCTTTTTACGCTTAATGTTATTCCATTTAGAATGTCCTGACATATTAATTCTCCTAAATTAAAAATCCAATATATTTTATCACACATCTTCGCCGCTTTCAAGGGCTTTTTCGCATATAATGTCAATATCCGAAAGGGAAGAAATTTCTCCACACATACGCCTTAAAGCCGCCGCACCTCTTACACCCTTTAGGTACCAGGCAACATGCTTTCTGGCTTCAAGTAACACGGTTCTCTCCGACTTGTATTTTTTCATCAAATCAAGCTGTTCCATCATTATTTCAAGGCGTGTTTCAAGGGGTGGGTCGGGCAAAATTTCACCCTTTTCCATATAGGTGTTAATCTTGTCAAACACCCAAGGGGTACCCATTGCACCTCTGCCCACCATTAGAAAATCGCAACCCGTCTCTTCGTACATTTTTTTAGCCGAAATTCCGTCTACAATATCTCCGTTTGCAATAACGGGGATTTTTACGGCATTCTTAACCGACTTAATAATGTCCACATTAACAGGGGGAGCATACATTTGTGCCCTGGTTCTGCCGTGCACAGTTATGGCGTCGGCTCCGTTTTCCTCACAGATTTGTGCGATTTCTACAGCGTTTATGCTATCACTGTCCCAACCCGTACGAATTTTTACCGTTACGGGAAGAGATACGGCGTCCTTTACCGCCCTTACAATTTGTCCAACTAAAACAGGATCGCGAAGCAGGGAACTTCCGCCCCCGTTGTTTGCAACCTTTGGTGCCGGGCAACCCATATTTATGTCAATAAAATCGGGGTTAAATCCCTCGGCGATTTTGGCGGCCTCCAGCATTGTGGTTGCCTCTCCACCAAAAAGTTGATTACCAAAAACCGACAAGTTTCCACGCTCTAAAAATACTGTAGATTTCTTATCCCCAAGGGTTAACGCCTTTGCGGAGGTAAGTTCTCCAACCGCATAAGCGGCACCGTATTTTTCACATATTTCTCTCATAGCCCTGTCGGCAACACCTGCCATAGGCGCGAGAGCAGCAAAACCTAAAATTTCCTTATTTCCTATTTTCATAACGGGTTAATTATATATTAAAAAATTTTTATTGTCAAATCTCAAAAATATTATGACAAATATATATAATTTTGATATAATAATTTATATATTGCTATTTGGGGGATTATGCACTCGTGAAACTGCTTGCTATCGACGGAAACAGTATAATAAACCGTGCCTTTTATGGTATAAGACTTCTTACCAACAAGGACGGAAAATATACAAATGCCGTTTACGGTTTTATTAATATTTTAAACCGCCTTAGTGAAATGCACAACCCCGATGGTATTGCCGTTGCTTTCGACCTTAAAAAGCCCACCTTCCGCCACCAAAAATATGCCGATTATAAGGCGGGCAGACACGCCACACCCGAAGAACTTCTTTCCCAGTTTGCCCCTTTAAAAGAATGGCTGACGGCTATGGGATATCATGTTATTGAGTGCGAGGGCTATGAGGCGGACGATATACTCGGCACCCTTGCCGATATGTGTGAAAAAACGGGTAACGAGTGTGTAATCGCAACAGGGGACAAGGACTCTTTGCAGCTAATAAGCGATATGGTTACGGTTGCCTTATCCACCACAAAGGCGGGTGCACCCGAAGTAACCCTTTACAATAAGAAAGCACTTTTTGAAAAATACGGTCTTACCCCTGCTCAAATGATAGACCTTAAAGCCTTGATGGGTGACTCATCCGACAACATCCCCGGTGTTGCCGGCGTGGGTGAAAAAACCGCAACCGACCTAATTACCCGTTTTGGAAATCTTGATTATATCTACGAGAATTTAGATGAGCTCGATATCAAAGCAGGCGTAAAGGCAAAGCTTGAAGCGGGCAAGGAAGATGCGTTTTTCTCCCGTTGGCTTGGCACCATCTGCAAGGAAACACCCATAAACCTTGATTTCAACGCTTATTTAAATAAGCCAATGAATGAGAATGAGGTTGCCCGTATTATGACCTCGCTTGAGTTCTTTAAACTAATGGAAAAAATGGGAATTTCACCCGTTGCCACAAGGGTGGCCGAGAAAACCGAGCAGACCAAAATTGTTGAAACAACCTTAGACGAGCTTTTAAAGACAAACCCTAATAGAGTTTTCATGGTAATGGAATACGGTGGTTTTGGCGTTTCGGCAAACGGATATGCCGCATTTGCAGAAAAAAATGAGGGCTTGGCGCTTCTTGCCACCCCCACTACCGAAAAAAATATTTACGACTACAAAAACATCTACAAGGAAGCGGTAAGGTGCGGCGTTACACCGCAAAATATTGTTTTCGATACCATGCTTGCGGGGTATGTATGCAACCCCTCGGCAAGCTCATATGATTTGGACAGGCTTTCTGCCGAATATTCTGCCCTGTGCAACATTAAAACCGATAACGAGGCAGTTCGCCTAGCGGCAGTAAACGAAGCTGTAGCAAGGGTGCTCGAAAAGGAGCTCGAAGCAACCGGCCAGGACAACCTTTTCTACCAAATTGAACTTCCCCTTGCCGCCGTGCTCGGAGATATGGAGATGGCGGGAATTTCGGTTAATAAAGAGGCACTTAGAATTCACGGGGAAGAACTCTCAGAGCGGATTGTAGTTTTAGAAAAAGAAATTTACGAACTTATAGGCTATGAGTTTAACCTAAACTCGCCAAAGCAACTTGGTGTTGCTTTGTTTGAAGATTTAGGCTTGCCCTGTAAAAAGAAGACCAAAAGCGGATATTCAACCAATGCCGAGGTGTTAGAGGAGCTTCGCGACCACCACCCCGCAGTTAGTAAAATTTTGCAGTATCGCGGTCTTGCGAAACTAAAATCAACCTACTGTGATTCGCTAATTTCGGCTATTGAAGATGACGGCAGAATTCATTCTACCTTTAACCAGACCGAAACGAGAACGGGCAGAATAAGCTCACTCGAGCCTAACCTTCAAAATATTCCGGTTAAAACCGAAGATGGCAGGGTGTTCAGAAAGTTCTTTGTAGCCGAAGAAGGCAAGGTTCTTGTTGATGCCGACTACAGTCAGATTGAACTTAGGGTTTTAGCCCACATGGCAGATGATGCTGTTATGTGTGATGCATTTAACAGTGGTGCCGATATTCACACCTCAACTGCGGCCGAGGTTTTCGGTATGCACCCCGCATTCGTAACCCCCGTTATGCGAAGCAGGGCAAAGGCGGTAAATTTTGGTATAGTTTACGGAATAGGAGCTTTTTCTCTTGCTAAAGATATAGGCGTTTCAAACAAGGAGGCAAGGGACTATATTCAAAGTTACCTTGAAACCTTTAAAGGTGTAGCCGACTTTATGGAAAAAACCATATCGGCGGCAAAGGAGAACGGCTATGTCACCACAATTTTCGGCAGACGCCGTTATCTTCCTGAACTTTCTTCATCAAATCATATGCTTCGTGCCTTTGGTGAAAGGGTTGCCAGAAACGCTCCCATACAAGGCACTGCGGCAGACATTATAAAAATTGCAATGGTTAATGTCTTTAAAAGGCTTGAAAGCGAAAAGCTAAAAGCAAGACTTATTCTTCAGGTTCACGATGAACTTATTATAGAAGCCGATAAAAACTGTGCTGATATGGCGGCAGCAATACTTAAAGAGGAGATGCAAAACGCCGCTAAAATGAAGGTTGAACTAACCAGTGATGTTAATATCGGCAAAAACTGGTACGAGGCTAAAGGCTAATGAAAAAAGTAGTTTTTGTATGCACGGGTAACACCTGCAGAAGCCCTATGGCAGAGGGTTACCTTAAGACTAAGAAGCCTACGGGCTATGAAATTATAAGCCGGGGTCTTAGCGCCGACGGCTCGCCTGCCGCAACACATAGCGTAAATGTTATGCTTGAAGCGGGAATAGATATTACAAAGCACCAGTCTTGTAGGATGAGCTATGCAGATGCCGAAAAGGCAGATGTTATTGTTTGTATGTCGGCATATCACGCCGATACGCTGGAAGCCCTTGGTGTTGATAAGCTCAAATGCTATGTGCTTGGCATTCCCGACCCATTTGGCGGAGATATAGACCTTTACAGAGAAAGTCGTGACAATATATTTCAGGCGATAGACGAACTGATTGAGGACGGAATTTTATGATAAGAGAGTTTATGCTCGGAGATGAAAAAGGCATAGCCGCCCTCGAAAAAGAATGCTTTTCATCCCCGTGGAGTGAAAATGCCATATTGGAGTCTTACGTAGCAGACACAAGCTTTTTCGTGTTTACCGATAACGAAAATATTCTCGGATATGCGGGGCTTCAAATAGTGCTCGATGAAGGCTACGTAACTAATATAGCCGTAACCGAAGAGGCAAGAGGAAAGGGAATCGGCGGTGTGCTTGCAGAAACCCTTGTGGCTTTTGCAAAAGAAAAGGGCCTCGCCTTTATAAGCTTAGAGGTTAGAGAAAGCAACACCCCGGCAATATCCCTTTATAAAAAATTCGGTTTTGAAGATATGGGCAGAAGAAAAGCCTTTTATCAGCACCCTACCGAAGATGCAATTATTATGACAAAGGAATTTTAAAATGCTTATTTTAGCTATTGAATCCTCCTGTGACGAAACCGCTGCAGCGGTGGTAGAGGAAAGAAAGATTCTCTCCTCGGTTATAAACACACAGGTTGAAGAACATAAAAAATACGGCGGCGTTGTCCCTGAGGTTGCTTCTCGCAGACACTGTGAAAACATATCACAGGTGGTAAAGAAGGCACTCGAGGATGCAGGTAAAACCTACTCGGATATAAATGCCGTAGCGGTAACATTTGCACCCGGACTAATAGGTGCACTTCTTGTGGGAGTTAACTTTGCAAAGGGTCTGGCCCTTAGCCTTAATGTTCCGCTTATTCCCGTTCACCACCTTCGCAGCCATATAGCTGCAAACTATATAGACAACGAGGAATTAAAGCCCCCGTTTTTATGCCTTACCGTTTCGGGCGGAAACAGTATTATCACCGATGTTAGTGATTATACCGACTTCAAGGTAATTGGCCAAACCCGTGACGATGCGGCGGGTGAATGCTTTGACAAAGCCGCAAGAGCAATGGGACTACCTTACCCGGGCGGAATAAATTTAGATAAAATTGCAAAGACGGCAGACACTGTAAAATACCCATTACCAAGACCAAAGGTAGAGGGAAGCGAATATGATTTTTCTTTTTCGGGCCTTAAAACCGCGGTTATAAATCTTATTCACAACTCTTCCCAAAAGGGCGAAGAGGTAGATATACCGGTGCTTGCCGCAACACTCAGACAAAGGGTTTGCGATATGCTTATCAGCAACACTCTAAAAGCGGCAGAGGAGTTAGACCGCGAAACCATTGTGCTTGCGGGCGGAGTTTCGGCAAACAGTGAACTTCGTGCGCGTATGAAGAGCGAATGCGAAAAAAGGGGAATAAAGCTTTACTACCCCGAACTTAAATATTGTGGAGATAACGCCGCAATGGTCGGCGTACAGGCGTTTTATGAATATAGGTCGGGCAACATTGCCGACAGCAAGCTTAACGCTACCGCAAAACTCCCAATCGACTATAGAAAATAACTCGAAAAGAGGATAATATATGTTATTTACAAGAGATATCGGTATCGACCTTGGC
>JAGBUU010000042.1 GCA_017630655.1 Clostridia bacterium
CGGCAAACAATATTGCAAATCAAAAAAATGCCGTAGATGATTTAAATGTTTTCCCCGTGCCTGACGGCGATACCGGTACCAATATGTCAATGAGTATCGGCAATGCCGCAAGAGAGCTTGCAAGGGTTGAAGGCAAAACAGTTGGCGAGGTTGCAAAGATAGCCGCTTCTGCTTTGCTTCGTGGTGCCAGGGGAAACTCGGGTGTTATTACTTCCCTTCTTTTCCGAGGTTTTTCTAAGGGCTTTGCCGGTGCCGATGAAATTACCCCTGAAAATCTTGCCGCCGCTTTTAAGGCAGGCGTTGAAGCCGCTTATAAGGCTGTTATGAAACCTACAGAAGGCACCATTCTTACAGTTGCTCGTATTGCTGCAGAGTGGGCAGAAACCGCTGTGGCTGACGGCAAGGATGCCTTAGAGGTTTTCGAGGCTGCTATAGCAGGTGCAAAGGACGCTCTTGCAAAAACACCCGAAATGCTTCCCGTTCTTAAAAAGGCCGGAGTTGTTGACGCAGGCGGACAGGGCTTTGTTGTAATACTTGAAGGTATGTATTCGGTGTTTAAAGATGGCAAAATGATTGAATCTGTAAATATTCCCGTGACCGAAGAAAAAAGCGAGTCTTCTTCCAGAAACGCCGCAGGTGAGCTTGAAGATTTTGATATTAATTTCCCCTACTGCACCGAGTTTATTGTTAACCGTGCAGAAGGCTGCAAGAAGGACCCCGCAAAGCTTCGCAGTTATCTTGAATCTATTGGCGACTGTGTTGTTGTTGTAGATGATGAAGAAATTATTAAGGTACACGTTCACACCGACCACCCCGGTAATGCTATTGAAAAGGCATTAACCTTTGGTGCACTTGTTAAGCTTAAAATTGAAAATATGTGCGACCAACACGAACGTGCTAAGCACGATTCCGAAATACGTTCAAAGGCTCCCGCGGAAAATGCTGAGCGTACCGAAAAGATAAAGTCTGTTGCCCCGGAAAAGCCTGTTGGCTTTGTATCGGTTGCCGCAGGCGAAGGTCTTGCCGCTCTCTTTGGCGACCTTGGTGCAGATATGGTTGTTTCAGGCGGTCAAACAATGAACCCCTCTACCGACGATATTCTTCGCGCTATTGAGGCTACACCCGCAGAAACGGTTTTTGTTCTGCCTAACAATAAAAATATAATTATGGCGGCTGAACAGGCTATTCCCCTTGCAAGTCGCAAGGTTATAGTTATTCACACAAGAACTATCCCTCAGGGTGTTACCGCAATGCTCAACTTTGACCCTGATGCATCGGATGACGAGAACGCAATTAATATGGGTAACGCTATAAATAATGTTTCAACCGGACAGATCACCTTTGCAGCAAGAGACAGTGAGTTTGACGGCAAGAAGATTAATCAAGGTGACCTTTTAGCCCTTGATAATGGTAAGATTGTTTTCACCGAAACCGATTTAGAAGCATGTCTTGTAAAACTCACAAAACAACTTGTTAAATCAAGCTCTGAATTTATGACGGTCTTCTACGGTGAGGATGTTAATGATGGGCAGGCCGAAGCACTCGGTTCAGTTTTAAGAGAGAAGTTCGGCAATAAGGTTGAAATTACTATGGTTAACGGCGGTCAGCCTGTATACTACTTCATTATTTCTGTTGAATAGTTATTCTTTATGACGGAGGCACCTTTATGGTTTGCGAATCCGACAACATTAGATATTTAAAGGGCGTTGGAGAAAAACGCGCTGCATTATTTAGCAAACTGGGCATCGACACAGTCGACGCCCTTTTGCGTTTTTACCCTCGCAGTTATGAAGACTGGAGTGTTATAACACCTATCCGTGATGCACGCGGCGCAGGTACTGTCTGCATAAAGGCTGAGGTTATAAGTGATGTAAAGGAAAATTATATTCGCAAGAATATGGTGCTTTATAAATTTAACGTTAAAGACCATAGCGGACTTATGTCGGTTACAATTTTTAACAACAAATATGCTGCAGAGAAGATAAGGGTTGGCGAGGAAATTTTACTTTACGGCAAGCTTTCTACCGATTCCTTTTATTTTGAAATGTCTTCTCCGCAAATACGCCCCGTCGGGTTTGATATTATACGCCCCGTTTATAGTACAACCCACGGCCTTACAAGCACTGCTGTTGAATCTGCGGTAAAGGTTGCTCTAACCAGCATTAATCTTAATGAGTTTTTGCCCAGAAGTATAATAGAAAACAATAAGCTGTGCTCAAGAGAATTTGCCATTAAAAATATTCATTTTCCCGAAAGTACAAATGCCTTAAATGAAGCCAAAAGAAGACTTGTTTTTGAAGAACTCTTTATGCTTCAGTCGGGACTTTTGCTTATTAAAAACGTTAACCGAGGAAAAACCCCCTCTGTTATGAAAAACGATTTTACTGAAGAATTCTATAAACTGCTACCTTTTTCTATGACTGCGGCACAAAAAAGATGTGTTTCTGACGCTATTCTGGATATGGCTTCCCCTAGCCCTATGAACAGGCTTATTCAAGGGGATGTTGGTAGTGGGAAAACCGCCGTTGCTATGGCCTGCTGCTACAGTGCTGTTAAAAACGGTTATCAGACGGCACTTATGGCGCCTACCGAAATACTTGCAGAGCAACATTATAAAAGCTTTGAGGCTATAATGAAGAATAGCGGTATAAACATTGCACTGCTTATCGGAAGCCTTACCAAAAAGAAAAAGGACGAGCTTAAAGCTCGGCTTGAAAACGGAGAAATTGATATTATTATAGGCACACACGCCATTCTTTCGGATAACGTATATTTTAAGAATCTCGGTCTTGTTATAACCGATGAGCAACACCGCTTTGGCGTAAAGCAACGTGCTACATTACAGGAAAAGGGCAATTCACCGCATATTTTGGTTATGTCGGCAACCCCAATACCTCGCACCCTTGCTTTAATTATGCACGGAGACCTTGATGTGTCGGTTATAGATGAATATCCAAAGGGTCGTCAGCCTATTGAAACCTACTGTGTTGACACCTCGTACAGAGAACGTATATATAATTTCATAAAGAAGCATATCGATGACGGTAGACAAGCATATATTGTTTGCCCCCTTGTTGAAGATGGGGAAGAAGAGGGCGGGCTTGTTTCTGCCGAAGAATACTTTGAAGAACTGAAAAACTCAGCCTTTTCGGACTATACCGTAGGGCTTCTCCATGGCAAAATGAAGCCAAAGGAAAAAGACTGCGTTATGCGTGATTTTTCCCTTGGCAAAATAAATCTTCTTATTGCAACCACTGTTGTGGAGGTTGGCGTAGATGTGCCAAACGCTGCAGTTATGGTTATAGAAAATGCGGAGCGTTTTGGCCTTTCACAACTTCATCAGCTGCGAGGCAGAATTGGCCGCGGCGGATACAAATCCACCTGTATTCTTATATCCAATTCATCCTCCGCCAAGGAAAAAAGGCTTAAAACCATGTGTGAAACTATGGATGGCTTCCAAATTGCCGACAAGGATTTAGTCCTTAGAGGACCGGGCGACTTCCTTGGCAATCGTCAACATGGTCTGCCAGAGCTGCATATTGCCTCCCTCGAAAGCGACCTTGCCGTTTTAAAAAGTGCAGGAGTCCAGGCAAAAAGGCTCATTGAAGATGACCCTCTGCTCAAGTTGGCAGAAAACGCAGCATTTAAATCTCAGGTGGAAAAAATGCTATCTAAAGCTAATTCAAACTAATACTCGGAGAAATTAATGAACATTTTAGAACTTATCTTACACTCTCTAAAGCATCCGCTTATAGAGACTATAAAAATGTCCCCTATAATATATCTTGCCTATCTTTTTATGGAGTGGCTTGAGCATAACGGAAGTGATAGGCTTGAAGGGGTGCTTAAAAATTCAAAACGCTTTGGTCCCCTTTGGGCTTCCCTTTTGGGACTTCTTCCACAGTGTGGCTTTTCGGGTGCAGTTGCAGGTATGTACGCAACAGGTACGGTATCTCTTGGTGCTTTACTTGCGGTAATTCTTGCAACAAGCGATGAAATGCTGCCAATTATGCTTGGCGCCGGTATTTCTGTTGCAACCATAGTTTTAATACTACTACTTAAATTTTTAACAGGCTGTATCGTTGGTTTTACTACAGATTTCATTCTTAAAAAGAGTGGTAACTCCGAAGAAGAGCATATACACGAGTTTTGCGAGATGGAAAAATGCTCCTGCAAGGACGGTATCTGGATTTCGGCACTAAAGCACTCACTTAAAATACTTGTTATTATTTATGTGGTATCATCACTCTTGCATTTTGCGGTTGAACTTGTACCCTTGGATGCTTTAACCTATATTCTTAACTTCCCCGTTCTAAGTCAAATTGTTGCCTCGCTTATAGGTCTTATTCCAAACTGTGCAGTTTCAATTACACTGACCCAGCTTTATATTGATTCTGCTCTTGGTATTTCACCGCTTCTTTGCGGTCTTCTTACCAATGGCGGCGTCGGTCTTTTGGTGCTTTTCAGAGTAAACCGTAATACTAAGAACAATATTCTTATTACCCTTACCGTTTTTATGAGCGGTTTAATATTCGGTTCGGTTGCAGGTCTGTTCTTTTAATAAAACAAAATCGGTCAGGTGATACCTGACCGATTTTTTATTGCTCTGTTGTTTCGTTTTCGATTAAAAGTGTTACTTGGCTAAGTTCTTGTTCTTCCCACGCTTTAAGGAGTTCCTCACCCTCAGGATATTCTGAATAAGAAGAGTTTTTTCGTCTTAGAAGGAATATAACCGCAAGATAAATAACAAGTATTGCCAAGGCTGTAAGCGAGGCGGTGATGCCAAGGGATAGCCCCGGTGTTTTATAGGTGAAAACAATTTCGGATTCGCCCTCGCTTACAGGCACCGCCATAAATCCTACATTTACCTTTTCAACCTCTACCCTTTTACCGTTAACGGTTGCGCTCCAACCCTCATCATAAGGAATAGAGAAGAAAACCAGTGTCTCCTTTTCTCGCTCTACCTTTGCAGAAAAAGTGTTTTTGCCAACCTTAAACTCGGTAGCGGCGGTTTTGTTTAGTTTTTCTGCTGCTTTAGATATATTGTAGTAGTTGGTTGCCGCACTATTACCTTCCTTGTGGTAATCATATATGCTTTTAAACATATGACCGTATTTGTTTATCTGTTTAGCATCAAGCAAAATTGCATCAAGCATATTATCGGCTCTGTCCCCGCCACTAAGATTCTGACAGTATTCATAATCCATATATACGTCATATGAAAAGCCGTAACCTATAAAATTCTTGTTTTCATAAATATCAAACCCATTATGGCTGTCTACAAATTCATACCCCGGCATTTCGGTAGAGCCCGACTCATTTTCAAACTTATCTTCACCCTGCTGATTTATAAGATATTTTACCGAAAGCAGCGAGCGTATTGAATACAGGTCGGTATCGGGTCTGCTGGCAACATCTCTTTTCTCGCCGATAAACTCGTAAAAATCCATAATAGATGACGGTACTATTGAATGAAATGCATTTATGCTTGAATATCCAAGAAACATAGCTGCATTGTCCATGCAGTCATATGTATCTACTCTGAAGGTATCGGGGTCCCCCTCTAAAAACAGTTCACCCTCTATAAGACGGTCTATAACAACCTCACTGGTATATGAATGAGATTTTCCGCTGGCAACAAAGAAGTTGGCATAACCTACAGAAAATACCAGAATACTGATAATTGCATTTCTAAGGAATTTATTTAAATTTTCTTTTCTTAAATTAAGAAGCAGTTTAAGAACCAAAAGGCCTATTATTGCAATAAGACAGGTAATCCAGAAGCGTGCAATATACATAATATTGTCGGGCTCTGTAAAAAGGCCTATTTTTATTCCGTTATTGGTTGTTTGTGGGAACAAGCCTATTACTGCTGTAATTATAAGGGTTATAATTGTTACCTGTTTAAAGCCACGGCTAAAATCAAGGGTCGTGTCCTCTGCCGATATTGCCGTTGCAAGTGCCATCATAAGTATAGGCATAAAGAACCAACGAACATAGTAGGAATTGTTAAACATATAAAATGCAGAATTAAGAATGGGCACAAACGCCATAACCGTACAGGTAAGTATTATTCTTTTAAGCCAACTGCCCTTTTTGGCGGCACAGTAAACAAATACTCCGACCATACTAAACACAGGCATCCAGGCACCAAGTGAAGACCATTTTACATCTGCTTCGGGGAACATAACAGGTCTTGCAGGTAGGTCAGGCGGGAAGAAAAACACCTCAAACACGTTTGCATATATGCTTTCCTTGCCAAAAAGCAGCGAATTCCAACCAAGATTAATTTCAGAAACCCTCTCATTTCCGGAAATGGCAAGATAAGAAGGCCAAAGCACAGCAAAGGCTAAAAGAACGCCAAGTACCGCTTCAAAGAAGAGGGCAAAAATTTGTGCCTTGCTTGGTTTTATGGCACGGCTTATAAGCCTAATTGCAAAATAGATAAGACCGAAAACGAGCATTCCAACAAAGAAGAAATAGTTAACTATTGCACAAACCGCAACCATTACTGCAAAGACGCCTCTTCTATTTTCGGTAATAAGAAGTTCAAAGGCTAAAAGCAGAAGCGGAAAAAACACTATTGCTTCGTGAAAGTGGTTAAAGAAAATGTTATAAACAGAAAAGCCCGAAAAGGCGTAAAGCAAAGCACCTATCTGTGCACTCTCAGTCTTTCTCACAAAACGGCGAATATATAAAAATGCAGTAAGAGCACTAAATGCAAACTTTAAAATAAGCAGCGGACCCATAAAGTAAGGGACCCAGGAATTTGGGAAAGGAAGGGTTAGCCAAAAAAACGGGCTTGTTATGGTGTAAAGGTGTAAGAGCCTATAAAGTTTGCACCAAGGTCGGTTGTGAAGCTCCAACCCCACTCACCGTTTCGAATAGCGTTGTGGCAGAGTTGGTAAAATGGTATTTGCTGAACATTAAAGTCACCGTAAAAGATGAAATACCCTTTATTTAAAATTATATAAGGCACAAAAAAACAAGCGGCAGTAATTAGTGCCATAAGGAAGACCTTTAAGGCACCGCCGCTACTGTTGTTTAGAAACTGTTTTTTAGCTGATGTAAAAGACATCTTATATTCTCCTTAAAAAATATATTGATATTATAACACTTCGTGGTATAATTATCAATACAAAGAAGTGAGGTGCACTATGAGCCATTTTTACGCTATGCTGTCCCGCATGAAAAACATAAACCGTTGGGGACTTATGAGAAACACAAGAAACGAAAATTTAAGCGAGCACACCCTTGAGGTCGCTTTTATTGCCCACGCCCTTGCCGTTATTGGTAGAGAGAGGCTTGGCAAGAATATTGATGCCGACAAGGTAGCAGTAACCGCTATGTTTCATGACACATCTGAAATTATAACGGGAGATATGCCGACACCTATTAAATATTATAACAGTGATATTAAAGCGGCATATAAAAAGATAGAGTCTATTGCCGAAGAACAGTTAACCTCTATGCTGCCTGCTGATTTAAGGGATGATTTCTCCACCTATTTTTGCCCCGATGAGCAAACCGCTAGGCTTATTAAGGCGGCAGATAAGATTTCGGCTCTTATAAAATGTATTGAAGAAATTAAAATGGGTAATATGGAATTTAAGGAAGCCGAAAAATCAACAAAATCCGCTATCGATGCACTTGATTTGGAAGAGGTTGAAATTTTTAATGCCGAATTCCTTGACAGTTTCTACTTAACCCTTGACGAACAAAGAAACACGGACTGTTAACAGTCCGTGTTTTTATATTGGTCTTAAAAAGCTAAAGTACGGTATGTTTCTTAAGAGTGTGAAAAGTGTAGCTAAAACTATAAATATAACTACACAGGTTTTTTCCCACTTCGAAAACTCTGTATATCCATGCTTTACATATTTCACCCCCCTATTTGCTGCAAATAGAGTAATTGGAATAATTAATATAAAAGCAAGTAAATTACTCCTTGCGGCAAGCAAAAAGTTTGCGCCAAGGAGGGCTACAAACATTCTGGTAATGCCGCAACCCGTACAGAATATGCCTGTTAGCGTGTGAATAATGCACGGTATAGCCAAGCCTGTTATTTTAATCCATCCATAATAGACTAATCCTATAAGCAAAACAACAGTGGCTACTAAAAACAGTCGTTTTAATCTTGTCTTTGGGTTATCCATATTAAAGTCCTGCAAGGCCGCCAAAGGCCAGTGAAATGAGTGCCGCTATAAGAAGAGTTATAGGTAGCCCCTTTACCGCTTCGGGTAGTTTTACCTCTGCAAGTCTTTTGTTTATAGCAAAAAACATTAGTGATACCACGGTATAGCCCACACCGCATATTACCGAATATAAAAGTGACATAGCGTAGCCTCTGGCAACCTCATATTCAAATGCTATAAGGCAAAGACCTAAGGCTATTAAAGCCACACTTTCCACCTTTATGTTTTCCTTTAAAAACATAAAGGCCTTGGGTAAAAATTTGCTAGATAATACGCGTAAAAGTAACAGAATGCCGAAAATAACAAGCACAAAGGTAAGAGGTGCTAAATATCCAAGCTTTAATGGTGAAAGAACCAAGTTATTAAGAGGTTGACAAATGGTGGTCGACAATAGCAGAACTACTGTTACAACAAACCCATTTTTTAAAACAGATGAAAGGCTTGTCTTGTTATCACTATGAAGACTATCAATCCCAAGAAGATTATAGGTTACAAGGTTGCTTGTGAAAACACCTGTAACAAACAGGGTTATAATCATTCTCATTCTTTTGTACCTCTCTTTCCTGTAAGGGATACAAGAATATTGTATAAAAGTACAAGCATTGCAGCAATAAATAGGGCTCCGACCGGGTTTTTAAATAGCTCCATAGGAGCGAATACCTTTGTGTAGATGTCTATTCCAAAAAGACTTCCCATTCCTAAAAACTCTCTAAGTATACCTACAACAAACAAAAATCCTGAAGATACGCCGCCCATAACAACACTTGCTTTAAGGGCGTTTGCAGGGGTGGCCTCTATAGTGTCTTTCCCGCTTAAAATTAAAACGGTTGTAAGCGAGATTAGCGGCAGATAAGGTGATACGCTGTCGGTTAACTCTTTATAAAATACCGATGCCGTCATTGTAAGCACGCCTACCACACCAAGTGAAATTATAACCTTGGCAAGCAGTGCTGTCTTTTCGGTTAAAAAAGACTTTAAAAGGCAGACTAAAAGGGTGGAAATTATAACCGCCAAAAAAGAAATAACAGCGACTAAAATAGATGTGTATGCGGTTGTCGCTACAACTGTCAGCGGAAGCGAGCAAAGGATAATTTTGCTGTAAGTTTCTTTATCTTTGAGCAAACCAAACATTTAATCTCCCCTCCTTTTACAGACATCCTTGTTCCAAAAGGAACTGTTACAATTAATTTATCAATAAGCGGTACAAGTAAATTCATAATAAGTATGCTGTATGACACGCCCTCTGGCAAAGATGCGAAGAGACGAATAAACATTGTTATTCCGCCGCAACCTATGCCAAAGATTATTTTACCAAGGCTTGTCATGGGGCTTGTGACATAGTCGGTTGCCATAAATATTGCACCCAGCATAACGCCGCCCATAGAAATTTCAAGTATGGGTGCACGGCCGAAAATAATTGCAATAGTAATAACAGTAAGTATAAAACTAAATGGGATATGCAGTGATATTACTCTGCGAGATACAAGATAAGCACCGCCGAAAACAAGCATTATAACCGAGGTTTCTCCAATGCTTCCGGGGCAAACGCCAAAGAAAATTTCTTTGAAGAGATATTCCCCATTCGATAATGGCGTGGCGGTAGCAGTAAGGTCGGAAAAGGGTTCAAAGAAAGTTGTCATCGCAGCGGGGAATGCAGCAAGCAAGAAAACTCTTGCGGCAATAGCGGGATTTACAATATTTTTACCCAAACCGCCAAAGAGAAGTTTTGCTACAACAATCGCAAAAATGCTGCCGAGGGCCGCTATGTACAAAGGAATTCCTGAAGGCAAATTAAGCGCTAAAATAAGCCCTGTAACAACGGCTGATAGGTCCCCCGTTGTAAGCGGCTTTTTTAGAAGCAGACAGTAAAGTGCCTCGCTTGCTACCGCGGCGGCTACCGTTACAACAACAGTAAGCAAAGCCCTATAACCGAAAACAAGAATTCCGAAAATAGTAGCGGGAGCTAAAGCAATAATAACATCAAGCATTATATTCCTTGTATCGTTTTCACTCTTTAAGTGGGGCGACACATAGGTGATATATTTCATCATTACACCTCCGAAGAGTTTATATCGACATTATACCACAAAATTCCAAAATAATCAACGAAGATAAAAACCAAGCCTTTCGGAGTGTTCCGTTAAGCTTGGTTTATATGTACATTCCTTTGTCAAGGCCGTCAACAATAGCGGCAATTGCACTTTCGTTGTTGCTGACTGTTATAAAATCTGCAACCTCTTTGACTGCATCCACCGCATTAGAAACGGCAAAGCCCGCCCCTGCCGCTTTAATCATAGAAACATCGTTATCATAATCGCCAACGGCAATTGTTTTTCTTATATCTATGTTAAGCAGCTCAGCCATTTTGCAAAGAGCGTTACCCTTACTTGCACCCTTGGGTAAAATCTCATATATAATACGCTCCGAGCGTATAAAATCAAACTCATCTGCTCTTTTATGGCTATGAAGTAGTTTAACAAGTTCATCCATTTGCGCTTTATCAGTATGAGCAAAAATAAACTTTATAACAGGCTCATTTATATTTTCATAGTCGCAATAAATATTTGGCACGCCGGTTATATCGCGAAAAATCTCCATTGCGTGATTGTCCTTGCAGAAATATACTCCCTTATCAGTATTAACCTGAATTCCTATTTCCGGTAAACGCTTGTCCACCTCTCGAACAAGTTCAACCGCCCCGCTCGGTAAGGGTATATTCCAAATATACTTGTTTTCCTTTTGGTCATATATCCCAGCACCGTTAAAGCATCCATAAGGGGCATTGGGCTTTACAATATTGTATACTTGTGTTGCAGTTATAGGGGCACGGCCTGTTATAAAAGTAAAAAGCCCGCCCTCAGACTTAAAATATTCTATTGCATCAAGATTTTGTCTTGATACCGATGTATCGCTCGAAAAAAGAGTTCCGTCAAGGTCGGTGCAAAATAGCATACCTTCAAATTTTTTCAAAAAGTTCACTTCCTTTTAAGCTTCAGCCTCAATCTATTATACGGTGTAAATATTAAAAAAGCAAGTTGCACCGATTTAGATATTATTCGCAAGAGAAGTATTTTGCGGTATATCCCAAACCAGCAAAATACGTATTAATATCGGTTTTGATTTCTTTTATAGTATCTTTTGCAATATTGTTGGATTTGGGATAATCCCAACTTTCAATGGTGTCGATTTCGGCTGTTTTTAGTTCTTCATTTAATTCAACTGAAAGCCAAATACCACGATCTTTCCACTTGAGATAAATATAGTCGTCTTCAAAAATAATCTCTCTATGTTGCATTTTTTCAAAGCGTCTTTTGTGTTCTTTGTCATCCAAAATCAATTCTTTTTTTGTGGTTTTCCAAAAACGCCACAAGCTCTGTTCGGGATTCATGTCCTTGATAGGGTCAAGCGTATCCGATGAATCGGCAAAAGGAAGTTTGTTGTTGAATAAAAATTTTCGAATAATTTTTATACCGCGATTTTTTACAGGATATTGAAAACCCATGTATGGAATTCGCATACTGTCAAACGTACATATCTGTTTTTCTACATCTATCACACACGGAAGTACCGCCGTATCGAAGCCGTCTCCACCATTTTTACAAACCACATCGTATAAACTGTTTCTCAATTTCTCATCTACTTTTTTGGCATATATCACAATGACGGTAACACGGTTTAGCGGAGAACTCTTTTGGGCTTTGTCAAGAAAGCGATGCTTCTTTTTACCTTTTAACGCCTGTGAATTTGCTGTAGCAGAGTTGACAATCAATTGATATTGGTTTTTATCCAAAAAATCAACAGGATATGTTGCAATAACTTTCTCGATACCGCTTGAATAGAACGTTATTGGAGTATTACTCTTATATCGAATTGTTGTGGGACGAGGGGAAATGACAGCAGGCTCGTATTCCTTACCAAAGCGGGTAATTCTCCTCTCAATTTTTTGTGTTGAAAAGGATTTAGGCAACACGAAACATTTTCTGGCGGTATTGTGACAATGTAACATGGCTAACCCAACATCCATTGCCATCAATAAAACAAAGTTCTTAATTAGATATATCAAAAGACCGACTGCCAATCCTATACCAATAATAACCTTTACCGCTTCGGGAATAAATTTTAAGTTCGCAACGATAATAATCGGAGCAATAAATCCGCCTAGAACAACTACATAAATAAGTATTCTGCATAATAACGCATTCTTCAATCGTGGAAAATTCAAACAATTCACCTCTCATGAATTTATACCGACATTATACCACATATTTTTCCAATAATCAATTAACATCGAAGAATCGGGACGACTTTGTTATCTTTTTAATGCAAACGTGTTTTCAAACCGACCATCAGCCGACCGAATGACCAACAACCTCTCGGACCCTGGTGCCCGACATTTGCTCGGGCGTCGGTACACTGCCCTCGCCTCTGTCGACCGCTGCCCCTTTCCTTTCTCCCTGCATCCCACACTGTGGGCGGTCGAAAGCAAAGCAGGTTATTCGCAGGGGGGCTCATAACCCTCAGGGATAAATTTAAATCGAACTCGAAATAAAAAACGAAAACACCCACCGAAATGGTGGGTGTTTTCATTTTTGGCAAGTTGCACCGATTTAGATATCATTTTGAGTCACTTTAATGGCAACGAATAATTTGGAAAACAGAATTTCACAAAACGTGGATGTGAAACGAATCGTTGACGATTCAATGCAACAACTAGCATCATTAAGAAAAGAATAAAAAACGGAACGAAAATAACAACTGCAGCAATCAGCAAGAACGTCAATATATATCGATCTATTTGATTCGTATGCTCGTATGAACGATAAACTGTTCCATCCAAGCTTTCTAATTGAATTACCTCATAGTAATTGTCATAATTTTTTGGCTGTTTGTATTCTGCATATGCAACTAGAGTTTCTCCTGCCTCACATCGCTCAATCAGCGCTTTTGGCAAATTGGAATACTGAAAAAAACGAGTTACTTCAAAGTTTTCTTCAAATTCTTTGCAGGATATGTACAGGTAATCGTACTCTTCCGTGTTCTCGTATTCACAATCTGTTACCGTAATTTCATACCGTTTGCCGTGATCGGCTTCTGTATAATCAGAAAAATGAATATAAGCTATAAAGCCAA
>JAGBUU010000043.1 GCA_017630655.1 Clostridia bacterium
GGCAGTGGCTTCAACGAAAACTACGGTCTTTTAGGTTCTAACAAAGCAACCGAGGATCAGGTTAAACTCTTCCCCAGAAACTGCCAACCCGTTGTCGATGAAATTCAGGCTAAAATTAAGGCTGCAACCGGTAAAACCGTTGAGGTTATGGTTTACGGCGACGGTGCATTTAAGGACCCTGTTGGTAAAATTTGGGAGCTCGCCGACCCTGTGGTTTCTCCTGCATATACTTCAGGTCTCTAGGGCACACCAAACGAGCTTAAACTCAAATACCTTGCCGATAACGATTTTGCCGACCTTTCGGGCGAAGCTCTTAAAGAGGCTATCAAGACAAAGATTCAGGAAAAGGACGGCGACCTCGTAGGTCAAATGGTTTCCGAGGGTACAACCCCAAGAAGACTTACCGACCTTATCGGTTCTCTTTGCGATTTAACCTCAGGTTCGGGCGACAAGGGAACTCCTATCGTATTCATTCAGGGTTATTTCGATAACTATACTACAGAATAATTAAATATGACGGCAAAACGCCGTCATATTTTTTATAAGGTGATAAAAGTGAAAAAAATTGCTAGCTTTACGGTTGACCACAATAAAATAGATAAGGGTATGTACATATCCCGAATTGATGGGGATGTAATTACATATGATGTGCGTATGAAAAAGCCTAACGGTGGAGATTATCTGCCCTATGCCGCCGCTCATACTATAGAGCATCTATTTGCAACATATGCCAGAAACACCGACGTATCAGACTATATAGTTTATGTAGGCCCTATGGGTTGCAGAACAGGTTTTTATTTTTTGACAAGAGATAGCGTGTCATATGAAAAAGCAATTTCCATAGTGCTCGATTCTATGAAATTTGTAAAGGATTTCGAGGGAGATATTCCCGGCACTTCTGCAGAGGAGTGCGGAAATTATAAGGAGCACGACCTCGAGGGCGCAAAACAAATTGCCACCGATATGGTAGAGGTTCTTGAGGCTTGGACAACAGAAAAACTCAATTACTAAAATAAAAAAGCCACCGTTTTTAAAACGGTGGCATTTTTTATTGATTATTTAGATTCTTGCAACGCCTGTTTCTTTAGCGGTCTTAATAACTGCCTCGGCAACAGCCTGAGCCACTCTCTTATCAAGAGCGGGAGCAATAATGTTTTCCTCAGTGATTTCATCATCGGGAATGAGAGAAGCGAGTGCATAAGAGGTAGCAACCTTCATCTCTTCGTTAATGCAGGAAGCTCTGCAATCGAGAGCGCCGCGGAAAATACCGGGGAAGGCTAATACGTTGTTAATCTGGTTGGGGAAGTCGGAACGTCCTGTACCAACCACTCTTGCACCTGCAGCCTTAGCAACGTCGGGCATAATTTCAGGTGTGGGGTTAGCCATCGGGAACATAATGGAGTCTGCAGCCATACTCTTAACCATTTCGGGAGTAACAAGGTTGGGAGCAGAAACACCAATAAATACGTCAGCGCCACAAAGTGCATCAGCAAGGGTGCCCTTCTTATGCTCAAGGTTGGTAACCTTAGAAATTTCTTCCTGTGCGGGGTTGTTGTTTTCGTCGCCCTCGCAGATGATGCCAAAGCGGTCGCAGAAGGTTAAGTGCTTAACACCCATATTCATAAGGTGCTTACCGATAGCAATGCCTGCGCTGCCTGCGCCGTTAATTACAACCTTAACCTCACCAATGTTCTTCTTAACAAGTTTAAGAGCGTTGATAAGAGCAGCTGCAACTACGATAGCAGTACCGTGCTGGTCATCGTGGAAAATCGGAATATCACAGATTTCCTTTAACTTTTCTTCGATTTCAAAGCAGCGGGGCGCGGAAATATCCTCAAGGTTAACGCCGCCGAAGGAACCGGAAAGAAGATAAATGGTTCTAACAATTTCGTCAACGTCCTTAGACTTAATGCAAAGAGGGAAGGCGTCTACGTCGGCAAAAGCCTTAAAGAGCGCGCATTTGCCCTCCATAACAGGCATACCTGCCTCGGGACCAATGTCGCCAAGACCGAGAACAGCGGTACCGTCGGTAACAACGGCAACAAGGTTATTTCGGCGGGTAAGTTCATAGGACTTGTTTATATCCTTGTTAATCTCTAAACAAGGCTCTGCAACACCCGGGGTGTATGCAAGAGACAAATCTTCTCTTGTGTTGATAGGAGTACGGCAAACAACTTCAATTTTACCGTTCCATTCATAATGCTTTTTAAGAGATTCGGCTCTGATATCCATATAAATTAGTCCTCCCAGGGGAATTTGTACTGAGTAAGGCCAAGCTCATCACGAATAGCGATGATTTCCTTCTGTACAGATTCGTTTATCGGAACGCCGGACTCACGAGCAAGACGAATTTCATACTCTTTTTCACCTGCAGTGTAGATCCTGTCAGCACCGGGAGCTTTTTTGGAAGCTCGCATGCTACGGCAGATATCCCCTGCTTTTTTTCGGGCAACTTTTTCACCCATAAAATGCTCGGTATCAATGGCTATAAACCAATGTCCTAACTGATAGGGACGAATGTTGCCGTTTTCATCCTTGCCGTCAAGGTCCTTACCGTAAGCACCGTCTTGAAGAATAGATGAGAAAAATTCCACTGCAAGAGCAAAGCCATAGCCCTTGTAACCTCCCAAAGCCTCTCCTATACCGCCAAGGGTTGTGAGTGCTGCTGTTCCATTTCTGATTTTCTTTAAAGCAACCCCTGCATCGCCCTCAACCGCATTACCGTCGGAATCAATAATGGTGCCGGGATGAACATCCTCGCCAATTCTTTCATAATATTCTACCTTGCCATTCTGTGTAATTGAGGTAGCACAGTCA
>JAGBUU010000044.1 GCA_017630655.1 Clostridia bacterium
TGCGTTATAAAGAGCAGAGAATCTCTTCTCAACCTCGCTCTCATCGTAGCCGGCTATTGAGAATGCCTTTCTCATAATTTCGGGGCTGTGGTTACGAACCGCACCTGAAGCAAGCTCAATACCGTTACAAACAAGGTCGTACTGATATGCATTGATGGTGCAGGGGTCCTTGGTCTCGAGAGCCTCGAGTCCGCCCTGAGGCATAGAGAAGGGGTTGTGAGTGAAGATAATAGAATCTGTAGTTTCGTCAAGCTCGAACATGGGGAAGTCTACAACGAAGCAGAACTCGAAAGAGTCCTTGTTGATAAGACCGAGTTCATTGCCGAGCCAGTTACGGATAACGCCTGCATTCTTGTCTGCGGTAGAAGATACGTTATCGCAGATAAAGAAGATGGTTTCTCCTTCCTTAACGCCTGTAAGTTCAACGATTTCTTTCTTCTGTTCATCGCTAAGCACCTTAGAAATCGGGTCGTCCTTAAAGGTGTAGGTTGCGGCATCGAGTAATGTGATGTGAGCAAGACCCGCCATTTTAGCCTGTTTTTGAGCAAAGTCTAAAGATTTATCGAAGAACCAACGCTCTGCCTTACAGGGAGCAACAATACCTCTAACGGGCTTATTCATAAAGGGCTTAAAGGGAGCGCGGGTAAAGAAATCGGTTAAATCACAGATAATAAGGGGGTTTCGAAGGTCGGGCTTATCGGAGCCGTACTTTGCCATAGCCTCAGCGAAAGGAATTCTTCTGAAAGGCGTAGCAGTGATGGGTTTATCGGAGAAGGTGCGGAAAACGTCGGCAACTACCGATTCGCAAACCTCTAAAACCTCATCTTGTGTAGCAAAAGCCATCTCAAAGTCGAGCTGATAGAACTCACCTGGGGAACGGTCTGCACGGGCGTCCTCGTCTCTGAAGCAGGGAGCTATCTGGAAATATCTGTCAAATCCCGATACCATAAGAAGCTGTTTAAACTGCTGAGGTGCCTGAGGAAGAGCATAGAATTTGCCAGGATGCTTACGAGAAGGAACGAGGAAGTCGCGAGCACCCTCGGGTGAGGATGCAGTGAGGATAGGAGTCTGGATATCTAAAAATCCTCTTTCTTCCATAAGGCGACGCATATGGCCAATAACCTTACTGCGAAGAATGATATTGTCGTGAAGTTTCTTGGAACGAAGGTCTAAGAAACGGTGTTTAAGGCGAATATTTTCGTTGGTGTTTACTGCGCCAACCTCGAAAGGAAGGTCCCTTGTACAAGCGCCGAGAACAGTAACACTGTCGGCTACAAGTTCAACGTCGCCCGTTGCAATTTTCGGGTTTTCTGTTCCCGCATCGCGAAGGGTAACTGTTCCCTTTGTAGAAATTACAGTTTCCTTTGCTATTCCTTTTAAAAGATTTTCATCGTGAACTACAACCTGTGTAACACCGGTTTCATCACGAAGGTCAACGAAAAGAACACCGCCGTGGTCGCGGATTACCTCAACCCAGCCTGCGAGCTCTACTACCTGCCCGATATGGTCCTTTCTTATGTCATTGCAACGATGGGTTCTATACATTTAAAAGCCTCCATTTGCTATAGTTTATAAAATAAAAAGCCCCGAGAATACTAAAAATAGTATTCTCGGGACGAATAAACAAATTATCCGCGGTGCCACCCGTTTTGATGCCAAAAGGCATCCACTTTTTATTAATTTGTATGGCGTGCGACGAAGTGTTCCCGTACCTACTACTCATTTGAAACGCGCTTACAGTCGATGACGCGTTCTCCCTGGCAAACTTTCCACAAAGGCAGAGTCTTCGCTTAGTATTATATCAAAAATATATGATTTGTCAATATTATTTGTTAGAAAACCGTCTTTCTACAGGTAGTAATGTCTTCCATACAACTAAAGTTTTCTATATATTCCAAATTCATCTTCATTTTTTGGGGCAGAATGTGGTTAACATATGCCTCGTCAACCGACATACCCTTTTCGGTAAGTTCGGCCATTTTTTCGTCCTCGTCTCTAAAGGCAAGGCTTGCCTTTGAGGTAATACCCGCAGGAAGAAGCAAGGTCGCTCTCATTTCGGGGGTATACATATCTACATAACGTCTGACTTCGGGGCGAGTGCCAACAAAACTCATCTGACCTAGAAAAACGTTGATAAGCTGTGGGATTTCGTCAAGCCGCGAACCTCTTATTTTAGCGCCGATTCTGGTTATTCGGCTATCACCCGAAACGGTTATTAATGCACCGTTTTTATCGGCATTTATTACCATTGTTCTGAATTTGTAAATTTGAAAGTCCTTATTATACCTTGTTACTCTAGTGCTTTTATAAAATACGGGACCTTTGGAATCACACTTTATAAGAATAGCCAATACAAGCATTACGGGGGAAAGAAGTATAAGCAAAACCGAGGACGCAATGATATCAAATGCTCTTTTTAAAAAGAGCGAAAAGCCCTTAGACTTAAGGGCTTTATAATATGGTTTTACTTCTTCATTCTTTAACGCTTCGGGGAGATTTTCCCACTTTTTCATACAACTTCCTCCACACAGCGAACAAAGTTTTGGATAATATAGTCTACCTGCTCATTGGTAAGTCTGCTGTAAAGGGGCAGTGTTATTTCGCTTTCATAACACGCATAAGCATTAGGATAATCCTTAATATCGAAGCCAAGGTTCTTATAGGCTGTGAGCATTGGAAGAGGTTTGTAATGCACATTACAGGCAATGCCAACCTCTGCCATTTTTTCGATTATTTGGTTTCTCTTTGCTTCATTAATTCCATCTACGCGAACAAGATAGAGATGCCCGCTTGATGTCTGGTCTGCCGTTTTGTGTTTTAAAACACTAACGCCAAGGCCCTTAAAGGCATTATCATACATTTCAATAACTTCATATCTGCGAGCAAGCATATCATCATAACGCTCTAACTGAGCAAGACCTATAGCCGCTGCAATATCGGTCATATTGCACTTGTAGTAGGGTGCAATAATATCATATTCCCACGCACCTGGCTTGTTTTTGCTGAGCGATGATTTTGTCTGTCCGTGAAGAGACATTATACAAAGATAGTTGTAAATTTCCTCGCTGTCTATACCGTCAATTTTTTTCCAGGTAAGAGCACCGCCCTCTGCTGTAGTCAGATTTTTAACAGCATGGAAGCTAAATGAGGTAAAGTCGGCTATAGCACCTGTCTTTTTGCCGTATCTTTCGGCACCAAAACCATGAGCACAGTCGGACAAAATTACAACTCTGCCAAATTTTTGTTGAACTTCTCCATTTGGCTTAAACAATGCTTTTTTGTTTTCAACCGCTTTAAAAATACGCTCATAGTCACAAACAACGCCGCCGAGGTCAACCGGAATTATAACCTTGGTTTTATCGCTGATTGCCGCTTCCATTAGGTCATAGTCCATCTCAAAACTACCCTTTTTGCAGTCCACCATAACCGGAGTAGCACCAACGTGACAAATAACACTGCAGGATGCAGTATATGTGTAGGCAGGAACAATAACCTCGTCCCCCACACCTACATTAAGATAGCGAAGGGCAAGTTCTAACGCAGCAGTAGCAGAGTTGAACGCACAGGTTTTGTCACTGCCGCAGTACTGCGATAATTTTTCTTCAAATTCAGCCTTTTTAGGTCCCGATGTTATCCAACCTGAGAGAATAGTCTGCTTAACAAGCTCAGCTTCTCTTTCACTCATATCGGGCGGAGAAAAGGGAATATACATTATTTCATCTCCTATGGGCTAGTGCGTGCCAATAAATTAATATGCTATACAACCATATTGTACCACAAATTCTAAAATTTTCAACATTTTTCTATTCATTGACAATTTATTTACAATATGATAACATTTTGTCTCGGAGGCGACAAAAAATATGAAAAATCCTTTTAAATCTCTTAGCCGTTTTGAACTTTATTTATGGCTTACTTCTGTAATTGTTATTGCCGTATCCTCCATATTTGGCGGAGGCCAGGGCTTTCTTGCCACTACGGCTTCCCTGCTTGGTGTTACCGCACTTATTTTTATCGCAAAGGGTATGGTTGTGGGTCAATTCTTTATTATTGCCTTTGCAGTTCTTTACGGAATAGTGTCAATCTCTGCTGAATACTACGGAGAAGCAATAACCTATATGGGAATGAGTCTCCCTATGGCAGTAGCATCTGCTATTTCTTGGATAAAGCACCCTCATAAAGATTCAGACCGAGTTAAAATTGCAAAAATGACCCCTAAAAAAATACTTTTAATGCTTGTCTCAACTATTATTGTTACAATTGTATTTTTCTTTATACTAAAGGCTCTTAAAACCGCCAGTCTTTATATAAGCGTACTGTCTATTGCTACAAGTTTTATCGCGGCATCCTTTACATTTTTCAGAAGCCCGTATTACGCAGCCGCATACGCAGTAAACGACATTGTGCTTATAGTCCTTTGGGTAGTCGCCAGCATAAAAGACCTATCAAATATTTCAATGGTGTTCTGCTTTATAATGATTTTAATAAATGATGCCTACGGCTTTTTCAACTGGAAAAAGATGCAAAAAGAACAAGACTGAAAACTTAAACGGTGATGCTTTCGCATCACCGTTTTGATTTTTATTCTGCCTTGCTTTCGGCTATAATTTTTTGTGCAATAGAAGCGGGCACCTCTTCGTACCTTGCAAATTCGGTATAGAAGGATCCAACACCTCTGGTTACCGAGCGAAGCA
>JAGBUU010000004.1 GCA_017630655.1 Clostridia bacterium
CTCTATTGTAACATTTTGTCCAACATAACATTTATCAATTACAAGTCTTCCACTCTTATATGCTACACCAACAAAAGCAGATGCATTCTTTGTATGCTTAATATAAGCGTTATCGATACCGAGATTCTCAATTGTTACAACAGAACCCGCGTTAACTCGCGGAATTAGTCCTGTACCATCGGCAGTACCAGTTGCAAGGCTGGCATTGTAGTACAAGCCGTAAACAACGTGGCCATCACCATTAATTGTACCATTAAAGTCGCCTGCCTGGCTTGCTTCAAACCAAGAATTGAGTTTAACACCCTCAGGTGCTCCATTTGTCCAGAAATCTGTGGTTATATCATTTAGGTAAATATCGGTAGTGAGTATGTATTTGTTGCCTGCACCACCGCCGTTTTTAATAATATAGGCGAGCTCTGCTCCGTTGTTGATTTCTATCCAACCGTCAGAGTCGGAATCAACAGGCGCTGTGTCAGAAACTTGACCGTTCCAAACATCCTTTGCTCCGCAAACGGTACAAATATTGTCAACAAAGTTGTGACCTGCTTCTCTTTCTTCTCCGCAGAGATTGCAATCTTCGTCACAATCGTTATCATAGGTATGATTGCACTTTGCAAGGAAAACTTTAAGCACTGGATAACTATTGGTTGCAGCATATGCATCACCAAGAGGCATAACGGTAAGTGCATTTGGACCAGTCATGTTTTCAGCAGATACAAGTACCGCAGACAGCCAATATGCCGTCGCACCAGATTTAGGACTTTCTACAGTTTCATAACAGTTTGTTGTAGACACTGTATAGCCCGGGTTTGCAATATCTCTAATAGGTCCATTTCCGTTATAGCAGTTAACAAGTTCTGCTTTCTGGGGCTTATTGGAACCGATATAAGCAAGCAAGCCCTTTGTAGCTGCATCCATAGTTGCGAGCGAGTAGCTGTTTTTTACGGTTATTGATGCAGGTTGGTTTCCTGTGTTTGCAACAAATACACCGGCATAATTACTATTTAAGGTTACATTTGCACCGGCATAGCAGTTTTCTATGTTTACTGAAGGAACTGCACCAGAAGATGCTGTTACCATGCTTCCTAAAAATGCCGCAGCAGCGTTAGGATGCTTAATGTATGCGTTGTTAATACCAAGATTTTTAATGGTTACTTGAGAATCCTGTGCAATTCTTGGAATTAAACCAGATGCAAAATAATGTTTTGTGGCTCTATTAGAATCGTTTGCGTAATACAAACCGTAAACAATTTTGCCATTTCCATCGATTTCGCCATTAAAATCTGTAGCAGAAGTATTATCAAACCAAGGATTGAGTGTAACACCCTCAGGTGCTCCATTTGTCCAGAAGTCTGTGGTTATATTGTTTAGGTAAATATCGTTTGTGATAATATACTTGTTTCCTGCACCACCGCCGTTTTTAATAATATAGGCGAGCTCTGCTCCGTTGTTGATTTCTATCCAACCGTCAGAGTCGGAATCAACAGGTGCTGCGGTAGAAATTTCGCCGTCCCAAACATTTTTTGCTCCGCAAACGGTACAAATATTATCAACAAAGTTGTGACCTACTTCTCTTTCTTCACCGCAGAGGTTACAGTCGGCGTCACAATCGTTATCATAGGTGTGATTACACTTTGGAAGGAAAGCTTTAAGTATAGGATAACTTTCGGTTGCAACGTATGCATCGCCAAGTTGTGCCGCAAAGGCTTCGCCTTGCATATCATTAGCGGTTAAAGTATCGGTAACCCCCGAATTCAACTGATGTAAGCCACTTTTGTTTTGGCTTTTTGCAGTTGCATAACAATTTGTTGCTACTGCATAGTAACCGATATTTCCGCCGTAGCCGAGAGCACCTTTTGCATTATAGCAATTTGTGAAGGACAGTTGTCCTTTGGCATCACTGATAGTACCTACAAGACCATAAGAGCCGCCCTGTTCTGCTATTGTAGCAAGTGAATAACAGTTGGTAAGTATTGTAGAAGAAACTACATCGGGTGTTGCATTTCTATTGTACTCTGCATTTGCACGGAAAGCTGCTGCATTGTATGCGGTTAATGTAACATTTTCGCCTACGTAACAGTTTTCAAATATAATATTAGTGCCTGTTCTTGCAACGCCTATAAACGCAGATGCGGAGTTTGTATGGTTAATATAGGCATTGTCAATACCAAGATTTTTAATGGTAACAGTTGCGCCTACTGCAAGTCTGGGAATTAATGCTGCTCCGTCTAACTTGCTCGCATATGATTCCGGATATCCCTCGAAATACATACCGTAAATAACGTGTCCGTCACCATCGATAGTTCCACCTGCAAATTCGCTGGCAGCATCATTACCTGTATTTGTATACCAAGAATTAGGTGTTTTATCAAGGAACTTTGGCGCACCGGTTTGCCAGTTAGCCGCATCTTTGGCGTTAAGGTATATATCTGCGGTAAGCTTATATTGGTTACCCTCTCCGCCGCCGTTTTTAATAACGTATGCAAGCTCGGCACCGTTGTTGATTTCTATCCAACCGTCAGAGTCGGAATCAACAGGCGCTGTGTCAGAAATTTGGCCGTTCCAAACTTCAGGTTCTGCTTCTGCCGAAACAAACATGTTTACGGTGAACGCAGACAGCATTAGTGCGAGCGCGAGAACCAAAGCTATTGCTTTTTGGATTCTTCTTTTGTTCATATAATTTCTCCCTTTCAAAAGTGTGGTCAAAACATTAGAAAAGGCTCGTATTAAGAGCGATTTTGCAATATTTTGAACAGATTGAGCGTTTTGTGAATACTTTCCAAAACTATACGAAGATATTTTACCATTTATATATATATTTGTCAAGCAGAAAAAGCACGAAAAACGCCCGCTTCAACAAGTGAAGAAGGGCGTTTTTATCGATTGCCTATTTAGTGTAAATTTCCTGTCCTTCGAGCTGGAAAACTCTGCAGTAATCTATAATGTAATCTGCGTTTTCAAAATCGATGTTTTGGGTTACCGAAGCTGAAGCCGTGAATCCGTCTTCGTGATGTAGGTGATGGTTAAAGATTAAATATTGTGCCTCGTGGAAACATTCCATCTCTGTTCCCGATGTGTCGACAAATCTAGTGACATCTTTTACCCAACCGTCAAGACCCTTACCATCGGTGGTGTTTTCTGTCCAGGATTCTGTAATATCAAAACGAGCATATTTTACACCATCGTAGTAAAGATTAATTTCTGTGGGGGTCCACTCATAGCCGTAAATGTGATATTCTTCATTGGGCAGAACTACCTGTTGTGTCCAGTCCATTGGAGTAGCGTACCAGTTTTTATCTGCTTGACCGGGGAAATTCTTTAGAATGTTACCGCCAATCGACTGGTTGCCGTTCTTTTGGAACACTTCAAACATATCAACCTCTGCATAGTGGTTTAGATTTGCAGGAGCAAGACTTTGAGGGTTGCCCGTATCGGATACAGACCTCGTCCAGAAGGAAGCGAATGAGCCAAGCTCAAGCGAAAGTTTTGCACGAATTTCAACATAACCATATTTATAATTCATCGTTCCCTTTGAATGAACAGATGTAGGAACATGATAGTTGCCGTCGGCGTCTTTATACGCAGTAAGTTTAAGGCCTCCATTAGCAACGCTTATTGTACTAGGGGTGTCCTCTACAATCAAGATAT
This sequence comes from Clostridia bacterium, assembly GCA_017630655.1. GTDB lineage: Bacteria > Bacillota > Clostridia > Oscillospirales > Acutalibacteraceae > SFWF01. The sequence continues at coordinate 3,649 of JAGBUU010000004.1, forward strand.
TTCTTCCGCCCATCTTTGTATAAGCGCTGGACCACTTGTTTGTATCAAGGGATGTGCCTTCAAACTCATCACCCCAAACAAACTTATAATTACCGTTAAGGTTTGCGTTGGGAGTATGATATTCTGGTTTTTCCTCGAAATCGCAGTTGCCCATAATTATCTCTTCTAAAAGGTTGATATCGTTTTGAGTAGTTGAGCCGTCAAAGTCAAGGTCGATAGAGTTTTGTCCCTCATTAAGTTTTTGTGTCATATATACAAGGTCGCCTATACCAAAACTTGCATAACACCAATAATAGTCGGCAGCGTCTGCCACATTAGAATAGTAAACTACACCGTTACACTGCTTTCTACCAATATAATAATTTGAGTTTTTACTTTGAATTTGTTTATAAAAAACCTTCAATTCGGGATGTCCGTCTGCTATGGGAACATACTTAACCGAACTAATTCCAAGCATCTTGCTTGTATTTGTTAATACATCAACGCCCTGCATATCCGCAGAAGCTATTGTTGTTACACCTTCTTTAAGGGTATTTTCCCTACCGTTGTAGTTTTTATCGTCATAACTTTCAAAGTTGTTGGTTGAGGTTACCTGCCCTGAATGGTTATGTGTGGTGATAGGTCCGTTTGCGTTATAGCAGTTGTTAATAACTAATTGATAACCGTTTTCGTAAATTTCACCCACAAGGCCGCGGTATGATGAGCCAACCATTGTTGCAAGGGAGTAACTGTTGGTTATGCTGCCGCCAAACGCCTTATATGCAAAGCCGCGGAAGGCTGCTGCAGTTGCAGATTTTAAGGTTACATTGGCACCAACATAACAGCTGTCCATCGAAAGTGCCGAGCCCTGAAGTGCTGCCGCAACAAAGGCTGCCGCAGTATTTGCATGATGCACATAAGCATAATCTATTCCTAAATTTTGAATTGTGGTAGAAGAATTTTGAGCAAGTGCAGGGATAAGTGCTGCACCCTGGTGATATGCCTGATATGATGTGGGTGCGTTGTCGAGATACATACCATACACTACATATCCGTCACCGTCAATTGTTCCGCTAAAATTGGCTAAAGGTTTGTTGGTGCCCCACTCGTCAAACCATACATTAGCAGTGTAACCGTTTTCTACCTCACCCGTTAACCAATTTATTTTGGCAATATCGTTAAGATAAATATCATTTGTGAGCTTATAGTTGTTTCCACCGCCGTTATAAATAACAAACGCCAACTCTTCTCCGCTTGTAATTTCATAAACACCGTCGTTGTTAGTATCCATCGGTGCTACACGGCCTCCATTCCAAACGGAAACTTGATTCGCGGCATCCGTAAATGCAGTTAACAAAGGATAACCTGTTGAAGCTTCAAACTTATTCGCAACATTAAGCGTGTGCATTTTTGCGGTGTTTGTAAATACATCATCACCCTGCATATTTTCCGAAGATATAACGGTTGTACCTTCTGTAAATGCGGCACTAACGCTTGCATAATTATTAGTGGCGTTTGCCTGACCATTGCCTCCGTGCGTAGAAATTGCACCCTTTGCATTATAACAATTCTTGATAACAAGTGAATTTGCACTATCCCAGAACAAACCGATAAGACCCGATTGTGTTGTTCCGTTCAGGGTAGCAAGAGAATAGCAATTTGTGATAGCTCCGCCATAAGAATTCTTTGCGTAAGCGCGTAGCGCGCCAACAAAAAGGCCTGTTAAGGTTACGTTTTCACCAACATAACAACTATCCATAAACACTGTGGCGTTTTGTGCCACACCAATAAATGCCGAAGCGTTGTGATGTCTTATGTATGCACAGTCAATTCCAAGGTCAAAAATATACACAGAGCCATTATTTATAACCGAAGGAATGAGTGCCGAACCGTAGGGGCCGCTTGCTGTAGGTGTTATATTATTGTACAAACCATAGATTATGTGCCCATCGCCATCAATAGTGCCTTCAAAGGTTTCGGCGTGGTCATACCACTTATTCGCAGTATAGCCTGATGCCACTGCACCTGTTTGCCAATCGATTTTGGTAATGTCATTTAAGTATATATCGTTTGTTAGCTTGTAATAGTTCCCGGCACCGCCGCCATTCTTAATGACATAAGCAAGTTGGCTGCCGTTTGAAATAAGAATGTTGCCGTCGGCGTCTGTTGCAGTTGGTGCACTAACCGAGCCGTCCCAAACCGCCTGTGCTGAAACAAACACATTCATTGTAAACATAGTAAGCATTAAGGTTGTTGCCAAAATTAAAGCGATTATTTTTTCTACTCTTAGTTTTTTCATGAAAATTGCCCACCTTCCTGTTTCATACATAACTACAAGGTGCAAAAACAGATTTTTCAACATCCTATTTTTCTGTTTTTTCAAGCCTCGTAAGTATTTGTTGCCTTTGTTTATGTTTTCTAATTTATTTTAACATATTATAATGATTTTTGTGTGAAATGTCAATATTTAGTAATAAAAAATCCCGTCTCAATTTTGAAACGGGATTTTTACTTATTTGATTACTATTTGGTGTAGAGTTCCTGTCCTTTAAGCTGGAAGACTCTGCAGTAATCTATAACATAGTCAGCACTGGTGTAACTTTCGTTATCGGTAACCGAGGCAGAGGCTAAGAAGCCGTCTTTGTGGTGAAGATGATGATTGAAGATAAGATACTGCGCTTCGGTGAAGCATATCATATCGGTTCCCGACTTATCTACATATTTAGTAGTATCTTTTGCCCATCCTTCAAGACCCTTACCCTCGGTGTTGGTGCCTGTCCAGGACTCACGCATATCGAAGTGGGCATATATTTCGCCGTCGAAATAAAGGTTTATTTCTGTGGGTGTCCACTCATAGCCATACACATGATACTCTTCATCAGGTAAAACCACCTGTTGTGTCCAGTCCATTGGGGTAGCATACCAATTCTTTTCGGGGTGACCGGGGAAGTTTTTAAGAATATTTCCGCCGACACACTGTTTGCCGCCGTTCTGGAAGACCTCGAACATATCTACTTCGGCATAGTGGTCAAGTAAACCGGGCGCCAAAGAGGTGGAAGGATTATCGGAAACGCCGCGAGTCCAATAGGAAGCGAAGCAGCCAAGTTCTAAGGGGAGTTTCGCCTTTATTTCGGCATAACCATATAGATAATTCATTGTGCCCTTTGTATGAACCGAGTTTGGAACATGATAATTGCCGTTTTCATCTTTATAAGCGGTGAGAACTAATGCGCCGTCTTTAACCTTTATGGTTTTCTCGGTGTCTTCAACTATTAAAATGTTTCTGCCACCCATTTTGGTAACCTCGGTTGACCACTTGTTTGTGTCCAGTGTATCCCCATCAAAATCGTCGCCCCAAACGAACTCATAATCAGGGTTCAATTTGCCGACAGGCTTGTATGCTTGGTTTTTCATGTTACTACGCTCCTAAATCCAAAATTTGTAAAACAATTTTACCACCCTAAAAATTTTATGTCAAGAAGTCTTTTCCACTTGACTTTTTTAAGTTTTGGGGATATTATTTATAAGAACATTTGTTCTTTAGGGGGTAACGGGTCTGGATAGGGTGATTTTTCATATTGATTGCAATAAGTTTTTTGCCTCGGTTGAGTGTCTTCATAGGCCCGAAATAAGAGAATTTCCCGTGGCAGTAGGCGGCAGTGTCGAAAGACGGCACGGCATAGTATTAACGGCAAACGAGATAGCCGCCTCTAAAGGCGTTAAAACGGCAATGCCGCTATGGCAGGCATTTGGAAAATGCCCCGATTTAGTCGTTGTTCCGCCCAACTACCCACTATATGTTCGGTTCTCAAATATGGCAAGAAAAATCTACTGCGAGTATACCGATTTAGTCGAGCCTTTCGGACTTGACGAATGTTGGCTTGACGTTACCGATAATGTAAGAAGCATCGAAGAAGGGCGTCTTCTTGCTGAGCAAATCAGAAAAAGAATAAAGAGTGAGCTGGGAATAACCGTATCTATAGGTGTTTCCTGGAACAAGGTTTTTTCAAAACTCGGCTCCGACTACAAAAAGCCCGACGCCGTAACCATTTTTACAAGAGAAAATTACAAAGAATTGGTTTTTCCCCTACCCGTTCGTGACCTGCTTTATGTTGGCCCCGCCACCGAGAAAAAGCTTCTTGCCCGTGGGATTTTTACGATTGGCGACATTGCTAATTTGTGCCCAGAAGAACTTTGCTCTTTTCTTGGCGTAAACGGCTATATGCTCCA
>JAGBUU010000045.1 GCA_017630655.1 Clostridia bacterium
CACCGTCGCTCTCATAGCGGCCGTCGAGCAACTTTTGGGATACCTCGGTAGGCATATCGAGAAAAATTACCTTGTCGGGCTTTGGTATGCCGAGCTTTACGTATTCAAAATCATAAAGCCAGTCGAGAAAATCTGCCCACTGCTCCTTTTCAAGTTTTGAACACTGATGTACGGCATTTGATGTGGTGTATCTGCCCGAAACAACAACTCCGCCACCCTTATAATATTCGCCCCAATTCTTTTTAAAGGAAGCATAGCGGTCACAGGCATAAAAGCAGGAGGCGGCATAGGCATTAACATCTCCCGGTTTTGAGCCAAACTCACCCGCAAGATACATTTTTATAAGGGCTGAGGAATCATCCTCATAGCACGGGAAGGATACGCTTTTGCTATCAATTCCTATATTCTTTAAGCCTTCGGGCAAAAGCTTAAGATGGGTAGATTTTCCGCTACCGTCAAGGCCTTCTATAACAATTAGTTTTCCCATAATTTACTTCATTTCCTTATAAAAATCACGAACCTGCTTTATTTTTCCGCAGGTCATTTTGCCTTCGGGACAACCACCCGATACGCAGGAGGGGCCTGCATTTTTAAAGAGGTTAGGTGCAACCTCTAAAACGAGAGCAAGCATTTGGTCTGCAACCTCTTTAATTTCCCACTGAGCACGGTTGCAGCAACGGTGTCTAAAGAAATTCATAAGACTTCTTGCATTCATTGTAACGACAATTTTTGTTTCGCAAGCATTGGGTAAAAGGAAGCGTGCATCCTCAATTGCCTTTTTCTTGGCTCTGCTCTGTGCGGTTTTTTCATCTAACCCTTCGGCAATAAAGGCTTCTGTATGTTTTGCTGTTAAAAGCTCAGCCAGCTGCTTATAACCTTCATCTATAGCCTTCATCTGACGGATAAATTCATCCTTTGCCTCGGGTATTTTTTCAACCTCGGGAGGAATAACGTATTCAAAGCTGTCCTCGTTAACATAGCGTTGGCTCTTTTGAGAATAGGACGCTATTCTGTGACGCACAAGCTGATGTGAACAGGCTCTGGAAATCCCCTCAACACCAAAGGTAAAGGAAACGTGTTCTATTGGGCTTTCGTGACCGATTTCACTAAGCATTTCTACAAAGGATGCGGTTTTTTCGGGGGTAAGACCCTCGCGTATCCCCTCGATTGTAGATGCCGAATAGCAAAGTTTTGCCGCAGCGGCAACGGTAGCTTCGGGATTTGGAGTGTGTGCAAGTAGTACTACTTTTACCATTTTAACTCTCCTTAGCATATATTTAATTTAATTATAGCAAATTTTCTCACAATTTACAACAATAAATGATAAAAAGAAATATATTATTTAACTCTTGCCGAAGTTGAACTGTTGTAGTATAATATAAACTGTATAAATTTAAGTTTGAGGTTTTATATATGGAAGAAATCCAAAAAAAGAAAGTTTTAAGTTGTATTCAGCCAAGTGGTATGCTTACCTTGGGCAATTATTTAGGCGCCCTTAAAAACTGGCTTAATATGCAAGAGGAGTTTGACTGCACATTTGCGGTTGCCGACCTTCATGCTATAACTGTTCGTCAGGAGCCTGCAAAGCTCAGAGGACAGATATATTCCACATATGCACTTATGTTGGCTTTAGGGCTTGACCCCGATAAGTCTACACTGTTTATCCAGTCTCACGTTGCGGCTCACAGTCAGCTTGCTTGGCTTTTATCCTGCTATACACAGTTTGGCGAGATGTCAAGAATGACACAGTTTAAGGACAAATCTGCAAAACATGCCGACAATGTTAACGTCGGTCTTTTCTCCTATCCTGTTTTAATGGCAGCAGACATTTTGCTTTATAAGCCCGATTTTGTACCCGTTGGTGCCGACCAAAAGCAGCATTTGGAAATTGCACGCGATATAGCCGAGCGTTTTAACGGAATTTACGGTGATGTCTTTACCGTACCCGAGCCCTATATTCCCAAAATCGGAGCAAGGGTTATGTCTCTTCAGGACCCAACAAAGAAGATGTCAAAATCGGACGAAAACCTTAACTCCTGGGTTGCAATACTTGACGACCCCGACGCTATTATGAGAAAGTTTAAGCGTGCCGTTACCGACAGCGAGGCAAGGGTTTGCCTTGGTGAAGAAAAGCATGGCATTAACAACCTTATTGGTATTTATTCTGCCGTTACAGGCAAAACTGCTGAGCAGATTGCTTTAGAGTTTGACGGCAAGGGCTACGGTGACTTTAAAATGGCTGTCGGAGAGGCAGTTGTAGAGGAACTCCGCCCGATAAGAGAACGCTATGAGGCTATTATCAAGGATAAGGCGGCGCTTGAAACCCTTTACAAAGAGGGTGCAGACAAGGCCGAATATGTTGCACGCAGAACACTTTCCAAGGCTATGAAAAAAGTTGGTTTTGTTATATGAGTTTTCCGCTTGTTTCAAACAAACGAATCAAAACATCAATAGATGCTATAATCGCTTCCAACCGTTTGCCCCACGCCGTTATAATTGAGGGTGATGTTGGCACAGGAAAGAGAACGCTCGCCCGTTATCTTGCGAAGGTTGCTGTTTGCGGTGAGAAAAACCCACCTTGTGACAGTTGCAGAAACTGTCATTTGGCCAATGCTCTTACACACCCCGATATAGAAACGGTTTCTCCGGAAGAAAAAAAGGCAAATATTACAAAGGGACAAATAGAGGCTCTTCGCACAACTGCATATCATTCTGCACACACGGCAAAACGCAGAGTCTTTATAGTGCATGATGCACACACCATGAACCCCGCTTCGCAAAATCTGCTTTTAAAGGTACTTGAAGAGCCGCCGAGTGATGTTTTGTTTATACTTATAACCACCTCTGCAAGTCTTCTTTTGGAAACTATTGTTTCTCGTTGTATTGTTTTTTCGCTTTTTGCCCCAAGCTTTGAGGAGTCGCTCCAATATCTCACTTCTGCTTGCAATATTCCAAGCGATGAGGCTGCAGCCCTGCTTAAAGAAGAAAACAACAATATCGGTAAGGCGCTTTTAAGACAACAGGACGAAGGCGACAGTCAAGGCAGAGCTGTTGCGCATGATTTTTTTGATGCCATAGAAAAGGCTTCTCCCCTATCTGCAATGCTTTACACTGTACCGCTTGAAAAGGACAGAAATGAGACAATGAAATTTGCCGAAGAAATGTCCGAAATTTTAATTGCTAAGATAAAGAATACGGGACACCTTCCCGAAACTGCCAGAGAGTTTATTAAAATGTATGATGCACTATGCCAGCTGACACCAACTCTCTATACAAATATAAATCTAAGTTTATTTTTCACCTCCCTCGCTTCAAAGATGAGTGAAGCAAAAAATAAATAAAGGAAGAAAGAGGAATTTATGACCGAGGTAATCTCTGTTAAATTTAAACCCGACGGAAGAGCATACTTCTTTGACCCGGCAGAAATTAAAGCCGTTGTAGGCGACATTGTTGTTGTTGAAACCTCAAAGGGTATTGAGTGTGCTACCGTATCGGAAGAAGCAAAAGAAGTTGACGATTCTAAAATTGTAAAGCCTTTAAAAAAGGTTTTACGACTTGCCGACAAGGTTGATAAAAAGAAACTTGAAGAAAACCGCAAAAAGGCGGCTGAGGCGTTCACACTTTGTGAAAAAAAGATTTTAGAGCATGAACTTGATATGAAACTTGTTGATGCTGAATACGCTTTTGACGGCACTAAAATTCTTTTCTATTTCACAAGTGACGGAAGGGTAGATTTCCGCGAACTTGTAAAAGACCTGGCGGCTGCACTTCACACAAGAATAGAGCTTAGACAAATTGGAGTTAGAGACGAGGCAAAAATGCTTGGCGGACTTGGAATATGCGGTCAACCCTTCTGCTGTGCCCGTTTCCTTGATGATTTTCAGCCTGTTTCTATTAAAATGGCAAAGGAACAGGGTCTTTCCCTTAACCCGACAAAAATTTCGGGCAGCTGCGGAAGACTTATGTGTTGTCTTAAATATGAGCAAGACGCTTACGAGTATTTAAACTCAATTACTCCCCCCGTTGGCTCACTTGTTAAGACGTCTAGTGGAAAAGGTGTGGTTGTAGACGAAAATCCGCTAACCGGAATGTTATATGTTAGAATTGGAGAGGATGCCGCACCAATCAAAATTCATAGAAGCGAAGTCGAACTTCTCTCCCGTGGAAAGAATAAAAAGCCCGCCGTGAAAGTCGACGAATTAGAAGAATAATCCACAAAATTTTTACTTGCTTTTTTGCAGGTATATGTTACAATATAGTTAGACACAAGGAGGTGTTTTAAATGGCATACAAAATTTCCGATGATTGCATCAGCTGCGGTGCTTGTGCAGCAGGTTGCCCTGTAGAGGCTATCTCTGAGGGTGACGGCAAGTTCGTTATCGACCCCGACAAGTGCATTGATTGTGGTGCTTGTGCAGCAGGTTGTCCTGTAGAGGCTATCTCTGAAGGCTAATTAAGTTTTAAACGGACGGAATAAACCGTCCGTTTATTTTTTATCTTGAAAAATTGGTAGCTTTTGTGTACAATTAATATATAAACATTCTAAGGAGAAAAAATATGAAAAAAGAAGTATTAGTTGAAATTTCCGCACGCCATGTGCACGTTTCGGAGGAGCATCTTGAAATTCTCTTCGGTAAAGGCTACAAACTCACACCTAAAAAGGACCTTTCTCAGCCCGGTCAGTACGCTTGCGAAGAGCGCGTTACCGTTGTAGGTCCCAAAAAGGAGCTTGCTGGTGTATCTATTCTCGGTCCCTGCAGAAAAGCAACACAGGTTGAAATCTCTCTTACCGACGCTCGTTCGATCGGCGTTAAGGCTCCTATTCGCGAGTCGGGCGATACCGCAGGAAGCGGTGCTTGCAAACTTATTGGCCCTGCCGGCGAGGTTGAACTTACAGAGGGTGTTATTGCCGCTAAGCGTCATATTCATATGACCACTGCAGATGCCCAAAAATACGGCATTACAGATTCTCAAATTGTATCGGTTAAAATTCCTACCGAGGGACGCGCTCTTGTTTTCGGCGATGTAGTAGCCAGAGTTTCCGACAGTTATGCTCTTGCCATGCATCTTGATACCGACGAGGCTAACGCTGCCGCTATTCCCGGAAGCTGCATTGGAGAAATCCTTGACTAACAACAATTTAGGGCTTTACATACACATACCTTTTTGCCAAAAAAAGTGTAACTACTGCGATTTTTATTCGGTTGTTCCCACAGAAGATATTAAAAAAAGGTATATTGAAAGTCTTGTAAATGAAATTAAAAAATGGGGTGAGCGTACTGCTCGCCCCATTGACACTATGTATATTGGCGGTGGCACCCCTTCCCTATTAAGTGAGGCTGAGCTTTCGGCTATTTTAGGTGCTGTCAGAAACGGGTTTAACCTTTTAGATAACGCCGAGATAACGGTAGAGGTTAATCCCGGTGATAACCTTGAGAATTTCTTAAAATATGCCGTTTCTCTCGGGGTTAACAGGGTATCCATCGGTGTGCAGTCCTGCCTTGAAAATGAGCTTTGTACTCTTGGAAGACGTCATACCGCTAATGACGCAAAAAAAGCTGTGGCTATGGCCAGAAATATTGGTATTAACAATATCTCAGCGGATATTATGCTAGGTCTACCCGACAGTACACTAGACACGCTGAAGAAAAGTATTGACGGTGTGCTTTGTCTTGAAACCGAGCATATTTCGGCCTATATTCTAAAGGTCGAAAAAGGTACTCCTTTTTATAAGATGCCGCTCAATATCCCCGATGATGATAAAACGGCAGAACAATATGTTTTTCTGTGTGAGAGTATGAAAAATGCCGGATATGAGCATTATGAAATTTCTAATTTTGCTAAACCGGGATATCAGAGTCGGCACAATAACCGCTACTGGAAACAAGAAGAGTATATTGGTATAGGCCCATCTGCCCACTCATTTTTTAAGGGTGATAGGTTTTATTATGAGCGTGATATTGACTCCTTTATAAAATGTGCCGAAGTGATTTTAGATGGCACAGGTGGCGATGAGGCTGAATATATTATGCTAAGTCTTCGGCTTGCAAGTGGGCTTAATTTTAATGAGTATATTGAGAAGTTTAAAAAGCCGATAAGTAATCAAATCATAGACAAGGCTAAACACTTTGAAAAGCACGGACTGTGCACAGTAAGCAACAAAGGTATATCACTAACCGCTAAGGGTATGCTTGTATCAAACACTATAATTTCTGAATTTTTGGGAGTTATTTATGAAGACATTTAAAATTCACCTTATCCGCCACGGACTTACCGAGGGCAACCTAAAACAACAATACATTGGCGCTACCGACCTGCCCTTAGCGGCGACAGGTGTTAATGAACTTAAACGCTTAAAGGAAGAAACTGATTTCCCGAGGGTTGATGCGGTCTACTCAAGCCCTATGCTTCGTTGTAAGCAGACAGCAGCCATACTGTATCCAGATAAGGATATTCAGACGGTTGATAATATGAGAGAAATTGATTTTGGCGATTTCGAGGGAAAAACAGCAAACGAACTTGAACTGCTGCCCTCCTATGCCGACTGGGCTGCGGGCAGAATTAATGCCGCACCAAACGGAGAGGACAACACCGACTTTGCAAAAAGGCTTTGTGTTGGGCTAAATGAAATTGTACGTGATATGATGTCTAAGGGTGCAGAGCACGCCGCGGTTATTATGCACGGCGGTGCAATTATGATGTTGCTTTCATCTTGTGCCGTGCCAAGAAAGAGTATGGTTGAATGGACCTGTCCAGCCGGCAGCGGATTTTCAATTCTTGTTACCCCGTCACTATATCATTCAAGCGGCGTTGTAGAAGTTATTGACTATGTATAAAAATTCTGCCTTTTTTGAGAAAATTTTTATAAAATAAATTTTCAAAAAAAACTATGCATTTTTAAAAAAATGTGATACAATAATTCACGTAATTTAAAAGCTTTAAAGGAGCGATGAGTATATGAAACTTATATACCAAGGTAAAACTAAGGATGTTTATTCTCTTGACAACGGCAATGTTATGCTCAAATTCAAGGACGACTGCACAGGCAAAGACGGCGTCTTTGACCCGGGCGAAAACTCTGTAGGTCTCACTATTGAAGGAATCGGTAAGGCTAACCTTATCTCCTCTATTCACTATTTTGAGCTTCTTAAAAAGGCTGGAATTAAGACCCATTATGTTTCTGCTAACGTTGAAGATGCTACTATGGAAGTGCTTCCTGCTACTACCTTCGGTCATGGTCTTGAGGTTATCTGCCGTTTAGTTGCAACAGGAAGTTTCATTCGCAGATACGGCGAATATATTAAAGACGGTACCGTGCTCGAAGGCGGATACGTTGAGTGCACCTTTAAAAACGATGCTTTGGGTGACCCCCTTGTCACAGGCGAAGGCCTTGCCGCTCTTGGAGTTATGTCCCCCGCTATGTTCGAGTCTATGAAGGCTCAGACCCTTGCTATTACAAAGATTGTTGCCGACGACCTTAAGTCAATAGGCCTTGACCTTTGGGATATAAAGTTTGAGTTTGGTTTCAACAACGATGAAGTTATCCTTATCGACGAAATTGCTTCGGGCAATATGCGTGTTTACAAGGACGGCAAGATTGTTGACCCCGTTGAACTTACCAAGCTTATTAATAACAGATAATTTAAAAAGAGCAGGTTTGAAACCTGCTCTTTTTTTAATCTGCTATTAATACCTTTTCGATTTTTCCGATTATCATATTGTGATAATCTTTTTCGGGGTACCATTTATCTATTACAGTCTTATCAATAAATGCATCTTCACTTATTTGCTGAACAAACTGTTTTTTAACAACAAGCACCATTCTTGCCTCTTTAAAATAGACATATTTTTCATTAGCAACTGGGGTCAGATTTGCTTCCTTGGTCTTATTGATTTCTCTACCCGTTTTACTTCCGCAAACCTTATGGATAGCCTTGTTGTCGCCGTAGAATGACACGGTGAAATAATCGCTCTTCTCAATATAATCCATTGTGTAGCGTTGGGGACGTACAACCACAGCAATACTATCGTTGCCCCACATTTCACCTGCAAAGCCCCAGGATGCCGTCATCATATTATAATCTTCCCTGTTTCCTGCCGTTATAAGCGCCCATTCCTCAGCGAAGCATTTTATTAAATTGTCTTTGATACTTCTTGGGTCAACTGTTTTATATATCATAATCATCACCATTTATAATATGTATTAACCAAGTAAAATATACCATAATTTTAATTAATATGCAATATTGATAAAAATATCGAAAACTGTCGGTTTTCTCTTGTAATTTGTTTTTGTTTTTGTTATAATAGTTTTGTATGATTAGGAGTGTGTCTTAATCAATTACCGAAAGGAGAAATATACATAATGAATTATTCAGTTGAAGTTCAGAACATGTGTACCGTTGCTAAGGGCCCCAAACACGGACCCGCTCCCATTCCGGAAGAAGGCAGATGGGTACAGGCAAAAGAAATCACAGATATTTCCGCTTATACACACGGTGTTGGCTGGTGTGCTCCTCAGCAAGGTGCTTGCAAGCTTTCACTCAACGTTAAAAACGGAATTATTGAAGAGGCTCTTGTTGAAACTATCGGTTGTTCGGGCATGACCCATTCTGCTGCTATGGCTGCAGAAATCCTCCCCGGAAAAACTCTTTTAGAGGCTCTTAATACCGACCTCGTTTGCGATGCAATCAACACCGCTATGCGTGAACTCTTCTTACAGATTGTTTACGGTCGTAGCCAGTCTGCTTTCTCCGAGGACGGACTTGTTATCGGCGCAGGTATGGAAGACCTTGGTAAAGGTGAACGCTCCATGGTTGGTACTATGTACGGCACCAAGGCTAAGGGTGTAAGATACCTTGAAATGACCGAAGGCTACTGCACAAGAATGGCTCTTGATGATAACGACGAAGTTATTGGTTATGAGTTTGTTTCCCTCGGCAAAATGACCGACTTCATTAAGAAGGGCATGGAGCCTAACGAAGCTTATGAAAAATCCAAGGGCACTTACGGCCGCTTCAACGATGCCGCTAAGTACATCGACCCCAGAAAAGAATAATTGAGGAGGTAAGTTATAATGGCTTTATTTGAAGGTTATGAAAGACGCGAGGCCAAAATCCTTGCCGCTTTAAAAGAATTTGGTATTTCTTCTATTGAAGAATGTAAAGAAATCTGTGCTGCAAAAGGCATTGACCCCTACAAGATTGTAGAGGAAACTCAGCCTATCGCATTCGAGAATGCAAAGTGGGCTTACACTGTTGGTTGCGCTATCGCAATTAAGAAGGGTTGCACAAAGGCTGCTGAAGCTGCTGCTGCTATTGGTATTGGTCTTCAGGCATTCTGTATCCCC
>JAGBUU010000046.1 GCA_017630655.1 Clostridia bacterium
GGCTTTTCGGCCTCGAGCATAGACTTGTATTTTTCGAAACTCTCATTCTCGGTTAAATCGAGGGAGATGGGACGTACCTTGTCACCCAGCACCTCTTTAAGTTCTTCGAGACGGTCGGCTCTTCGTGCGATTACCCAGATTTCATCAAAGTTTTTCTGTGCTTCGAGCTTAATTGCAAATTCTCTGCCCATTCCGCTTGAAGCGCCTGTTATAACTGCAATTCTCATCATCTTATACCATAATTTTCTATAACATAGTCCATATCCTTGTCGCCTCTGCCCGAAAGGTTGATAAGAATGGAGCCGTGGTCCATTTCTTTAGCCATTTTCATAGCAAATGCAACTGCGTGTGAAGATTCGATAGCGGGGATGATGCCCTCCATACGAGAAAGTTTAAAGAATGCATCTATTGTTTCCTCGTCGTCGATTACGTCGTACTTAACACGTCCAATCTCCTGTAAAAAGGCGTGTTCGGGGCCCGAGGAGGGATAGTCGAGACCGCTTGCTACCGAGTAAACGGGGGCGGGGTCGCCGTTTTCGTCCTTGAGCATAATAGAGTTAAAGCCGTGCATTATGCCCTCGGTACCGTATTTGAGAGAAGCGGCGTGGTCGCCAAGCTTGGGGCCGCGACCTAAAGGCTCAACGCCATAGATATCAACAGGGTCGTTTAAAAATCCTGCGAAAAGGCCTGCCGCATTAGAGCCGCCGCCAACACAGGCAACGATAGCATCGGGCAGATGACCTGTCATTTCAATAAACTGCTCTCTTGCCTCAATACCGACAACGCTTTGGAAATCTCTGACCATCATTGGAAAAGGATGGGGGCCGAGCACCGAGCCGATACAGTAGATGCAGTCCTTATACTCCTTGCTATAAGCCTCAAAGGCGGCGTCAACCGCTTCCTTAAGGGTTGCAAGACCGTGGGTAACCTCAATTACGTTTGCGCCTAAAATCTTCATACGGGCAACATTTGGAGCCTGCTTTTTAATATCGACAGAACCCATATAAATATCGCACTCAAGACCAAAATATGCCGCCGCGGTAGCAAGCGCTACGCCGTGCTGACCTGCACCCGTTTCGGCAATAATCTTTTTCTTGCCCATATACTTTGCAAGCAACGCCTCACCCATACAGTGATTTAATTTATGCGCACCCGAATGGTTAAGGTCCTCACGCTTGGCGTAGAGTTGTACATTGCCAATAGAATTTGAAAGTCTCTCAAGGTGGGTTACAGGGGTAGGTCTACCCTGAAATTCCTTTCTTATGCGTCTGAGCTCGGCGATAAACTTTCTTGACTGACAGATGCTCATATAAGCCTCGGTAATTTCGGCCATAGCATCCTTTAGTTTGTCGTCGATATAAACTCCGCCGTACTTTCCGAAATAGCCGTCCTTGTTAGGATAATCCTTAAAATAAGTGTCAAAATTAACTCCGCCTAATTTCATTTTTGTTTCCTCCAAAAGTAAAATTACCGAAAATCTTAAATAAAAAACGCCCTTCAACAATCTTGCTGTTAAAGGGCGGAAAATCCACGGTGCCACCTTTATTATCCCAAACGGGATATCTCATTAGAAATGCTAACACATTCCCTGTCTTTAACGCAGACTTACGGTCCGACTACTAAGAGCAACCTCTGTTCATCATTCCCTCAGCGACCCACTTACCGCACGGTTGCTATGGGGATTACACCCTCCCCCACTCTCTGTAAGTTCCTTTTGCGGTCTAACTTTCGCCTCATAGGTTTTAAGAAATTCAGTTTAATTAATTATATAGGTGTATTAGAAATTTGTCAACAATTATTTGCTTTTCCCTCTTCCCTTTTCCCTCTTCCCTTTTCCCTCTTCCCTTTTCCCTCTTCCCTAAAAAAAGAAGCACCCGTTGGGTGCTTCTTTTTTTATCCTCCAAGATAGGCTTTTTTAACCATTTCACTTGCGGCAAGCTCCTTGCCTGTGCCGGTGAGCACTATTGAGCCTGTCTCTAAAACATAGGCTCTGTCACTAATTGCCAGAGATTTGCCTGCATTCTGCTCAACAAGAAGAATTGTTGTTCCATCCTTATTGATGTCCTTGATAATTTCAAAAACCTGGTCAACAAGGAGGGGAGAAAGTCCCATAGAGGGCTCATCAAGCATTAAGAGCTTGGGGTGGGACATTAAGGCGCGTCCCATAGCGAGCATTTGCTGTTCGCCGCCCGAGAGTGTGCCCGCAATTTGGTTTCTTCTCTCTTTAAGGCGGGGAAAACGGTCATAAATCTTTTCAATATCCTCTTTAAAGTTGGCTTTTTTGCCTACACTGTAGGCACCCATCATAAGATTTTCATAAACGGTGAGTTCCTGAAAAATACGTCTTCCCTCGGGCACCTGAGACATACCAAGGTGTACTATCTTATGGCAGGGCATTTTTGTAATATCTTGACCGTCATAGATAACCGATCCGTGACGGGCAGGAATAAGACCGATTACCGACTGCATTGTGGTGGTTTTGCCGGCACCGTTTGCACCGATTAAGGTAACGATTTCACCCTCGTTAACCTCAAAACTTATACCTTTAAGGGCGTTAATAACGCCATAGTAAACTTCTAAATCTTTAACTTCAAGTAAAGCCACAGCGTTATCCTCCTATATATGCTTTTATAACCTCGGGGTCGTTAAGGGCAACCTCGGGCGAGCCTTGTGCAAGAACAGTACCAAAGTTTAAAACGGTAATCTCGTCGCAAAGGCCGGATACGAATTTCATATCGTGCTCAATTAAAAGAATTGTAACGTTATACTCATCACGAATTCTTCTAACAATGCTCATAAGGTCCGCCGTTTCATTGGGGTTCATACCTGCGGCAGGCTCATCCAGACACAGAAGCTTGGGGCTTGTGGCTAATGCACGGGCAATTTCAAGCTTT
The DNA here is from genome assembly GCA_017630655.1 of Clostridia bacterium. Taxonomy (GTDB): domain Bacteria; phylum Bacillota; class Clostridia; order Oscillospirales; family Acutalibacteraceae; genus SFWF01. Next base: position 2,895 of record JAGBUU010000046.1, read on the forward strand.
CTTTGTTTACCGTAGGGTAGATTGCAAGAGAGGTTGTTTCTCTCATCCTCAAGACCCACAATTCTAAGAATTTCCTTAGCCCTTTCTCTCATTGCCTTTTCGGTTTTAAAGTGGCGGGGCAGACGGAAGATGCTTTCCACCATAGAGCATTTAAACTCTGGTTGGTTGTGAAGACCAACAAGTACGTTACGGATAACCGTCATATTATTGAACAGACGAATATTCTGGAAGGTGCGGGCAATTCCCTTGTGGTTAATTGCCTCCTGACCTTTGCCTGTTAAGTCTTCCCCATCTAAAAAGAATTTGCCTGTCGTGGGCTTGTAAACGCCGGTAATCATATTGAAAACTGTAGTTTTGCCCGCACCGTTGGGGCCGACAAGGCCATAAAGCTGTTTTTCCTTAATTTCAAGGTCAAGGTTTTGTACAGCCTTAAGTCCGCCAAAGGAAATACCTAAATTTTCGGTTTTTAAAACTACTTTACTCATTAGTTATCCCCCTTTCCTGCTTTATCGGGGTCGTAGGGAGATTTCACCTGAACGTCTACCGACAATACCTCGTCCATCTGGATTTTGGTGGGTACGCGGTCCCACTTAGCCTCGTCATCACGGGACTTGGACGGGTCGAAATTTTTCTTCCTAAGCTTTGCCAAAATGTTTTTAATGTTATACTTCTCTCTAAATCCTTTAAGCCCCGGTGCGTTATTGTAGATAACAATTACAATAAGGATTGCCGCATAAACAAGGTCCTGTAAAACGGCAAGTTCACCCGTGAGCACGGTTTGAAGCTTGATATCAAGGAAGGTAATAAGTGCCGCCGCAATAATAGAGCCGTTGATGTTACCCATACCGCCGAGCACTACCATAACAAGAATTTCAATTGAATAGTTGTAGTTGAACTTCTGGCTCTGAACTGTGTAGTTTGACGATGCGAGAAGAACGCCTGCAACACCTGCAAAGAAGGCAGAAATTGCAAAAACGGCAAGTTTATACTTTGTAACATTAATGCCTGTTGCTCTGGCAGCAATCTCGTTATCACGGATAGAGGTAATTGCACGGCCGTGCTTTGAGCGAATAAGGTTTTGTGTAACCGCAAGGCAGAGAAGAACTACAACGAGAGCAATTACAAAAAGATAATCTCTGTCTATTCTAACGGTGGGCATACCAAGTGCTCCGCCGAAAGACTTTTCGCTTGTGTTCATAAAGATAGACCAAACGATTTCGCCAAAAGCAAGGGTTACAATGGCCAGATAGTCGCCGCGAAGTCTGAGTGCGGGAAGGCCAATTATAATACCGCAAACGGCGGCAAGTGTACCGCCAACAATAAAGCCACAAATAAGGGCAGGAATTTCGCCGATTATTGGGGCTAACACATATACGGTTTTACCGCCAAGGTATGCACCTACACACATAAAACCTGCGTGGCCAAGAGAAAGTTCACCCAAAAAGCCTACCACCATCGAAAGAGAAACGGCAAGGGTGATTGCGATGGCAATATTTTCTAAAATAATTTGATATGAGGCAGGAAGCACGCCTGCTATCGAGAGGGCGCCAAGAACTATTGTTGCAACCGCAATTACAACATAGTTGATATAATGGCTCCACTTAATATGTTTTTGAGCCTTCATTATACCTTCTCCCTCCTCTTCTTACCTAAAATACCAGTGGGGCGAACAAGGAGAACTACTATGAGCACTAAAAACTCAATAGCAACGGTGTATGCACCCATGCCGGGAACAACCTGTGCTATTGTTTCTATCATACCGATAAAAAGTCCGCCGAGCATTGCACCGGGGAGAGAGCCGATGCCGCCAATAACGGCAGCGGTGAAAGCCTTAATACCTGGCATTGCACCAAGGGTATTTGTAAGGCTTGGAGACTTCATAAGCATAAAGAAGCCTGCAAAAGCGGCAAGGGCCGAGCCGATTGCAAAGGTAATAGTAATAATCATATTAACATTTATACCCATAAGCTGAGCCGCACCCTTGTCTTCGGACACGGCTATCATTGCACGGCCAATTTTGGTGTATTTAACAAATAGACTTAGTACCACCATAATTATAACCGAGCAAACAAGGGTAATAAGAATATGCTTTTGAATTTTAAGGTCGCCTATTACTACATATCCAAGGCCGTCTTGTCCACCAACATAAACCATACGAGGTGCAGAGGTAAAGATTATTTGAGCCAGGGACTGTAGCAGATAGCTTACCCCGATTGCCGTAATAAGTACAGCGAGAGGCGACGCTCCGCGGAGGGGCTTGTACGCCACCTTTTCTACCGAAACACCAAGCAGCACGCAAACAAGCACTGCAAGAGCAAGACCAACTATTGGTCTGCCCATGCCGGAAAGTGTAACGAATAATGTGTAGCCGCCCACCATAATAATGTCACCGTGGGCAAAGTTAAGCATTTTAGCAATACCGTAAACCATTGTATAGCCAAGCGCTATCATGGCGTAGGTGCCGCCAAGGCTTAGCCCGTTGATAATTGTTTCAATAATTTCCATACTTTTCCCTTATATATATAATATATAAAATTATGACAATTTGCCGGAGCGGAAAACCACACCGGCAAACTGATAATTATAGTATTTTTTATGTTTAGATATTATTTATCTGCCTCTTTAAGAGTGAACTTAACTGCAGCCTTGTTTACATATCCGTTATCTTCCCAAGTGATATCGGTACCGGTAACGCCGGAGTAAGAGAAATCGCCGGTGAAGTGGTCTTTAAGAAGGGTATAAAGGTCTTCGGCAGAAATTGTTACAGGAATATCCTTGCCTGCAGCCTTAAGCTCTTTCATAGCATTGAAGATAGCGTATACGCAGTCATAAGCAGAGGCGCCGAACTGGTTGAGGGTTTCTGCACCGTACTTTGTAGTATACTTGGTAACGAAGTCAACAGTTGCCTGAGCGGAAGAGGTTGCATCGAAGTGAGAAAGCATAGAAACTTCCTGAGGAATGGTTGTAAGGTCAATCTGTCCTGCAAGACCATCGAAGCCGTCGCAACCGTAGTATGTAGCATTATTCTTAATCTGGCCCTTAGCCTGAGTCATGAATACAGAAGCAGGCTGATAGTAGATGGGCATGAAGATGAAGTCGCAATCCTTAAGCTGAGTAATCTGTGCAGAGAAGTCGGTCTCGTTAGCAGCGGTGAAAACAGTTTCTACTGTTTCAATGCCATCATTGAGGTTAGCCTTGAACTGGTCGAAGATGCCCTTTGAATACGGGTCATCGGACTTGTAGAAGATACCAATCTTAGAAAGACTAAGGCTGTTTACAAAGTTAGCAGCAACCTTACCCTGGTTTCCGTCTGCAAAGCACATCTGGAAGCCGTTGTCAAACTCAGGAATCTTATCACCCGAAGCAGAGGGAGTGAGGAAGAATACCTTGTCGTCATTAGAGAGCTTTGTGAACTCAAGACCGGGAGCGGTGGTAACGGTACCTAAAGATACCTGCATACCCTTTTCCATAAGAGCAGCGAAATTGGCCGAAACCTTAGTTGCGTCGTGCTTGTCGTCCATAGCCTCAAGCTTGAACATAACGCCGTCGAGACCGCCTGCTGCGTTGATTTCGTCAATAGCCATCTGAGCAGAGTTCTGTACAGCAACGCCATAAACTGCAGCGGGACCGGTAAGAGGACCGGATAAGCCGATAACGTATTCTGTATTATTTGCGGTGTTGCCGCCACATGCAGCAAAGGTTGTGAGCATAGCAATAGCAAGAACTAAAGCAAATGCTTTCTTGAATACTGATTTCATAATAAAATCTCCTTTAAAATAATAATTTACTAAAAAATTATGTGTACTTATTTTAGCACAGTAAAGTAAAAATGAAAACTGTCAGTAATGACAAATTTATCTGATTAATTTGTGCTTATTCACCAAAACAACTCTTAGGTTAGCAACATACGGTCATTTGCCGCACCATCCGAGCCGGCCTTCTGGAAGGCATTAAGCAAATCTTCAACCGTTAACTTCGCCTTGTCTTCTCCCTTAATGTCAAGAATTATTTTACCCGAATTCATCATAATAAGGCGGTTGCCATAGGCTATAGCGTCCTTCATATTGTGGGTTATCATAATTGTTGTGAGTTTTTCTTCCTCAACGATTTCCTTTGTGATTGTGAGCACCTTTGCGGCGGTTTTGGGGTCGAGTGCGGCGGTGTGCTCATCCAAAAGCAATAATTTAGGGTGGTTCATTGATGCCATAAGAAGTGTTATCGCCTGACGCTGACCGCCCGAAAGCAACCCAACCTTATGGAAAAGGCGATCCTCAAGCCCCAAATCAAGACGAGAGAGCATCTGTCTGTAAATTCTTCTGTCTTTGTCGTTTATTGCCCAGGAAAAGCCACGGGTCTTTCCTCTACGCATAGCGAGTGCCATGTTTTCCTCTATCCACATATCTGCCGCGGTGCCGGTCATTGGGTCCTGGAAAACTCTACCGATAAACTTTGCTCTTTTATGCTCGGGGAGCTTGGTTATGTCCTCGCCGTCGATAACAATACTTCCTGCATCTACAGGGAAGGTTCCTGCCACGGCGTTAAGAAGTGTTGACTTTCCTGCTCCGTTACCACCGATTACGGTTACAAAATCGCCATCTTCAAGGGTTAGAGATAAATCGTCAAGGGCAACCTTTTCGTTTGGTGTATCGGGGTTGAATATTTTGGTTATGTTTTTTAGTTCTAACATTTAATTCTCCCCCTTTTTCGCAACTACAGGTCTTTTAAAATAGGTCTTTTTAAGGTAAGGAATTGCAAGGAATATTGCAACTACGAGGGCAGAGAGCATCTTTAAAAGGTCGGTATCAAGTCCAAGGAAGATAACCGTCTGGTATACAATATAATATGCTATTCCGCCAAGAAGCACGCCTGTAAGCCTTATTACAAAATTGTGGCCCATGCGTGAAACAACTACCTCGCCAATAATAACTGCGGCAAGGCCTATAACTATAGCACCGCGTCCGTCGGAAATGTCGGCTTTTCCCGAATACTGTGCAAGCAAAGCACCCGAAAAAGCAACTATTCCGTTTGATATGGCAAGTCCTACAACCTTGTTGAAGTTTGTATTTATACCCTGTGCTCTTGACATTTTTTCGTTGCAGCCGGTCGCTCTTATAGACATACCGTAGCGTGTTCCGAAAAACCAGTAAAGAATTGCCACAATAGCAACGCAAGCAAGGGCAAGATATACAAGCGACTCATACTTGCGAAGTTGGGTTACTAAAACATCAAAGTTGCGTGCGGGAAGCGCCTGATTTGCCTTACCCATAATTTTAAGGTTTACAGACCAAAGTATTAACTGTGTTAAAATGCCCGAAAGAATTGCGGGAATGCCCATAACTGTATGGAACACGCCTGTTACCACACCTGCAGCCATGCCTACTATGAAGGCAACACCCATTGCCGCCCATACATTCCAGCCGTTTACCATAAGCATAGCACATGTTGCCATACCCGTTACCATTGAGCCGTCTACAGTAAGGTCGGCAAGGTCTAAGATTTTAAAGGTTATGTATACGCCGATAGCCATAATGCCCCAAATCATACCTTGGGCAGCGGCACCCGGCATAGCGGCTAACCAATTTAGAATATCCATAATTTTCTCCTAAAAAATGCAGTAATGTGCCACGGCTTTTCGCTGTGGCACACTATATTTTACATTAGGTTGCAAACAAAATCAAGTCAGATTATTTAAGCTCCTCGTAGCCTGCAGGAATAGTAATTCCGAGCTCATCGCAAAGGGTCTTGTTATACTTCTTAACAGGGTTGTTGTCGTACTGAACAGCCATCTCGCTAATGTCTGCTTCGCCCTTTAAGATTTTAACAGCCATTTCACCGGTGGTTTTACCAAGGTTTTCGTAGCTTATAGAAAGTGTTGCAATTCCGCAGCCCTTGCAGATTCCTGCCTCGCCTGCAATAACGGGAACCTTCTTGGGAGAAACAGCGCCGTTAATTGTTTCGGTACAGGAAGCAGCGGTATTGTCGGTAGGAATGTAGATTGCATCGCAAGCAGCTGCCGCAGCCTCTGAAACAGAAGCAACGTCTTCACTTCCGTTGAAACCGAAGTCCTTAACTGTAATGTTTCTGTTCTCAAGATATTCTTTTACAACCTTAACCTGATATGCAGAATTTGCTTCAGCCTTGCAGTAAAGCATACCAACTGTCTTTGCTGTGGGAACAAGGTCAATTATCATTTGTGCCTGTTCGGTTAAGGGAGCGAGGTCGGAAGTACCCGAAACATTACCGCCTACGGTACCAGTGAAGTTTTCTATTTCAAGTGCAACACCATACTCGGTAACAGATGTACCTAAAATCGGGATTGTCTCTGTAGCGTTGTATGCTGCCTGTAGAGCGGGGGTAGCGTTTGCAAGAATAAGGTCAACCTTTTTAGATACGAAGTCATTAACTATTGTGGTGCAGGTGTCGGGGTTGTTTGCGGCATCCTGCTCTAAGAAGGTAACGTTTTCTTCGCCAAACTCAGCAATGATAGCATCCTTAAAGCCTTTGGTTGCGGCATCAAGTGCCTCGTGCTTTACAATCTGGCAGATACCAATTACATATTTGCCGTCATCCTTTGCTCCGCCGCAGCCAGCAAAGCAGCCGCAGATGAGGGCTATTGTCATAATAAGTGCTAATAATTTTTTCATAAGTAAAACTCCTAAAAGTATATTTGCAAAGAGTGTTTTTATAAGCTCGTTTGCGGGATGTTTCACAGTATAGCACTTTAAAGCGTTAAAGTCAACCCTTTTTTAAAAATTTTTTAAAAATTTCCGAAAATTTTGTTTTTGACGCCCTCTCATATAAATATATAGGCATTTTTCACTACCTAAAGTGGAATATTTTGTAAATTTTTTGGCATACTTTTTTTAAAAATCTTCTTTATTTTTAGTGTGAAATATGTTATAGTAAATTGATACCTAACGCGGTAATAAACCGATGTGGGTAAATATCTTACAAAAAAACGGAATAATCCGTAAATATCAGGAGGTAAATTATGAGCAAAAAGTTTGTCTATCTTTTTAAAGAAGGCGACGCTTCCATGCGTGAACTCCTCGGCGGTAAGGGTGCTAACCTTGCTGAAATGACCAAAATCGGTCTTCCCGTTCCCCAGGGCTTCACTGTAACTACCGAGGCTTGTACTCAGTATTACGAAGACGGAAGAAAAATTAACGATGACATCCAGGCGCAAATTATGGAATACATCGAGAAGATGGAAGAAATCACCGGCA
>JAGBUU010000047.1 GCA_017630655.1 Clostridia bacterium
AAACTTATTGTTGCACACAAGAGATTTGTATGACGATAGTCAACACTATTGATATAACAAAAGAGAAACCTAGATATAATAAGAACGGCAAATCCAAAATTCTTTCCCAAAAAGAATCAAATCCTTCAAATATACAATTTATAGCAACAGCCATTGCATTGCAGATACAAAATCCGACGAATAGTATCCCAAAAAATCCAAGGAACAACACGAAAAGTCCTAAGCTCTTTTTGTGTTTCTTTTTGGTTATTATACCACGATTTTAATTACAATGAAACTATTCTTTTTGACAATGAAACTTTTCTCCCACAATGAAACTAATCTTCGCACGATGAAACTAAACTCTTATGCAATAGTGTCAGAAACTCATATTTCACAAAGGTTTTCAGACATAGAAAAAGAACGAAAGTTGCAATACCTTTGGTATCATAACTCTCGTTCTTATGTGGTGGAGGTGAGGGGAGTCGAACCCCTGTCCAAAAGCCTATCCGAGTCAGCATCTCCGAGCGCAGTCGGTTATCTACATTCCCTTACGCAAAAGCAAACCGACACGCTTTTGTGCTTAGTAGCCGATTTATCATGACCGAGCTATCGGCATTACTCGGTTCACGTTCACCGCTAATCGACGCCCTTGCCGGTCCGCGGTATTACCGGGTCGGACGGCAGCTTAATTAAGCTGCAAGAGCAACTTTAGAGTTGTCGTTTAATTTTAAAGTTTGCGGCTTTTATAGAGGTACCGCACCTCTGCTCGCTTCCGGCTGTTCAAAGCCCCTGTCGAAACCTTTACGGCCCCGTATATTTATCCGCCAATAAAGGCGGATATGTATCAATTATAAGTTTGTAATCCAACGAATTGCCATATCAATCCAACACTGTACTTCCGATGCAAAACCGTCATATTCCTTATAAACTGAACTGTTGCAAAGGGATAGTCCGTGTCTTCCGTGCGGGAAAATGTGCAGTTCGGTATTAATGTTTTTTTCTTTAAGCGCCGATGCCATTACCAGAGAATTCTCTACAGTTACCACAGCATCCTCAAAGGTATGCCAGATAAATGCCGGAGGGGTATCCTCGCTTACCTGTTTTTCGCAGGATAGAAGCTTTAGAAGTTCTTTGTCATTTATCTTATCGCCAAGCAGGTTAATCATATTGCCACGGCTGATTTCGTTGCCCTCGGACATAATTACAGGATAGCCGAGAATCATACCGTTAGGTTTATTTTCTCCACCTTTAAGGCCAAAATACTCTTTAACAAAATCTTTGTTCCAAAGGTTGCCGTAACTTGCCGCTAAATGTCCGCCCGCCGAGAATCCCATAACAACAATTTTCTCTGTATCAACGTTCCACTCTTCAGCCATTTCTCTTGCCTTTAAAATGGCGAAGGCGACCTCAAGTATCTGGGCAGGGAATTGCACCGGTCTTACGTCGAAACGAACAACAATTACGTTAAGGTCGGCCGCCAAAAGTTTAAAGGCAAGCGGCTCGGCTTCACGGTCGGAGGTCATACTGTAACCTCCCCCGGGGCAAATAACAACGGTAGGACGTTTTCTGTTTAAATCTATTTCTTTGGAATTATCGGGAATATAAACAGATAAATAAGGTTTATAGTCGGTTCCCTTTGTGCCTATTTTTTCGTAATCAATATCAATGTTTAGAATCTCATATTTCATAACATCACCTGTTTTGCTCTTTAAGAGTGCGCTGCATTTCTCTGTTGGCAGATTTTTCTGCAGCAACGGCACGCTTGTCGTAAAGCTTTTTACCTTTGCAAAGACCAAGTTGAACCTTTACGAGAGAACCCTTAAAATAGAGAGAGAGGGGAACAAGTGCAAGACCTTGTTGCTTAACAAGACCAAATAGTCTCATAATTTCTCTTTTATGAAGAAGAAGTCTTCTGACTCTTAAGGGGTCTTTGTTGAATATATTGCCATGGTCATAAGGTGAAATATGCATTTGTTTTACATACATCTGACCGTCGTCAACGCTGCACCAAGCATCCTTCAAATTAACGCGGCCTTGACGAATGGACTTAATTTCGGTGCCTGTAAGTTCAATACCGGCTTCGAAACTTTCAACGACAAAGTATTCGTGATATGCATTTTTGTTAGTTGCAATAGTTTTTATATTGTCCATTCGTTCACCTCCAATAGCCTTAAAAGTATAACACAAGCAAAGGTTCTCTTCAAGGTTTTTTTGTCGAAATAAAAAGCATCTCTTTCGAGATGCTTTTAAAATTAATCTTCTTTTGCAGGAGCAGCGGGAACGCTCTGTTTAAGAGCGGCTCTGGTCTTTCTAACCTCGCCGAGATTAGCGGTAAGACCTTCGTCGGCTCTACGCATAATGTCGTCAACAAAGTCCTGTGCGGCCTTTCTCATCTGACGGCTCTTTGCCTGAGCAGTAGCAATAATCTCACTTGCTTTTTCCTGAGCAAGCTTGGTAATCTCTTCCTGAGCTACCATTGCTTTGGCTCTTTCTTCTGCACTGCGGATAATTCCGTCAGCCTCTCTTTTTGCATTGGTAATAATATCGGTGCGGTCGGCAACGATACCTCTTGCTTGCTTAATTTCGCCGGGAATGTTAAGACGAATGTCGTCAATAAGAGCACGAAGCTTCTCAACATCAACAACGGTACGCTTTCCGGGTATCTTTATACCGCCCTCAAGCACCTCGTCAAATTGTTCAAGTAAATCTTCTATAGACATATATTTCATCCTTTCTTTAATCTATTTACAATGTCATTATGGATAGCGGGGGGAACAAAATCCGTTATATCTCCGCCCATAGAGGCTATCTGTTTTACCATGCTTGAGCTTAGATACATATTCTCTGCACTTGTGGTTAAAAACAGAGTTTCAAGATTTGGATTAAGTTTTTTATTGGTAAGTGCCATCTGAAACTCATATTCAAAGTCTGTAACAGCACGAAGACCCTTTATAATTGCCTTTGCGTTTTTACTTGCTGCATAGTCTGCAAGTAAGCCTTCATAATGGTCAACCTCTATATTAGGAATATCGGCAACCGATTTTTTTATCATTTCTACCCGTTCTTCAACCGAAAAGCATCCGCTTTTTTTGTTGGCGTTAGACATAACAACCACAATAACCTTGCTAAACATTTTCGCACTTCTTTGAATAATGTCAAGGTGACCGATGGTTATAGGGTCGAAGCTACCGGGACAAATTGCAATGTTATCTTTCATCTTATTGTCCTTTTTTATATGTGGTTACGTTTATCTTTCCGTATCGGTATTTTTTATATATGCAAAAATCTTTAATTTCCTCGGGAAGTATAACCTCGGGAGGATGCTCGCAAATTACAATGCCGTAGTCTGACATTTTATCGCATACTAAATTTAGCGCCTTTTCTAAAAGACCTGCAGCATAGGGTGGGTCAAGAAAAGCAATATCAAACCTGCCACCGCACAAATTTAAAAAGGAAAGTGCGTCTGAGCGAATGACATTAGAAATGTTTTCAAAGCGTAAAGCTGAAATGTTTTCTTTGCAAACTTTAATCGAATCGGCCGAACAGTCCACAAATGTTGCACTCTCTGCTCCACGGCTTAGTGCTTCAAGCCCCATTTGTCCGCTTCCGGCAAAAAGGTCTAAAAAGCGACGGCCCTGGACATCAAACTGAATGGCACTGAAAATGCCTTCCTTAACCTTGTCGGAGGTAGGACGAACGTTGTCGCCGGCAAGAGTTTTAAGTTTTCGGCCTTTTGCCGTTCCGCTGATAATTCGCATAATATCACCTATATTCTAATATATTATCGCACTAATAGTGGTATTTTGTCAATAAAAAAATAATTTATGCCATTTTCTGCAAAAAAATCACCGATGCCCATCGGCATCGGTGAAGCGTGAATTATTTAATATTGTTGCTTGATGCATCCTTTTGGATAACGTCGTGTGCTCCGCCCTCAACAATACTTGTTGCAGAAACAAGGGTGAGTTTTGCATTCTTTTGAAGTTCGGGAATGGTAAGGGCTCCGCAGTTGCACATTGTAGACTTAACCTTAGCAAGAGAAATGCCAACGTTGTCCTTAAGGGTTCCGGCATAGGGAACGTAGGAGTCAACACCTTCCTCAAAGGAGAGCTTCTTATCTCCACCGAGGTCGTATCTCTGCCAGTTTCTTGCTCTGTTAGAGCCTTCGCCCCAATATTCCTTGTAATAGGTGCCACCGATTGAAATCTTGTTGGTCGGACTTTCGTCGAAACGTGCGAAATAACGGCCAAGCATTATAAAGTCGGCTCCCATAGCAAGAGCTAAGGTCATATGGTGGTCGTGAACGATACCGCCGTCGGAGCAAACCGGAACGTAGATACCTGTTTCCTTGAAATATTCGTCTCTTGCTTCACAAACGTCGATAAGCGCGGTAGCCTGTCCGCGGCCGATACCTTTGGTTTCGCGTGTGATACAGATGGAACCACCGCCGATACCAACCTTAATAAAGTCTGCGCCTGCCTCGGCTAAGAAACGGAAGCCTTCCTTATCAACAACGTTGCCGGCGCCAACCTTAACCTTATCGCCGTAGTGTGCTCTTATCCAGTCAATAGTGAGTTTCTGCCATTCGGAAAAGCCCTCGGAAGAGTCGATACAAAGAACATCTGCGCCAGCTTCAACAAGAGCGGGAACACGCTCGGCATAGTCACGAGTATTGATACCTGCGCCGACTACGTAACGCTTTTCGCAGTCAAGAAGCTCTAATGGGTTGTCCTTATGAGAGGAATAGTCCTTGCGGAAAACGAAGTATTTAAGACGGCCCTCGTCGTCAACAATGGGAAGGGAGTTAAGTTTGTGATCCCAAATTATATCGTTTGCTACCTTTAAGGTTGTACCCTCAGTAGCATATATTAAGGAGGAGAAGGGGGTCATAAACTCTTTGACCTTGGTAGCGGGGTCCATACGGCTAACTCTGTAATCTCTGCCTGTTACAACGCCTAAAAGTTTACCATTGGGAGTTCCGTCGTCGGTAACAGCCATTGTATCGTGACCTGTCTGCTCTTTAAGTCTGATAACGTCGGCAAGTGTGTCGTCCTCACGAACGTTGGAGTCGCTTACGACAAAGCCTGCTTTAAAATTCTTTGCGCGAGCAACCATTGCGGCCTCGTCTTCAATAGACTGGGAGCCATAGATAAATGAGCAACCGCCCTCTCTGGCCAAAGCAACTGCAAGTTTTTCTCCCGAAACCGACTGCATTATTGCGGAAACAAGGGGAATGTTAAGAGAGATTGCAGGTTCCTCGCCCTTCTTGAATTTTACAAGAGGTGTTTTAAGAGATACGTTTGCGGGTACGCACTCGGACGAAGAATATCCCGGAACAAGGAGATATTCGTTAAAGGTGTGAGATACGTCTTTAAAATAATAAGCCATATTTTCTTTCCTCCAAAAATACAATTAATATTTTTTCAATTTTACACCTAATAATCTTTTAAGTCAACTAAAAAAATTGCACAAAAAAATATATAATAAAAGAAAAATACTTTTGCAAAAAAACACTTGCAAAATGAATTTTCTTATGGTATAATCTATCAGCTGTCTTATGGGCAGTAATAAAAACACACATTTTGCTTTGTTGCGTGCAGGTGACACATCGGTGTTTTACGCAAGCTGCTCGAAGCAAAATGGAGGAAAAACCTCAGGAGGAAATTAAAATGGCAGTTATCTCTATGAAACAGCTTCTTGAAGCAGGTGTTCATTTCGGACATCAGACAAGACGCTGGAACCCCAAAATGGCTCCGTACATCTTCACCGAAAGAAACGGAATCCACATTATCGACCTTCAGAAAACAGTTAAGAAGGTAAACGATGCTTACGTTGTTGTTCGCGACATCGTAGCAGAAGGCGGCGACATTCTTTTTGTCGGCACCAAGAAGCAGGCTCAGTCTTCTGTTAAGGAAGAGGCAGAGCGTTGCGGAATGCCCTACGTAAATGCACGTTGGCTTGGCGGTATGCTCACAAACTTCACAACCATCAGAAGAAGAATTGGTCGTTTAGAGCAGCTTCGCAAGATGGAGGCTGACGGAACCTTCGATATGCTTCCCAAGAAGGAAGTTATCAAACTTCAGGGCGAAATTGAAAAACTCGAGAAGTTCCTCGGCGGCGTTAAGGATATGAAGAAGATCCCTGCTGCTATGTTCATTGTTGACCCTCGCAAAGAGCGTATTGCTGTTGCCGAGGCTAAGAAGTTAAACATCCCGATTATCGCAATCGTTGATACTAACTGCGATCCCGATGAAATCGATGCTGTTATCCCCGGTAATGATGATGCTATCCGTGCTGTTAAGCTTATCGCTGAAACCATGGCTAACGCTGTTATCGAGGCTAAGCAGGGCGAAATGGGCTCCGCTGCTGTAGAAGAAGTTGCTGAAGAAGTAGCAGAAGCAGCAGCAGAATAATTCAATACTTTTAGGAGGAATACTATTATGGCATTTACTGCTAAAGACGTACAGGCTTTAAGAGAAAAGACCGGTTGCGGTATGATGGACTGCAAAAACGCTCTTAAAGAAACCGATGGAAATATGGAGGCAGCTGTTGACTATCTTCGCGAGAAGGGCCTTGCTTCTCAGGCTAAAAAGGCTTCCCGTGTTGCTGCAGAAGGACAGGTTGTAGCTCTCGTTGAAGGTGGCGTTGCCGCTGTTATCGAGGTTAACTCCGAGACCGACTTCGTTGCAGGTAACGATGAGTTCAAAGAATTCGTAAACCTCTGCGCAAAGGCTGTTATCGCTAACAACCCTGCAGATGTTGATGCTCTTATTGCTTCTACCTATGAAGGTAAGACTGTTGGCGAGTACAAGGAAGATATTTTCCTCAAGTTCCGTGAGAACATTCAGATTCGTCGTTTCGTTCGCATCGAAGGTAAGGCTGTATCTTACGTTCATGCAGGCGGTAAAATCGGCGTTCTCGTTGAGCTCGCTACCGACCTTGATATGAGTGATGCACTTGTTGCTATGGGTAAGAACGTTGCAATGCAGGTTGCAGCTATGAACCCCGGCTATCTTGATCAGGCTTCTGTTCCTGCTGAAGACCTCGAGAAAGAAAAGGCTATCCTCGTTGCTCAAATGAAGGAAGACCCCAAAATGGCTAACAAGCCCGACGCAGTTCTCGGCAAAATCGTTGAGGGTAAAATCGGCAAGTTCTACAAGGAAAACTGCCTTGTTGAGCAGCAGTACGTTATCGATGGCGATTTAACCGTTGGTAAGTACGTAGATTCTGTTGCCAAGGAACTCGGCGGCACCGTTAAGATTGCTTCTTTCGTTCGCTATGAAAAGGGCGAAGGCATCCAGAAGAAGGAAGACGACTTTGCAAGCGAAGTTGCTAACATGATTAAATAATAATCTATTTAAGGCTATCCGTTTAGGATAGCCTTTTTTGTTGCATTTTCAAAAAATATGGTGTATAATTCAATCATCAAGGGGGTTATATAATGAGCAGTTTTGAAATTCACAAGTATAATGAAGAAGTTAAGGCTGTAAACGAAAAACTTGAATCTGCCAAAAAAGGTGATATAGGTTATATTTTTATAGCCGATTTGCATAATGGTGCCTATCTTCTTAAGGATGAAGAGGGTCATCTTACCTTTTACGAAAGTGACGAGGTTGTAGCCAATAAAGAAGCTGAGTTGGTAGCTCAACTTGAGGCTATAGCCCAAATTGCGAAAAATAACGATAGCATTGATTTTATTTGCATTGGCGGAGACATAATCAACGGTTATGAATCCGAAGATGGTGCGAGAGAAAAGGCCGCAGGACAGATTACACGTCTTCTTGACGTCGCAAAGAAAAGCGGCAAGATGGTATTTGTTCTTATGGGCAATCACGACGACGGTACGTTCCACAGAATTTACTATCCTTGGGGCGGACAAATTCATAAAGAAATTGCTTTTAGCGATAAGTATTGGAAGGATAACTTCCTTACGCCATACGTGCCCCAAAACTGCGTATATGACAGCACTTATGAATGGTCAAAATACTATTACTGCGATATGGTCAAAGACGGCAAAAAAACCAGAATAGTATGTCTTGATAGTTTTGACCCCCGTATGCCGTTTGATGAAGAGGGTAACGTTACCGAGTGGATTAGAGAAAACGTTGAATACGGATATTCTGCCCACCAGTTAAAATGGCTTGCTAACGAGGCACTGCCGCCGGAATTTGACGGCCAAGTAGTTATTCTTGCTCATATGGGTATCGACACCGAAATTAACGGGTATGTAACACCAAGAGGAGAAAAACTGCGCGCATTCCTTGCGGCATATCAGAAAAAGACTGTTTTTGCCGATGAAGACCTTGAATTAAAGGTTGATTATTCAAATTCAAAAGGAAAAATTTTAAGTTATCAGTTTGGCCATATACACAAGCACCTTGATATCTACGGTGACGATATCGACCTTTGGCAGATAAGCACCAACACTGCGGCGTATAATCCCTGTTTTGACGTAATGCTTGTATCAGACGATAGAATAAGGCGTTTTAACGTTGGTCGATTTGAGGATAGCGATATCAAAGTAAAATAACAACGAAAGCAAAAGACGGCAGCAGCCGTCTTTTGCTTTTTTATATAATATTTAGATTGACTTTAACGGCTAATTATTGTAAAATAAATCTGATAATAAAGTAGTGTAAGCGGAGGGATAATTATGAGCAACGAAAAGCCTGTTTTTAAGCGAGTGCTTTTAAAACTTAGCGGTGAAGCTCTTTCCGGAGGGAAGGGAAGCGGACTCGATTTCGATACCGTAACCGAGGTTTGTAAAAAGATAAAGGAATGCAGTGAACTCGGCGTTGAAATTGCAATTGTCGTAGGCGGAGGAAACTTCTGGAGAGGCAGAAGCAGCGGCGAAATGGACCGCACACGTGCCGACCATATGGGCATGCTTGCCACCACCATTAATTCATTGGCGCTTCAGGACGGTTTTGAGCAACTTGGAGTGGACGCTCGCGTACTTACTGCAATTGAAATGCGTCAGGTAGCCGAACCCTTTACAAAATCCCGCGCCGTAACCCATTTAATAGAGGGCAAAATCGTTATTTTTGGTTGCGGAACAGGTTGCCCTTTCTTTTCTACCGATACTGCAGCCGCCCTTCGCGCAGCAGAAATCGGTGCCGACGTTATATTTAAGGCAACAAACGTCGATGGTGTATACGATAGCGACCCCAAGAAGAATCCCGATGCTAAAAAGTTTGATAAACTAACCCATCAGGATGTACTTACCCTTAAACTCAACGTTATGGATATGACTGCGGCTTCTCTTTGTCAGGATAACGGTATTAAAATACTCGTCTTCACAATGAAGGAACTTGACAACATAAAGAAGGCAATGCTTGGTCAAAATATAGGCACTCTTGTAGAATAATTTTTTGGAGGAAATCTTATGAAAGACTTACTTAAGAATACAGAAGAACGTATGGATAAAAGCCTTAACTCTGTAGGCAGAGAGTTTGCAACCGTACGTGCAGGAAGAGCCAACACCTCTATCCTTGACAGAATTACGGTTGATTATTACGGAGTACCTACTCCTATTCAGCAGATTGCGTCTGTATCCGTTCCCGAAGGCCGCGTTCTTCAAATTCAGCCTTGGGACACCTCTACTTTAAAACTTATTGAAAAGGCTATCCAGATTTCCGATATTGGAATTAATCCTAATAACGACGGAAGAGTTATCCGCCTTATTTTCCCACCTTTAACCGAAGAGCGTCGCAAGGAACTCGTAAAAGAGGTTAAGAAAATGGCAGAGGACGGAAAGGTTGCTGTTCGTTCCATTCGCCGCGATGCTATCGAAAAACTCAAGGCTTTGAAAAAGGATAACGTTATCACCGAGGACGACCAGGCAAACGGCGAAAAGAAGATTCAGAATCTTACCGACAAATTCTGTGCAGAGGTTGATACACTTCTTGCTGCAAAGGAAAAGGAAATCCTTGAAATCTAAAAAACTAAACCATCATAGCACCGCTATGGTGGTTTTTTGAAAGGTGATAATCTTGGCTTTTTTTAAAAAGAAAAAAGAGGCTCCAATTAATCGCATAATACCCGAACATATTGCAATAATTATGGATGGTAATGGCCGTTGGGCTAAAAACCGTTCCTTGCCCCGTACGGCAGGCCATGCCGCAGGATCTAAAAAATTTAAAGAAATTGCAAGATATTGTAATAAAATAGGCGTGAAACATTTAACGGTATACGCCTTTTCAACTGAAAATTGGCGACGTCCCAAAGAAGAGGTAGATGCAATAATGAACATCTTCCGCGACTATCTTCGAGATTCTGCCAATTTTAAAAGCGAAAATATAAAGCTTGAATTTATCGGTGATAGAAGCGGTATGCCGGATGATATTGTGCAGCTTATGGCACAGGCTGAGTACGACTCTAAAGACGCCACCGGCCTTAAATGTTATATGGCAATTAACTACGGCGGAAGAGATGAACTTGTTCATGCAGTTCGCGATATTGTAAAAGAGGGAATATGCGCAGAGAATATTACAGAGGATACAATATCTTCTCACATATATACAAAACATTATCCCGACCCCGAACTTATTATCAGACCTAGTGGGGAATACAGACTTTCGAATTTCCTTATTTGGCAGTCGGCATATAGCGAGTTTTGGTTTTCTAATATACTTTGGCCTGACTTCTCTACAGAGGACTTGGAACAGGCTATAGACGATTATAACAAGCGAAACCGCCGTTTTGGTGGTGTTTAGCAAGGAGTGTTTTTATGAAAACGCGTATTATATCTGGAGTAGTTGCTGCCGCCTTGGTAGCGGGACTGCTTATTTTAAATAGTTTTTTCAGCATAACCGTAGTTATCGCATTAGCCATACTGGCCGCTATCGCCGTTTACGAAATGCTTTGGTGTACAGGTGCCGTAAAGGTTAAAACTCCCGTTTTTGCTGCGATGATATATGCTGCGGCAACACTGTGGTTTAGCTTCAATTATTTTGCTACCACAACCATGGTTACACTTATTTATATCTTTTTTGTTGCAATATTTGCGGTAATAGGGCACAAAAAGTTTGATATGCCACAACTTGCAATGACAATTTCAATGCCAATGATTATATCGTTTGCCTTTATCTGTCTTGCGGAGCTTATCAATTTCAGTTCAAAAGCAGGTCTCTTATACTTTGTATTGCTTTTCAATTTCGCCTGTGTTACCGATATTGGCGCTTATTTCGTGGGCAGTTTCTTCGGCAAACATAAACTTGCTCCCGAAATTAGCCCAAAAAAGACTATCGAGGGTGCCGTTGGCGGAGTTGTTTGCTCGGTTGTTGGCACTGTTATTACCTGTCTTGTCTTCCAAATTATACTTGATAGGTCTATAAATATTCTGTTGTTGGCCGCTGTAACGCCTATTTTTAGCGTACTCGGTATGTTCGGCGACCTTTTTGCATCGGTTATAAAAAGATATTTTGGAATAAAAGACTATGGAAATATAATGCCGGGACACGGCGGAGTGCTTGACCGCACAGACTCAATCTTGTTTATTGCCCCTGCATTTTTACTGTTCTTAACTTACGTCTCTGTGATTTAGGTAAAATATTATGAGTAAAAAACTTGTTATTTTAGGTTCAACCGGCTCAATAGGGGAACAGGCACTTGACGTTGCCCGTAAAAATGGATATGCCGTTTTAGCCCTTGCCGCAGGAAAAAGTATTGATAAGCTCGAGGCTCAAGCCAAAGAGTTTGGTGTAAAAGCGGTTGCCGTGTTCGATGAAGCCGCCGCAACAGAACTTCAAAAACGCCTTGAAAACACTGATATTAAGGTTTTATCGGGCAATGAGGGCGTTTGCGAGGTTGCCTCAATAAAAGCCGATATTGTTCTTAATGCAATAGTTGGTATTGCGGGGTTACGCCCTACTTTTGCCGCGATTGATGCTAAGAATGATATTGCTCTTGCAAATAAAGAAACACTTGTTACGGCAGGGGAACTTGTTAATGCCAAGGCAAAGCAAAACGGTGTTAAAATTATTCCTGTTGATAGCGAACATTCGGCTATTTTTCAGTCTTTACAGGGTGCTCCGAAAGGTAGTCTGTCAAAAATAATTTTAACCGCCTCGGGCGGACCGTTTTACGGTAAAACAAAGAAAGAACTCAAAAATGTTACCGTAGCAGATGCACTTAACCACCCTAATTGGTCAATGGGCAGTAAAATCACAATAGATTCTGCAACCCTAATGAATAAGGGGCTGGAAGTAATAGAAGCGGTGCATCTCTTTGGCGTTAAACCTGATGATATTGAGGTTGTAGTACACAGACAAAGCATATTACACTCTGCTGTAGAATTGTGCGACGGAGCCGTTATTGGTCAGATGGGAACGCCTGATATGCGTCTTCCCATAGAATACGCTATAACCTACCCTAAAAGAGAGAAAATGTGTTGCGACAGACTTTCACTCACCTCTATCGGAATACTAACCTTTGCAAAGCCCGATTTAGACACCTTTAGATGCTTAAAACTTTGTATTGACGCTATTAAGCAAGGTGGACTTAAGCCGGCCGCGGCCAACGGTGCTAATGAAGAAGCGGTTGCACTCTTCCTTAGTGGAAAAATTAAGTTTTTAGATATTGAACGACTTGTTGAGGCTGCCATTACAGCTCAGCCAATGGTCAACAACTATACTCTCGAAGATGTTTTTGCAGCCGACCAAAACGCAAGAAACCTCGTAAAGAGTCTAATTAATTAAATTTTGTATCCTTGCATAAAATATAACTACTATGATATAAAAGGTGATTTAAATTACTATTCTTAATATTTGGAACAATGTGTGGCCCTATCTTGTAGCAATACTTGCCTTTGTTTTGCTAATTATTATTCACGAGCTTGGCCATTTTATAGCTGCCAAGATTTGCGGTGTTAGGGTAAATGAATTTGCTGTAGGCTTTGGCCCAAAACTGTTTAAAAAGAAGATAGGCGAAACGGTTTATGCGTGGAAGCTTATCCCTTTAGGCGGTTACTGTGCTATGGAAGGTGAAGACGAGGGCAGCGAAGACGAAAGAGCCTTTTGCAATAAAGGCCCCTTAAAACGATTGTTTATTGTAGCAAATGGTGCAATTTTCAATTTAGTTCTTGGACTTATTATTGTTGCAATTACCCTTATACCTTCACAAAAATTTTCTTCCACAACTATTGCAAGTTTTACAGATAATGCTGTGAGCAGTCAGTACGGACTTGAGGCAGGAGATGAAATACTCTCGGTAGACGGACGAAAAATTTTCACCACCTACGATTTGAGTTATGCCTTTACGGGTGTTGATGACGGTGCGATTGATATAACCGTAAAAAGAAACGGCGAAAAGGTTGAACTTAAGGATGTTAGGTTTGAAACGGCAACTGAGAATGAAATTTCATATATAAAGGTCGATTTTTATGTTTTGGGTATTGAAAAAACACCACTCACCTTTATCACTCAGACAATCCATACAGCTATAGCCAACTGCCGCGTGGTTTGGTTTTCGCTTATTGACCTTATAACCGGCAAATATGGACTGTCTGCTATGTCGGGCCCTGTGGGAATCACGGCGACTATCGGCTCTGTAGCAAAGGCTAATCTGTTTAATATTTTGCCAATAATGGCACTCATTACAATAAATCTTGGCATATTTAATCTATTGCCGCTTCCCGCACTCGATGGCGGAAGAATAATTTTCATTCTAATTGAACTTATAACACGTAAGCCTGTGCCTCAAAAGTATGAGGGGCTTGTGCATACAATAGGTTTAATAATTTTGCTTGCATTTATGTTGCTGATAACAGCTAAAGATATAATTTCACTGATTGCAGGGTGATAATTTGTATACTAACAATTTAACAAAACAGGTAAAGGCGGGTAATCTGCTTATCGGTGGGGGAGCCCCTGTATCTATTCAGTCAATGCTTAATGTGAAAGCTGATAATATTGACGGCAATGTTGAGCAGGCTAAAAAGCTGGAAGCCGCAGGCTGCCAAATTATCCGAGTGTCTGTACCCGATAAAAAAGCGGTAGGCCTTATCAGTGCTCTTAAGGAGAATGTTTCGGTACCGATAGTTGCCGACATACATTTTGATTATAAGCTTGCTTTAGATAGTGTTGCTGCGGGAGTAGACAAGGTAAGAATTAACCCAGGAAATATCGGCTCGGATGACAAGGTAAAACTTGTTGCTAACGCTTGTAAAGCGGCAGGTGTTCCCATCAGAATTGGTGTAAATTCAGGAAGCTTAGAGAAAAATATCCTTGCAAAATACGGCTCGCCAACACCCGAGGCAATGGTTGAAAGCGGACTTTATCATATTTCACTGCTACAGAAATTTGATTTTGATGATATAGTTTTGTCACTAAAATCATCTAATACTCAGCGTATGTACGATGCCTATGTACTGGCAGCAGAAAAGTGCCCTTATCCGCTTCATTTAGGTGTAACCGAGGCGGGAACCGAGCGTATGGGTGTTATTAAGTCTGCTGCAGGTATCGGCGGTCTTTTACTTAGAGATATAGGTGCTACTGTACGTATCTCCTTAACCGATGACCCTGTTTTAGAGGTTAAGGCGGCAAAGGATATGCTAAAGGCTTTAGGTCTTAGAAACGACGGAATAAAATTTGTTTCCTGCCCAACCTGTGGAAGAACAAGCATTGACCTCATTGGACTTGCAAAGGCGGCAGAAGAAAGATTTGCTAACATAGATAAAAACATTACGGTTGCCATTATGGGTTGTGCCGTAAACGGACCAGGAGAGGCAAGAGAAGCCGACCTTGGTATTGCGGGTGGAGACGGCTGTGGGCTTCTGTTTAGCCACGGAGAGATTATCCGCAAGGTGCCCGAAGAAGAACTTCTGGATGCATTATACGAAGAAATAATAAACTACGGAGAATAAAATGCCACACATTTTTGAAGAGATTTTTGGAAAGGAAATAGGGAAAACGGTCAAAGACGCGTCAATAGATAGCGCCTTTGTTTCGTGCTGTGACCTTGATGTGAACAGACGTTTCCTTTCCCTTAAACTTCACAGCAATAGCTACATATCGGAAGAAACTCTTTTTGCCGTGAAGAGAACTATAATCAAAAATCTTAAGTTAAATGAGCTTGATTTCGGCATTTCTTTTTCTAATGAATGCTTTTGTCTTGATGCTTGTAAAGATATCTCCGCACAGCTAAGACGCAAATCGGCAATGCTTAACGGATATCTAAATAAGGCAGAATTTTCTTTAAATGGCAATAAGTTAACTATTGAACTTCAGTTCGGTGGATTAGATGAAATAAATAACTTTAATTTTGCAAAGCATTTTTGTGATATTGCAAATAGAGATTTTGGCGTAAATGCAGAGGTGGAATTTACGGGAGTTACCGAAAATGCAGAGCTACTTGCACCGCCTATTCAGGAAACCGTTAAACCTCAGGCTAAAAAAGTGGAGACTCAGGCTAATCAGCCTATAGCAGAAAAGCCGAAAAAAGACTACGATTATAAACCTGCTGACAACCTTCCCGTATACTTAGAGAGTGCCGAGCTTATTTTGGGCAGAAGTATAGATAAAAATATTAAGAAAATGATAGATGTAAGCGAAGAAGACAGCACTATTTCATGCTTTGGTGAGGTTTTTGGGCTTGAGTGGAGAACAATAAATACCAAAAGAGGTCCTTCTAACGTTTTAGAGTTTTCGTTTAGCGACCATACCAATTCACTTACAGCAAGCATGTTTGTAGACCAAAAATTTATGGATAGTCTCAGACGCATTAAAAACGGTAACTACATACTTGTAAACGGCAGTTACGAATATGATTCGTATAAAAAGGACTATATTGTAAAACCAAAGGCAATAGCTACGCTCGAAAAATATGTAGAAAAAGATAATTATAAAGGTTTAAAAAGGGTTGAGCTTCATTGCCATACAAATATGTCGGCAAAGGATGCCGTATCCTCGGGCGCCGATATCGTAAGGCAGGCATACAATTGGGGTCATAAGGCTGTGGCTATTACCGACCACGGCGTTGTTCAGGCATACCCATCTGCCGCCGCAGAGGTAAAAGCAATTAGAAAAAGCGGCGGAGAATTCAAGGTTATTTATGGTGTAGAAGCGTATTTTGTAAACGATGAAAAATACGGTACTAATTTTTC
This sequence comes from Clostridia bacterium, assembly GCA_017630655.1. Taxonomy (GTDB): domain Bacteria; phylum Bacillota; class Clostridia; order Oscillospirales; family Acutalibacteraceae; genus SFWF01. The sequence goes on from JAGBUU010000047.1 coordinate 16,085, forward strand.
AACACTTTATAAGCAGGGCAAGGTTAACCATCAAATTATTCTTGTAAAGGACCTTGTTGGTCTTAAAAATTTATACCAGCTTGTATCAACCGCCCACATTGATAATTTCTTTAAAAGACCTATTACCATTAAAAGCGAGCTGGACAAGCATAGAGAGGGCCTTATTTTAGGCACCGCATGCGAACAGGGCGAGCTTTACAAGGCAATTATTGACGGGGCTAGTGATGAAGAACTAATTGATATTGCAAGTTATTATGACTATCTTGAGATACAGCCTCTTGGCAATAACGAGTTTATGGTTAGGGATTCTTCAAAGCCCGATAAACGAAATGAAAAAACAGGGGAAATAACACCCAATAAATTTAAACATGTAAAAAGTCTTGAGGTTATAAAGGATTTCAACCGAAAGGTTGTTGAAATAGCAGACAAGCTGCAAAAGCCTGTTGTCGCAACGGGTGACGTCCATTTTCTTAAAAAAGAGGACGAGATTATCCGAAAAATTCTTATGGCAGGCCAAGGCTATGAAGATTTTGATAATCAAGCACCCCTTTATCTTAAAACAACCGAGGAAATGCTATCTGACTTTGAGTATTTTGGGGAGCGAGCAAGGGAGTTTGTTATCGACAACCCTAATAAAATAGCCGATATGGTGAGTGATGACGTTATCCCCGTGCCTGACGGTAACTATCCACCGGTAATTGAGGGCTCTGATGAACTACTTCGTGAGCTTTGTTGGCAAAAGGCACATAACACATATGGAGAAAAGTTACCTGAAATTGTTGAAAAAAGGCTCGAAAAGGAACTGAACGCAATTATCAATAACGGATTCTCTATAATGTATATTTCAGCCCAAAAGCTTGTTGCCTTCAGCGAGGAAAATGGTTATCTTGTAGGCTCGCGTGGTTCGGTAGGCTCTTCCTTTGTTGCAACAATGGCCGGTATTTCCGAGGTTAACCCCTTGGCACCTCATTATGTTTGTCCCAAATGTTGTTATAGTGAATTTTTCACTGACGGAAGCGTTGGCTCAGGCTTTGATCTTCCCGAAAAGAACTGCCCACACTGTGACACAACACTGCACCGTGATGGACACGATATTCCTTTTGAAACCTTCTTGGGCTTTAAAGGTGACAAGGTGCCTGATATCGACCTTAACTTCTCGGATGAATTCCAAACGCAGGTTCAAAAGTATACCGAAACTCTTTTCGGAAGCGAAAATGTGTTCAAGGCAGGCACCATTTCAACCGTGGCAGAAAAAACCGCTTTTGGATTTTCTAAGGCCTATGCCGAAAAGAAAAATATGATATTAAGCCATGCGGAACTTAGCCGTCTTGCAGGAAAGGTAGAAAAAGCACAGATAAAGCAAACCACGGGTCAGCACCCCGCGGGAATGATTGTTGTGCCAAGGGATAAAACAATATATGACTTTTGCCCCATCCAGCACCCGGCAGATGATGTTAATTCAAACGTTATAACAACTCATTTTGACTTCCATTCCATTCACGATACCATTCTCAAACTTGATGAACTTGGTCACGTTATTCCCACTACCTATAAGTATCTTGAAGAATATTCGGGAATTCCGGTTAGTGAAGTCTCAATGAGCGACCCTAAGGTGTATAGCCTATTTAGTTCAACAAAGGCACTTGGCGTTACTCCGGAAGCAATAGATTCTCCCACGGGTACCTATTGTATTCCGGAGTTTGGAACATCCTTTGTTCGTGGAATGCTTCGAGATTGTAAACCCAAGAACTTCTCGGACCTTTTACAGATTTCCGGTCTCTCCCACGGTACAGACGTTTACCTTGGCAACGCAAAGGACCTAATAGATAAGGGTATATGCACTATTTCCGAGGTTATCGGTACCCGTGACAATATAATGGTTTACCTTATACACCAAGGTATGGATGAGGGAAGAGCATTTAAAATTACAGAAACGGTTCGTAAAGGACTTGTAGCTAAGGGCAAGGTGCCTAAGGAAGACTGGGCAAAAATGGAAGATGATATGCGCGCAGTCAATGTTCCTGAATGGTATATTCAGTCTTGAGGAAAGATTAAGTATATGTTCCCCAAGGCTCATGCTGCAGCCTACGTTATATCTGCTAT
>JAGBUU010000048.1 GCA_017630655.1 Clostridia bacterium
CGTACCTACAGGTGTTTTTATGGCAAACGCAACCGCATCGGGAATAGAGTGATTAACATGAATAAATTCTGCACTAATTAAGCCAAACTCAACCGTTTTACCCGGGGTAATTACATTAAGGTTTGCCCCTGCGAGATTTTTATGTTCTTTAAGTTTACCCTCTATAAGTCCAATGGTAAGCTCTGTAGCATAAATAGGAATATTCACATTATCTAAGAGATAAGGTATTGCACCTATGTGGTCCTCATGACCATGGGTAACGATAAGTCCGCGAATTTTATCTTTGTTTTGTGTGAGGTAAGTGAAATCGGGGATAACGATGTCTACACCGGGTGTTTCTTCATCGGGGAAAGCCATTCCGCAGTCTACAAGCAGAATATCGTCCTTATATTCATACACCGTAATGTTTTTACCAATTTCACCAAGTCCGCCAAGCGAAATTATTTTGAGCGGTATTTTTGGTGTTTTGGGAGCACTTTTTCTTTTAGGCGTACCCTTTTTAGAAAAGTTTTTACCCTTTTGTTGTTTTTCCTTAGGCATTAAACAATTCTCCTTTATAAATTTTTATGTAGTTGCCTATGCGATACAACCTACTGTCATCATCACATAGACACATATAGTCACATTAATTGTACTTTTTTTAAACCGAAAAGTCAAGAATAAGATATTGTAACGATATAATAATATTATAGACAACTCTGCTGAATGTTAGACGCAATTTTTTTGATTGTTGAAATAGATAATTTTTTGTGTTATAATGTGTTTAATTTCAAAAGTTCGGAGGAAAAAGTTTTGAGTAAAAAGGTACTGATAACAAGAGATAGCACCAGCGACCTTCCCGCTGAAATAATTGAAAAATACAATATTAAAACCGTGCCTCTAGGCATCACACTTGGTGATAAAACCTATAGAGACGGTGTAGATATTAACCCTGATTTTATATATGAATATCACAAAGAGCACGGAATTCTTCCTAAAACAAGTGCTGCAAATATTGCAGAGATGGTTGATTTCTTTGCTCCCCTTGCAGAAGAGGGCAATGCCATTGTTCATTTTACAATTAGTTCAAAAATGTCTTCCACATATCAAAACTCTCTTATTGCAGCAGAAGATTTTGAAGATATTTATGTTGTTGATACTGCAAATCTTTCCACCGGCGAAGCACTTCTTATTATGAAGGCTGCAGAGCTTGCAGAGGAGGGCAAATCGGCAAAGGAAATATATGATGAAATAACATCTCTTGTTAACTTTGTTGATGCTTCATTTGTAATAGATAACCTTGAATATCTTCACAAGGGCGGACGTTGTTCTGCTCTAGCGGCTCTTGGTGCAAACCTTTTAAAACTTAAGCCTTGTATTCAGGTTAAAGACGGAAGCATGGGTGTTTGCAAGAAATATCGCGGACGCTTTATGCAGACCCTTGAAGAATATGTTAACGACCGACTTGGCGATTATTCGGACATTGACCTTGACAGAGTTTTTGTTACCCATGCAGGTTGTGACGAGGAAATTGTAACCGGAGTTGTTAATTTAGTTAAAGAAGCCGCTCCTTTTAAGGAAGTAATAGTTAGCCGTGCCGGTTGTACCATTTCTTCACACTGTGGCAAAGATACTCTTGGTGTGCTTTTCATTAGAAAAAGTCCTCTACAGTAATTAGCAAATATCCCATTGTCGGCATAGTATAGGTCAGGGAGTATTTGACCGTTTCGGCGGTGAGCCATGGCTTATCTATAAATAACCGACACAAACTCTCCCTTTTAATATAAAAAAGGCATCCGTTTCGGATGCCTTTTTATTTTACTTTTCTTCGCTTGCTATATGCTTATCTTCAAAAACAGAATCATCTTCCTCTTCTACTTCAAGGCCGAGGTTCCTTCTGAGTTCCACATCCTCCTCAGGATGTGCTTCATAGTAGGGGTCAATCATAAGTTCTTTAACCTTAGGGAAAATAAGAAGTTGTGTAAGAAGATTTATAAATCCCGGGAAGATAGCAATCGCGAGTAAAATGGACACTACCCAGGCAATATAATAAGGGATGAAGAACATTGCTACACATATTGCAAGCAGCAAAATCTCACAAAGTGCAATTACAATATTTGCCTTCCAGTTAACAAAGGCAAAAAGGAAGCAGTTCTTATACATCTTTTTAAGGGGAAGCTTAAATGTGATAACAAGCAACCACAAGTGATATTTCATAAACCTGAAAAGAATAAAAAGTGCTACCGAGAAGCCAAAGCCCACTACCGAAAGGGCATCTTCCCCAAACCAATAGAAGTATATCGCAAAACCGTTTATAACATCTATTACCGTATTGATAATTCCCGCAATAAGCGACTGTTTCCAATTCTTTTTAATTGTTTCAAAAAAATCAGAGAGACCAAAGGAATGCTTGTCCCTTGCAAGGTTCCTTGCAACATTGGTCATTCCCGAAGCGGCAAGTCCCGAAGGTATTATTAATATGGAAAGCGCAGAGTAAACAAGACTCACCTTAGTAAGCTTCCATAGATTGCGAAACCAAATTTCAAATAAAACAAAAAAGGTTTTTTTCTTTGGTCCGTCCTTCTTTATTCCCGGACCGGGTCTGTCATAATTAAAAAATCCGCCAAATCCCATTTCTAAACTCCGTCAATCTATTTTTTGTAAACCGCTTTTTCGTAAAGGTTGATGTCTTTATATCCAAGAATATATGCAGCAGTGCAGGTGGCAAGTGTAATTACTGCAGGGAGTAACGCCAAAAAGAGTGCACTGTAGCTTATATCTACAGGGTTAACACTTACACCCTGACCAAAAATTAGTTTTTGATAACCGAAAAAGTGATAATTTGAAAAGCTGTATATTGAAAGGCCGGGCTTGAAAATATCTAACTTTGCAAGTAACAGACAAACCCAAGAAGCAAGGCTGAAAGTCGCAGGGAAAAGGCCTGCTTTAAAGCCTTTTAGTTTATCTTCCTCTGCCCTGCCGCAGTTAACTGCATTAAGGTCTGCGCGTCCCTTTTTATTAAGTGAAGAAGACATAACCGCAACAAACAATACAAGTGATACCGTTTGGGCAATTAAATGACAAGCAATATATGGAGCGCCGCTAAATTCTCCCGCAAACTCTCTTGTGACTACTATGTATTTTTTTGCCTCTGCATCGGCTTTTTTTGTATCTTCTCCGTCACTGTAATAATGTTGATATTGCTCTATTGGTTCCTCCGCTTCTTCGTTTTCGAATATTGCAGCATCATAACCTACCATTTCAAGAGTAAACATAGAAAAAACTGCTATAAAAGAAAAGGTGACAAAAAAGCACATTAAAAGACAAATTATGTATTTGCCCAAGGTGGCAAAACCCAATTTCAAAGTTTGCATAATACTCATTCCTTTACACATTCTTTAAAAATTATATAGTATTTAAAGAAAAATTGCAAGCAGAGATTCGCTGTTTTGAACTCTGCTTGCAAGATGTTTACAAAATGTTTATAATCGCAACCGCCACTATTGATAATGCGGCAATAATTCCCGATATAATTAAAACTCTTTTCCTTGCCCTTCTTTTGAGCATCTTTTCTCTAAGCGGCGCTGCGTACGGATGATTTTTAGAAAAATCGATAACATATTCTTTTGCTCTTGCCCAAAGCAATTCATTTGGCAAATCCTTCTTACCCGGAGCCACAAAAAGCAACACCCTTTCAAAGTATTTGCTACCTGTGTCATTTATCTCGATTATCTGTTTATTAACTCCCTTAACCATTATTATCCTCCTAGTTGTTTGTCTTTGATATTTTTAACAATTTTTAGTAAATTTATTCACAAAAATGTCCTCAAAACAATTGCATTATTGCTTATTATATTGTATAATTACATATTATAATGGAGAAGAAGGTGGCCAAAATATGAAGGTAGATAGCACCGTTAAAAAAGAAACACTGTTTATTGCCGCTTGGAGCGGTGTCTTAAGCCTACTTATGCAGGCAGTTTTTCTGGTTATAGGGTATTGGAGTATTCCGGTTTTACTTGGTAACCTTTGGGGTTTAATAAGTGCCGTGGCAAACTTCTTTTTTATGGGGCTTGGCGTACAAAAGGCGGTAGGTCAAAGCGAAGAAGATGCCAGAACAACCATAAAGCTTTCCCACACGCTTCGTAATATGTTTGTTCTTATTATGGCGGTTGTCGGCATAGTTGTCCCCTTCTTTAATACATGGACTGTAATTATTCCGCTGTTTTTCCCTCGTATTGCAATATTTATCAGAAGTCTTCGTAAAGATAAGTAAGAAAGGAATTTTGAAGGTGGTGCTTTTATGAAGCAAAAAAGCTTTCGTTTTATAGCGGCAGATATTCTTTATATTTCAATGATGATACTGCCCTTTCTTGCCGCTATAGTGCTTAAGGTTTTAACTACACCGCTAAGTAATGGCGTAGAGATAACGGGTGCACGTATATTCTTTACTGTGCCTATGCCTATACAGGACCTTATAATTACCGAAGCACAGATAAATTCGCTTTGTGTAATGATTGCCCTTTCGGGACTCTGCCTTTTCTTAACCCATGGGCTTAAAACCCGGGATGTAAGCATCCGTCAGCACCTTGCGGAATGGATTGTCGAAAAGGTTGACAAACTTGTTAAAGAAAGTATGGGCGACTATTTTTCAGGATTTGTTCCCTTTATCATTTCAATTTTTGGTTTATCGGCATTCTCAAGTTTTATGAGTTTGCTGGGTCTTTTCCCACCAACCTCGGACATAAATATTGTAGGCGGATGGGCTTTGCTTGTGTTCTTCCTCATAACCTATTACAAGATGAAGTGCGGTCCGCTAAGCTACCTTAAAGGCTTTGCTCAACCTGTTGCCTTCCTCGCTCCCATAAACTTTATAAGCGAGTTCGCAACCCCGATTTCTATGGCTTTCCGTCATTACGGCAATGTTCTTTCGGGCTCGGTTATTGCAGTTCTTATTGCAACGGCGCTTCAAGGACTTTCAAATCTTCTTCTGGGTTGGTTGCCCGGATTTTTAGGGGAGTTCCCCTTCCTTCAGATAGGTATACCCGCCATACTATCGGCATATTTTGATGTGTTTAGCGGAGGGCTTCAAGCATTTATTTTTGCTATGCTTACTATGATGTATGTGTCGGACGGCTTTGCTATCGACGAATATTTCGCCCGTAAGACTGCAAAACAAAATATAAATAAATAGTAAAATAAAAACGGAGGTTTTTAATTATGTTAGAATTGGCTATTGGTATTCTTCTTGGTGGTTGTGCTTTAGGTGCAGGCTGTGCAATGATTGCAGGTATCGGCCCCGGTATCGGTGAAGGTAATGCAGTTGCTGCCGCTTGTGAGGCTATTGGCCGTCAACCCGAATGTAAGGGTTCTGTTACAAGCACTATGCTTATGGGTTGTGCAATTGCCGAGACAACAGGTCTTTATGCCCTTGTTATCGCAATCCTTCTTATCTTTGTTGCTCCTAACCTTTTAGTTAATATTTTGCTTAAAGCCGTTGGCGCATAAAGAAAGGAATAAATAATGCAGAATTTAGATGTCATATCTGTTAATTTATGGCAGATTTTGATTTCTCTTGCCAATCTTGTTATTCTCTTCTTGCTCGTTAAAAAGTTGTTTTATAAGCCTGTAAAAAGGATTTTAAAAGAGCGTGAAGATGAAATTAATGTTCACTACTTTGCAGCAGAGCAAGCCGAAAGCGACGCCCTTAAAAGTAAGGCTGAGTACGAAGAAGCTCTATCCGATGCCAAGGCTGAAGCCGACGGCATTATTAAGGATGCCGCCGAAAAGGCTAAACGCAGAAGCGACACTATTATAGATGAGGCCGAGCAGAAGGCAAGCCGAATTGTAAGACAGGCAGAGCAAGATGCCGTGCTTGAACGTGAAAAGGCTACCGACAGCATTAAAAGAGAAATTATTGAGGTTTCAAGTGCACTGTCCGAAAAGCTTATCCAAAGGGAAATCAATGCTGATGACCACAAGGCTTTAATAGATTCTTTTATTGAAGAAATAGGTGACGGCAATGAATAATGTTGCACAAGAATACGGCACTGCTCTTTTTATGCTTGCGAGTGAAGAAGATGATGTTGAGACCTATCGTGAGGGGCTTGCGGTTTTAAAGAAAGCCTTTTTAGATGAGCCCGATTATATGCTTTTTATCTCTTCGCCCAGTATACCTCTGACACAAAGACTTGAGTCTATTGCTACTGTGTTTGCAAACAACCTTTGCGATAATTTGCTTAGTTTTGTTATGCTTTTATGCGAAAAAGGCAGGCTTGACTGCTTTGAAGATGCAGAAAAAACCTTTGAGGCATTGTACGATGAATCTAAGCGTATTATTAATATAAAGGTTAAAAGTGCGGTGGCTCTAAGTGATGAACAGAAATCTCGTTTGGAAGAAAAACTTGAACAAAACTACAAATCTAAGGTAGATACCGAATATATTGTAGACAGCACCTTGCTTGGCGGTGTTATTATTGAGGCCGATGATAATGTTATAGACGGCTCTCTGCGTCACCGCATGCAGCAGATTAAGGAAGTGATTGGCAGATGAACACAAGACCTGAAGAAATCAGCAGCGTAATTAAACAACAGATTAAAAATTATAAATCTAAGCTTGAAATGAAGGAAACAGGCACCGTTATTCTTGTCGGTGACGGTATTGCACGCGTTTACGGACTTCGTGCCTGTATGGCAAATGAGCTTTTAGAATTTGAGGATGGAAGTTTCGGTATGGCTCAAAACCTGGAAACCGAAACAGTTTCTGTTGCTCTTTTATCGGATAATAACAATATCCGCGAGGGCTCTGTCGTACGCCGCACAGGAAAGGTATTGTCAGTTCCTGTTGGTGAAAAAATGCTTGGTCGTGTTGTTAACGCACTCGGTGAAGCTATTGATGGCAAGGGCCCTATTGATACAAAACTTTCCCGTCCTATTGAGTCTGAGGCTCCCGGAATTATTGAGCGTAAGAGCGTATCGGTTCCTCTTCAGACGGGTATTAAGGCAATTGACAGTATGATTCCTATTGGCCGCGGTCAGCGTGAGCTTATTATAGGTGACCGACAGACCGGTAAAACAGAAATTGCCATTGACACAATTATTAATCAGAAAAATTCCGATGTTATCTGTATATATGTAGCCATTGGACAGAAAAACAGCTCTGTAATTCAGCTTGCAAACAACCTGGCAAATGCCGGGGCTATGGAATATACCATTATTGTTTCGGCTTCGGCCTCTGAGTCGGCTCCGCTTCAGTATATTGCCCCCTATTCAGGCTGTGCTATGGCCGAATACTTCAGAGAGCAAGGCAAAGATGTTCTTATTATTTACGACGACCTATCCAAGCACGCCGTTGCTTACAGAGCTTTGTCTCTTCTTATCCGCCGTCCCCCCGGACGCGAAGCCTACCCAGGAGATGTTTTCTATCTTCATTCCCGTTTGCTTGAGCGTGCAGCTTGTGTTGCTCCCGAATACGGCGGAGGCTCGATTACCGCTTTGCCCCTTATTGAGACACAGGCGGGCGACGTTTCGGCATATATTCCTACAAACGTTATCTCAATAACCGACGGACAGATTTTCCTTGAGACTGAACTTTTCCATTCAGGTGTTATGCCGGCAATTAACCCCGGTATTTCGGTAAGCCGTGTTGGTGGCTCTGCTCAGCTTAAGGCAATGAAAAAGGTTTCCGGTGAGCTTAAGCTTTTATATTCACAATATCGTGAGCTGCAATCCTTTGCTCAGTTCGGAAGCGACCTTGATGCAGATACCAAGGCAAGACTTGCTCTTGGAGAACGCATTGTTGAGGTGTTAAAACAAAGCCGCAACTCCCCCGTTCGTGTTGGCTGCCAAGTTGCTATTATCTATGCCGTTATTAACGGATATCTTAACGATATCCCCGTTAATAAGGTTAAGGAATTTGAATTCTCCCTTTATGAACTTTTAGAAAATAAATATCCCCAGTTTTTAAAGCGTATGGAAGAAGGCTTCTGGGAAGATACGGATATTGAGACCCTAAAAACTGCTCTTTCGGATATGAAGAGGTGAGTGTATGGGTGCTGATATAAAAGGTTTAAGGGTTCGAATTAAAAGCGTTAGTTCAACCCAGCATCTTACAAAGGCAATGGGGCTTGTTGCCTCATCCAAGATTAGAAAATCCAATATGAGAATGCAAAAGAGCCTTGAGTACTCAAATACAGTATGCGAGACAATAAATGAGCTTTCCGCTTGTAGAGAATGTCAAAAAAGCCCTTATATGAGGAATGCCGGGGGCGATAGACTAAGACTTATTGTAATTGCAGGTGACCGAGGACTTGCAGGTGGATATAACGCCAATATTTTCAGGCTTATGAGAGAGTACGAGAATGCAGACGTTATTCCGATTGGAAAACGTGCAACTGAGCGATACGGAAAAGAGACTGTACTTGCAGAGACCTTTTCATACAGCGATGCAAAGGCTCTCTCGACCAAACTTTGCAAAGATTTTGCAAACGGTGAATTTGACAAACTTGGTATTGTTTACACCAAATATCATTCTATGATGTCTCAGGAAGCGACTATACGCTATGTTTTACCCTTAGAAAAAAACAATAACGAAAAAAGCATGGGTGCTATTTTTGAGCCCGACGAGCTTACAGTCTTAAACGCGGCTGTTCCCGAATATGTAACAGGTGTTCTTGTTGCCTGTGTTAAGGAAAGCGTAGCCTCTGAAGTGTCGGCAAGGAGGGTCGCTATGGACTCGGCTGATAAAAATGCTCAGGAAATGCTTTCACAGCTCAGTCTTGAATACAACCGTGCAAGGCAAAGCTCGATTACCCAAGAGATTACCGAGATTGTTGCAGGCAGCGGCTTGTAATTTAGACGATATTTCAAAAAGGAGATTGAAATTATGTCCAGTAAAGCAAACGGAACGGTATCACAGGTTATGGGACCTGTTGTTGACGTTTCCTTTGAAGAGGGTACTCTCCCCTCTATATACAATGCTCTTACAATGCAAAACGGAGACAAAACCTTAACCGTTGAGGTTGCTCAGCATATAGGTGATAATGTTGTAAGATGTATTGCAATGGCTTCTACAGACGGTCTTCGCAGAGGCACGCCCGTTGTTGACACAGGTAACCCTATAAGCGTACCCGTAGGCCGTAGCACTCTCGGAAGAATTTTTAATGTGCTTGGCGATACCGTTGATAATAAGCCTTACGAAGATGATGGCGAGAGATGGAACATCCATCGCCCCGCACCAAGCTACAGCGAACTTGCTACCTCTACCGAAATCCTTGAAACAGGTATTAAGGTTATTGACCTTATCTGCCCCTATTCAAAGGGCGGTAAAATAGGTCTTTTCGGCGGTGCAGGTGTTGGCAAAACAGTTCTTATTATGGAGCTTATTAACAACGTTGCAAAGCAG
>JAGBUU010000049.1 GCA_017630655.1 Clostridia bacterium
GATCGTTTTGTTCTTCTATCAACAAATCATAATGATCGATTACATCCATAGCAACTACCTCTGTCAAATTCTTGATTTTAGGTGAGTCAATTATACCACACTTTCGCAAATAAATCAAGGCAAAGCCTTGTATATCATCCGCAACTTGTTGCGGCATATCATCAATGCGGAGCATTGTATCTCATCAAGCCGCAGGGAGATGCACGCTGACGCGTGATGATATGCACCGCACTTCGCGCGGTGATGATATACCAAGCCTGCGGCTTGGATAAAAAAAGAAGTAACTTTTGGTAGACGAAAGTTACTTCTTTTTTGGCGGAGAAGGAGGGATTCGAACCCTCGAACCACTTTTAATGGTTACACGATTTCCAATCGTGCGCGCTCGACCAACTACGCGACTTCTCCGTATTAGCCGAAGACTATTATACATAGTCATCGGCAAAAAATCAAGACTTTTTTAAATATTTGAATACATTTTTTCTAAAAACTCTATTTTTTGAATTATCATATCGCGAAGGCTCTGTGGTGCTACCACCTCAATGTCCCCTCCAAACTCCATTATCCAGCCGACAAGGCCTTCACTTATAAGACCCTTTATTCTAAAGCTGAACCGTCCGTCCTCGACTCCGATAATATGTATTTTATCTCCAAAACGGTCTATTACCTGCTCTAAAATTTTAGTATTACAAGAAAGTTCTATCTCGCAAAGCTCGCCGCCGAACATATTAAAGGTTTTAAGCGCGTAGTCTGAGGTGTCAAACCTTTCCTTGTAGTCGCAAACCTCACTGAAATGGCGGTATTTTTCGTTGGTACATCTGACCGACTTCATCCTGTCAAGGCGAAGGTGCATTAAATTATCGTACTTTTCATTATTACAAACAAGATAATAATGGTCCTCCATCCAGATAAGTGCATAGGGGCTGAGCTTAAACTCTCTTTCCTTTACAGTTATCTTTCGGTTTTCATCTATTTGTCTGGTACGGTATTTAAGGGTTACCTTTTTGCCTGTTTCTATAGCAAGTCGAAGTGTGTCTATGCTGAGATATATCTCTTCATTGTCACATTTGTTTTTATACTCTATATAAATACTGTTTTCTCTTGCCCTCGCTTGTTCCTTTGACATCATGGCTTCAAGCTTTGAAACAAGCTCTCTTGTCTTTTTGGGGGTAATAAAATCTGCCGACTGTACGGCATCGGTTAAGAGATAAATCTCAGGCAGTTCAAACTCACGAGAAGCAAGAAAATATCCCGCCCTTGGAGTGCGTGTTTTGATTATATCGTAGCCATATAAAATAAGGTTTTCTATATCGTCATATATAGCCTTTCGTTCAGCCCTTATTCCAAAATCATTAAGTTTTTCGCATATTTCGCTTGCATTTATGGGATTTTCTTCGTCGGAAAATTTACGCAGAATATCTACAATGTAAAGTATTTTTAGTTTTGAGCCTATTCTTGCTTCCATTTTTCCACCTCATATATAAAATCGTCGTAGCCGTAAAGGCAGTTAAGCACATCAAGCAATGAATTGGTAGGTAGAGCTGCAGGCAGGTTCAAAAATTTTAGGAGCTGATTTCTTTTTTCTTTAGAGCCCTGACCGCCCGATACACCTATATTAAAAAGATCTGTTTTTGTGATTTTTCTGCCAAGCTTTGTTACGGGCTCACCTATTACTCCTGCGCGACCTAATGCAGTTAGAATAATATTATCATCTGTACCCTCTACACCAAGCAATCCTTGTGCAGAAGAGACCGTTTTGCGTTTTTCTTTTCCTAAAATTTGGGGCAGATATACGCTTACAACCTGCTCTTTAGGGACAATTTTTTCTAAATATTTTCTAATGATTTGGCCTGCATTATCCGAGTCGGTAAGTATTACTATTCCGCACTTTTCCGCAAGGGTTTTAATAAGGCCGCACTTTTCCTTATCCTTAAACACTCTAAAGCCGTCGGTTGTAATAATTGTGGCATCAAGAAGATTTGCAAGACGAATTTTATCGTACTTACCCTCGACAATTACAGCTTTTGAAAGTTTAATCAAGGCTTTCACCCGTTTTCATAATATAAATAAGGCGGACAACAAGTTTTTCGACCGCTACCCTATCTGTTATGGAATAGCTTTTAAGTTCTTTTTCGGTTTTTATTATTGCATCAAAAGAAAGGGATAGTTTGTTGCTGTCAAATTTTCTTAGATTATTAGCAGCCTTTCTTAGAAGAAACACTCTATTGCTTGGTATTCCAAATTGCTCGGCAAGCTCATCTATATTATTTCTGCCCTCTCGTTTAGCCTCTGATACCCTGTACATATCAACATATGCCGAAGCGATGTTATAAAAAATAGGCATACTGTCAATGTTCATATAATAAAGCTCATCAAGCAGCTTCATAGCCCCTGCGGTATCACCCAAAATAACCTTTGAGGACAAATCGAAGATTGATGCATCAACCGATTTTACACAGACTTTATCTATAATCTGCTTGGTTATTTCCCCTTCTTTTGTGTACACACAAAGCTTTGTAAGCTCGTTTGTTAAAAAGTTTATATCTGTAGAACAGATTTCGGTAATATACTGTGCGTTTTTAGGGGATAAAACTAGCCCCTGTTTTTTTGCCGAAGAGCAGAGCCAACGCACAAGTTCCTCTGCCGATTTATGCTCAAGACAAACTACATCTCCGCCCGCTTTTGTTACAGCTGCTACAACACTTTTTACCTTTTTTGATTTTTTAAGGTCTATATCTGTATTGCCGAAATATAAAACAAAAACGCTTGTATCACACGGGTCGCCGATAATTTCGATTAACTGCTCTAAATCACTTTTAGGTGCCTTTTCAATATCAAAATCACTTAAAACAACACATTTTTTATCCGACATTACGGGAAAACCGTTAAGTTCATCGTAAAGCTCCTGCATAGAAACGCCAAAGTTATAGCGGACAAGATTCATATCGTCATCAGGAGAAACGACCGCCTGAGTTATCCGGCTGAGTGCCTGCTTTTTAAGATAAATATCATCGCCGCAAACCATATATACAGGAAGCAGTGCTCCTGTTTGCAATGCAGATTTAAGGGTTTTATCGTTAAGCACAGTTTTTCTCCTTTCCTTTTGCAGTTAGATATCCGCAAAGTATCCTTACTAATAATATAAACGCACATGTTATAAAAAAGCAATAAATATTTTTATCTTCGGCTATACGCACCACGCCAAAGCCATCTTCCCCTATAAAGCGAACTACCGTTATAAAAAACTCTGCCAAGGCTCTGCTAAGGAAAAAGAACGCCAAAGACAGGTATTTACCAAAAGGCAAAAAGAAAATTAAAACCGCTAAAACACCAAGTATTAAAGCCACGCTTATTGCAAGGGTTACAGCAAGGTTTGTGATAGGCGCCGCAAGGGCAACAAAACCAAAATATCTTACTACTATAGGAAGTGTGCAAAATATACTGCAGACCGAGATAGCCAAAATATCGTAAGCATACCTAAAGGCCCTGCCTATCTTGCCAAATTTTTCAAAGTTTGCGACATTGACAAGAAGCCTTGCAGGATAAAGCACCGCAAATGTTGCCGAAATTGATAATAGAAAGGCAACATTATAAAAGATATACGGCTTTAGCATTACTGCTACAAATATACCAAATCCAAGTGCACTTAAAGGGTCGCTGTTTCTTCTGATAATCCGGGCTAAAAGCATAACTATGTAAGCAATGCTTGCCCTAAGTATTGAAACGTGAAACAGGCATACCGTAAGGATTAAGAACGCTGCTATAGTGCCTATTATTACCGATATCCAAAGTTTTGTACGCCTGTTTATGAGATTCATAAGCACACCACAAATAATACCAAGGTGCATACCGGATACAACAAGCATATGGCTTACCCCTGCATTGCGTACACAAAGATTAAACTCATCTGATATTCCGCTTTTATCCCCAACTGTAAGTGCCTTTAAAACGGCACCCACCTCATCTTTTCCCGACGAATCTATAGCGTTACATATGGCAAGTCTAACGTTGTATATTATTTTCCAAAAAGACACCTGACATTGCTTGTAGGAATATATTTTATCTATAACTCCCGAATAATAAACACCGTCTCCAAAATTATAGGAACGAAATTCCTCGCCCTGCAAAACGAACTCTATTCTTGCCGAAATTATGTCGCCCGGTAACGCAGCCGTTTTCGAGGTAAGGGTTGCTTTTACTTTAATTCCAATAGCCTCTTTTTCGGTGCTGTCGGTTATTTTGAGGGACAGTGAAGCAAAATTTGGGGAATTATAATCTATTTGGGTTATTTGTCCTACTATGTCGGCAGTGCATCCTATAAGATTTTTACTCTTATTATCGATTATCTGCCCGACAGATATCACTCTTGCTGCAAGCACAATAAAAATAAGGGCGATAATCACGCCCTTATTAATGTTATCTTTCTTTATAACAATAAACAGTATTGTTATAACGGCAACAAAAGCTATACAGATGACCGCGGTCCATATACTGTTAAAAGCTACAAAGGATGCAATAAGTGCACCTATGCCTACAAGCACAAAAGGTCTGTACATATATTATTTAAAGAAAAGGGGAAGTTTTTCAAGAAAATTTATATCGGTGCGGTCGGCCGCATCACCTTCTGCAAGAACGGCACATGCCCCTGCTTCTATACCGCCTGCTTTACTTAGTAGGTCACGAATAGAGTTTAAGGACTCGCCTGTAGATATTACATCGTCAACAATAAGTACTTTTTTACCGTTTATTAGATTTGCTTCGTCTTCGCCGAGATATAAACGTTGTTCTCTTTGAGTGGTTATAGAATGAACGGTAACCTCAATAGGTCTACCCATATAAACCTTGGTGCCTTTTCTGGCAACAATATAGGGTTTGCCCGACTGACGAGACATTTCGTAGGCTAAAGGAATGCTCTTTGCTTCGGGAGTTAAAATAAAATCAAACTCGGGAGCCTTTTTAAGAAGCTCTGTTGCAGATGCAACGGTAATTTCGGTATCTCCAAAAAGGATAAATGCCGCAATATCTAAACTATCAGACACTGGGAAAAGCTTTAAATTTCGCTCAAGTCCTGCAATTTTCATTGTATAAAATTCAGACATATTTGTATTCCTTTCTTAGCCTGGAGGCCACTGAAGATTTCTGCGAGCAAGGAGGTGGAAATGGATGTGACCTACAGTCTGTCCTCCGTCCTCTCCGCAATTATTAACAATTCTATAACCATTTTCAAGGTTTTCTGCCTTGGCAATTTTTGCTGCAGCCTCAAAAACCTTTGCGATAAGATGGCTATTTGTTTCATTTATTTCATCTGCAGATTTAATATGCTCACGCGGAATAATAATTGCGTGAAATGGTGCAGCGGGGGCTATATCTGCAAAGGCATAAACAAATTCATCCTCGTAAATTTCCGCACTGGGAATTTCACCCGCCGCTATTTTGCAAAATAAGCAGTCCATAGTTTCACCTACTTAATCATATTTGCGATAATATCCTTTGCAGCGGCTACTGCCTCGTCTGCCTTGGATATATCCTTGCCGCCCGCCATTGCACTATCGGGTTTTCCGCCGCCGTTACCGCCGGCTATCTTTGCAACCTCACGAACAATATTTCCGGCATTTGCACCCTTTGTTATGGCATCCTTACCCGCAGCGGCACAGAAGGTCAGTTTATCTCCGTTAACTGCAGCAAAAAGGCAAACGGCACAATCATTATCGCCCTTAACTTTATCGCACATTGTTCTAAGGTCGTTTGGCTGTGTACCATCAAGACGAGCAGTGATAATCTTAACACCATTAACCTCGTTTGCACCTGCCATAAGGTCGGAAATCTTAGAGCCTGCAAGTTTTGCGTTAAGTGCTTCTACCTTTTTCTCGCTCTCTTTAAGTTCAGCCGCTACTGCACGGGCCTTTGCTGCAATTTCCATAGGATTTGCACTCTTAATAGCATCGGCAGCATCGTCGATAATGCCCTTATATTTATTAAGAAGGTCTAAAACATTTGCACCTGTAACCGCTTCAATACGGCGTACGCCTGCGGCAACAGAGGTTTCGGATACAATCTTGATAAGACCGATTTTAGCGGTATTGTCAACGTGGGTACCACCGCAGAGTTCTATAGAGAAGCCTTCCGCATTAACAACACGAACAACATCTCCGTACTTCTCTCCAAAAAGTGCCATTGCGCCGAGTTTTTTAGCCTCATCAATAGGCATTTCTCTGTTATCAACATTAATGCCCTGTAAAATCTTAGTGTTGATGAGGGATTCAACAGCATTAATTTCTTCAGCAGTTAAAGCCGAGAAATGTGTAAAGTCGAAACGAACTACCGCATCATTTACAAGTTGTCCTGCCTGCTCAACATGGTTGCCAAGAACAGTACGGAGTGCCGCCTGAAGAAGATGGGCTGCGGTATGGTTTCTGCGGATAGCAGCTCTTCGGTCGGCATCTATAATTGCGGTTACCTTGTCACCTACAGACACAGAGCCTGCTTCTACTTCTACCATGTGGGTAAAGATACCACCGGCCTTTGTGGTGTTAGACACCATAATATTACAGTTTGCATTAGAAATTACGCCTGTATCTCCAACCTGACCGCCGCCTTCGCCGTAGAAAACGGTTTTATCTAAAACGATAAGAGCCTTTTCGCCCTCACCTACTGTATCGGTAAGTTCACCGCCGACAACAATAGCCTTAACGGTAGCTTCTACTGTAGTATCGGTATAGCCGAGGAAAACAGTATCTTCTACACCGTCAAAGGAAATTCCATCACTCTTCCAGGATTCAGAGTCGGAGGCTTTTCTTCCCTCTCTTGCCCTTCTTCTTTGTTCATCCATAAGAGCCTTAAAGCCATCCTCGTCAACAGTCATATTCTTTTCCTGTAAAATATCTTTTGTAAGGTCAAATGGGAATCCATAGGTATCATAAAGTTTGAAGGCATCCTCTGCAGAGAGTGTGCCACCCTTTGCGGTTAAATCTTCAAGCATTGAAAGGCCAAGGTCTATGGTCTTTGCAAATGCCTTTTCTTCATTAGCTATAACCTTTAAGATGAACTCCTTGCGGCTTTCAAGGTCGGGATAAGCGTTCTTGCTTTCTTCAATAGCAACTGTTGCGGTCTCGGTTAAAAATGCACGAGTAATGCCGAGCAATCTTCCGTGGCGTGCGGCTCTTCTAATAAGTCGGCGAAGCACGTAGCCTCTGCCCTCGTTAGAAGGTACAACACCGTCGCAAATCATAAAGGTTGCACTGCGAGAGTGGTCAGTAATAGCACGAATTGAAACATCATTATTCTTATCCTTGCCATATTCTTTACCCGCAATATCACAAACGGTATCTAAAATTCTGCGAACAGAATCAACCTCGAACATATTGTCAACGCCCTGCATTACACAAGCAAGACGCTCAAGACCCATACCTGTATCAATATTCTTATGCTCAAGCTCGGTATAGGTGCCGTCACCCATATTGTTAAACTGGGTGAAAACGTTGTTCCAGATTTCCATATATCTGTCACATTCGCAACCCGGCTTACAGTCAGGAGAGCCACAACCGTATTTTTCACCACGGTCGAAATATATTTCGCTGCAAGGTCCGCAAGGGCCTGTTCCGTGCTCCCAGAAGTTATCTGCCTTGCCAAGCTTTACAATGCGATTTTCGGGCACGCCGATAACATCTCTCCAGAGAGCATAAGCTTCATCGTCCTGCTCATACACCGAGGGCCAAAGAAGCTCTTCGGGTATTTCTAAGGTTTTGGTTAAAAATTCCCAAGCCCACGGAATAGCATCACTTTTAAAGTAATCTCCAAAAGAGAAATTGCCGAGCATTTCGAAGAATGTACCATGGCGTGCGGTATGACCCACACGCTCGAGGTCGGGTGTTCTTATACATTTTTGACAGGTTGTTACCCTATTTCTTGGAGGTGTCACCTCGCCCGTGAAGAATTTTTTCATAGGAGCCATTCCTGAATTTATGAGAAGCAGAGACTTGTCTCCCTGAGGTACCAAGGGGTAACTAGGCAGACGAAGATGACCTTTGCTCTCAAAATAGGAAAGATATTTTTCTCTTAAATCGTTAAGTGAAGTCCATTGCATATACTATACATCCTTTTTGCGTCCATTTACGCACTTTAATACAGAGTAATTATATATATAAATATATATTTTGTCAACTTAAACCACCAAGCTTCCATTGCTTTTTTCGTTAGTTTGCCTTGTTTTGAGGCTCTTCTTGGCGTTTTTTTAAAAAAGTGTACAAAAATACAATTTTTTTTAATTTTTTTGAAGCTTTTTCTTGTAAAGATAAAAATTTATGTTATTATATATATAGAAAATTTTCGGAGGTTTTTAAAGTGGCATCTATAGATTTTACTCATGCACCTTATGGCGACCTTGCTATTGTAGCAATGAGAGGTTGCGAAGATATTGCAAAACAGGTAGACTACTATCTTATGCAGTGGAGAGGCACACCTAAGGAACAATCTTTTGTGATTAATGCTAACTGTCCACGTTTTGGAACAGGCGAGGCAAAGGGCGTTTTCAAGCATTCTGCCCGTGGTCTTGACGCTTATATTATTTGCGACTGTTTCAACTACAGTGTTACCTACAACATGTATGGTAAAGAGGTGCCTATGAGTCCCGACGACCACTACCAAGACCTAAAGCGTATTATCGCTGCTATGGGTGGTAAAGCAAGACGTGTAAACGTTATTATGCCTATGCTTTACGAAGGCAGACAGCACAGACGTACCGCAAGAGAATCTATGGACTGTGCTATGATGCTACAGGAACTAATGTCAATGGGTGTTACAAACTTTATTACCTTTGATGCTCACGACCCCCGTGTTAACAACGCTATCCCCCTTGGTGGTTTTGACAACGTACAAGCCACCTATCAAATGATTAAGGCTCTGCTCCGCAGTGTTCCCGACATGAAACTCGACCCCGAGCATACAATGATAGCTTCTCCCGACGAGGGCGGAATGGGACGTTGTATTTACTATTCATCGGTTTTAGGTCTTGACCTGGGTATGTTCTACAAAAGAAGGGATTATTCAACTATCGTTGATGGAAGAAATCCAATTGTCGCACACGAATGGCTTGGCAAGGATGTTGCCGGAATGGACCTTATCCTTGTTGACGATATGATTTCTTCGGGCGAATCTATGCTTGATATCGCCGCTAAACTTAAGGAGAAGGGTGCAAATCGTATCTTTATCTTCTCGACCTTTGGTCTTTTCGTAAACGGACTTGATAAATTCGATGAGTACTACGAAAATGGAATGATTGATAAAATCTTCACCACTAACTTAATTTACAACACTCCTGAACTGTTAAGCAGAGATTGGTACTGTAACGTTAATATGTGCAAATATATTTCATTGCTTGTTGATACCATAAACTGCGATAATTCTATAAGCGGACTTTTAGACCCAGCAGATAAGATTCACGCCATTGTTGCTAAACACGAAGGAAAATCAGAATAAATAAAACGCCGTGCAATGCACGGCGTTTTTAAACAGTAAAAAACTCGGATGCAAAAGCATCCGAGTTTTGTTTTAAATAGAAATAGCAGTTGCTATGTTGTATCTGTCTAGGCTGAATTCTTTTTTCATGGCAAGGGCTTCATAGATATCCTTATCAGAAACTTCATTTCCAACAAAGGTAACCACACGGTTGCCAATACCCTGATTTAAGAGCTCTACCGCATGATATCCGAACTGGCTTGCCATAACCCTGTCGCGAACAGTGGGGATTCCTCCACGCTGAACATGTCCGAGAATGGTAGCACGAGATTCTATGCCCGTCTCCTCTTCAATTTTAGCGGCAATTTCTTCTACTCCGCCAACTCCTTCGGCAACTACTACAACAAAATGCTTTTTGCCAGTTTTGTGAACCGCCTTGATTTTTTCAATTACATCTTTCTCTAAATCAAACTTCACTTCGGGTACGAGAATTGAAATAGCACCGCAAGCAATACCTGTCTGAAGAGCTAAATAACCAGCTTTTCTTCCCATAACCTCAACAACCGAGCAGCGCTCGTGAGATTGTGCTGTGTCGCGAAGCTTATCGGCAAGCTCCATAGCAGTGTTCATTGCGGTATCGTATCCTATTGTATATTCGGTGGAAGAAATATCATTGTCGATTGTTCCGGGAACGCCAACACAAGGTATTCCACCAAGAGACAAGTCCCTGGCTCCTCTGAAAGAGCCGTCACCGCCAATTACAACTATTCCCTCTATTCCGTGTTTTTTACAGGTAGCTATTGCTTTATCTATACCTTCCTGTGTTTTAAACTCGGGACAACGCGCTGTATAAAGTATTGTACCTCCGCGATGAATTATATCGGATACCGAACGCGCATCCATATCAATTATGTCACCTTCAATAAGGCCTGCATATCCACGGCGGATGCCTTTTACATTCATTCCCATAGAAATTCCGGCACGAACAACCGCACGAATTGCAGCGTTCATTCCCGGTGCGTCGCCACCGCTTGTTAATACGGCTATAGTTTTCATATTTTATCTCTCCAAATTAAGTTTAAACTGATTGTTCAAGGTATTATACAACAAAAAAACAAATTAATCAACAAATTTTACATTTTCTTTGCCTAAAATTTCCATAAGGCGTAAAACAAGATTTTTGTTGTTATCTACCCAGAGGTTTTCGGGGGCTGCAAACCGCATGCCAGATGCCTCTACAACAAATACGGGACTATCGCCCTTGTAGTCTGCAAGGATAGATTTTATTTGCTCCATTTGTTCACCCTGGGCAGAGGCCACCCTTAAATAAAGCCCCGATTTCACCGTCTTTTTAGGCGGATTTTTAAGCAGATGTTTAGGTACTACTTCAAACCGGTCTGCCATTATTTCAAAGGGCCTATCTTCCCTTTCCTGAACCCTGCCGGTGATTTCTAAAATCTGCCCTTCGGCAAGCAGATGCTTGGCATCTAAAACACTCTTATTAAAAGCGGTAATACCAATGCTGCCTGTTGTATCTTCTGCTATAATGTTAGCCATTATACCGTCATTTCTTATAGACCTTGTGCGAACAGAGGTTAACATTAAAACAAGTTTAACACGTTTTCCATCTTCTATGCTTCCGTTTAGAATGCTGCGTGCCGTAGGCGAATTTATAGCCCTACAGTATGCAGAATATTCCTCCATAGGATGACCGCTGAGATACAGCCCGGTTGCCTCTTTTTCTAAAGCAAGAAGCATATCATAGGGCATTTCCTCTACAGTTTCTAAAGCAAAGTCCCCTGCTCCGTCTTCTTCACCGAAAAGGTCCATCTGGCCGCCGCTATAGTATTTTTGGTTATCACTTACAGCGGAAAGCACTGAGTCGGCACCCCTTAGCATAGTTTTGCGGTTAAGCTCCAACCCGTCGAGTGCACCACTCTTAATAAGTCCCTCTAAAGCACGACGATTGAAATCTCTTCCCGAAACCCTTGTGCAAAAATCGAAAAGGGAGGTAAAGTTTCCGTTTTCACGCTCTCTAATTAAATTTAAAACAAAGCCTTCGCCAATATTTTTTATAGCAGAAAGACCAAAACGAATGCCGTTTGCAGTTGGGGTGAAGTTTTCACGGCTTTCATTAATATGGGGCGGTAAAACCTTTATTCCCATACGTTTGCACTCGCT
Source organism: Clostridia bacterium (assembly GCA_017630655.1). Classification (GTDB taxonomy): domain Bacteria; phylum Bacillota; class Clostridia; order Oscillospirales; family Acutalibacteraceae; genus SFWF01. Next base: position 11,632 of record JAGBUU010000049.1, read on the forward strand.
TGTGTAAAAGGAAATCTTATCGGTGTCATCCTGCATACTTGTCATAAGTGCAGACATATATTCCTTGGGATAATGGCACTTTAGGTATGCCGTTTGATAAGAAACAAAGGAATATGCAGCAGCGTGAGATTTATTAAATGCATATGAACTGAAGGCCGACATTTCATCGAAGATTTTCTGCGCATCCGTCTCACTTACACCATTGTTTACGCATCCCTTTATTATAGTATTACCGTTTGCGTCCTTTTGTCCATAAACAAAGGCTTCACGCTCTTTTGCCATTACGTCGTGCTTCTTTTTAGACATTGCACGACGAACGATATCTGCCCTGCCAAGCGAGTAGCCCGCAAGGGTGCGGAAGATTTGCATTACCTGTTCCTGATAAACAATACAACCATAGGTAACATCAAGTATATCCTTTAAAAGAGGTGTTGCATAGGATATATCCTGCGGATTATGTCGGTTATGAATATATTTAGGAATAGAGTCCATAGGGCCCGGTCTGTAAAGAGATAAAATAGCCGTAAGGTCTTCAATTTTTTCAGGGCAGAACTGACGAAGCACATTCTTCATTCCGTCCGATTCAAACTGGAAGACACCGTCGGTATAACCCTCTGACATCATTTTATAAGTATCGACATCATCAAGCGAAATATTTTCGATTTTGAATGATGGATTCTTTCGCCTTATATAATTCTCAGTGTCTCTAATAATGGTAAGGTTTCGTAGCCCTAAGAAGTCCATTTTAAGCAGTCCCAACTCATCAAGAGCCGTCATTGTGTACTGGGTAACCGTTGTTTCGTCGTTTACAGCCAAGGGCACATATTCGGCTACTGCGCGGTCGGAAATTACGACACCTGCGGCGTGGGTGGATGCATTTCTGGGCATTCCCTCTACCCTTTTTGCCATATCAAGCAATTCTTTTATTTCGCTCTCGGTATCGTAAAGGAGTTTGAGTTCGGGTGACTCCTTAAGTGCCTGTTTAATTGTAACTCCTAAAGTACGGGGAATAAGTTTTGCAACCTTGTCGCAAAGGGCGTAGGGTAAATCCATAACCCTGCCGACATCTCTTACAGCCGCCCTTGCCTTCATTGTACCAAAGGTTACAATCTGGCTAACCCTATCGGCACCATATTTTGAAATTACGTAATCTATTACCTTTTGTCTGTTTACATAGCAAAAATCAATGTCAAAATCGGGCATGGAAACTCGCTCAGGGTTTAAGAAACGCTCAAAAAAGAGATTGTACTTAATTGAATCTATACCCGTTATACCAACACAGTATGCCGCAAGACTTCCTGCACCCGAGCCTCTGCCGGGACCTACCGGTATATCGTGGTCTTTTGCATAATTTACAAAGTCCTGAACTATTAGGAAGTAGTCAACATATCCCATTCGGTTTATGGTATTCAGTTCAAATTCAAGTCGCTCAACATATTCTTTGGGTGGGTTTTCGCCAAACTTATTATAAAGTCCCTTATAGCATTTTTCCCTAAAAAATTCAAAGTGGTCACGCTCGCCTATATCGAATACGGGGAGCTTGATTTTACCGAATTCAAAGTCGAAATTGCACCTTTCGGCAATTTTTGCAGTATTCTCAATCGCCTCGGGAATATCGGCAAAAATGGATAGCATTTCCTCTTCGCTTTTAAGGTAAAATTCATCTGTTGGGAAGGTTAACGGATTTTCCTCATTTAATTTTTTTGCCGTTTGAACGCAGATTAACACCTTCTGCATTTTAGCATCTTCTTTAGTGGTATAGTGAACGTCGTTTGTCGCAACAAGCCCTATACCTGTTTCCTTTGCTATCTGCTTAATAAATGGGTTAATCTGTTTTTGCTCGGTCATGCCGTGGTCCTGAAGTTCAAGATAGAAGTTATCCTCACCAAAAACATTTTTATACCAGATAGCAGCATTCTTTGCTTCGTTGTAGTCACTTTTTAAGAGTGCAGAGGAAATTTCACCTGCAAGGCAGGCCGAGGTTGCAATAAGCCCCTCATGATATTCTTTAAGCAGTTGCTTGTCCACACGAGGCTTGGAATAAAAGCCCTCTGTAAAAGAGAGCGACACCATTTTTATAAGGTTTTTATAGCCCACCTCATTTTCACAAAGTAGTACTAAATGATGATATTTGCCATTTTTTTCCCTATCAAAACGGCTACCTGGTGCAACATAGACCTCGCAACCGATTATTGGCTTTATGCCCTCTTTTTTTGCCGCCTTATAAAAATCAACAGCGCCGTACATAACGCCGTGGTCGGTTATTGCAACGGCTGTTTGTCCTATCTCCTTTGCGGCACGACAAAGTTCTCCTATTCGGCATGCACCGTCTAAGAGACTGTATTCGGTATGAAGATGGAGGTGGGCAAAGCTCATAACTCTTCCGCCATTTCTATAAGTTTTTGCAAACGATGATTAAGCCCAGAACGGGTAAGTCTTGCTGCCGAGAGCTTGCAAAGAGAAGCTAACGACATATCAGGGTTGTGAATTCTAAGTTCTGCCGCTTCAAGCAGCTCTTCGGGCAGTGTTGCAAGTTTTCCTGCTGCTTTAAGTTTTTTTATTGCTTCGGTTTGAAGGTATGCGGCATTTGCGGTTTTAAGTATATTCGCAGTTTCAAAATTATTTTGTCTGTTACTGCGGTTTCTAATGCTTTTATAAACCTTAACACCAATGAGGTTTAAGGTTTCATTTCCTGCACCGAGGTATGTAAGTAATTCTTCTATAGTTGTGCTGTTTTTGGTATAAACAAGAAATTTATTTGCACGGTAGGTCATTGTGAAATCAAAGCCCTTTGAATCTAAGATTCCAAGAAAATCTGCCGCAACATCGTTTTGTTTAAAGGAGAATTCGGCTCTATATTCTTTTTCGGGGTCACTAACACTGCCGCCCGCCAAAAAGGCACCGCGGATAAATTCCTTTATGTGTCCGCTTGCTCTAATTTTATCAAAATCAACAACAAGTGGATTTGTGTTTTTATATGACAGTTTATTTAGAATTCTTTTTCTGTCGGCATCTGAATAAACCTCTACGGTATAAACAGGTCTTTTATCTCCGCCTGTTTTCACAAAGGCTATAATATCGAAGCTTTGCCTAAGCAGGGTGCAAAAACGTTCTGCCACAGCAAAAACACCTGTTTGAAAAAGGATTTTCTCAAAGGAAAAACATCGACTAAGCAGTAGCATTCCATGTGCTTCGGCACAATTTGCCGCCGTATCGGTTCTTACCCCACAGAGCTCATTTTTAACATCACTTGAAAAGGACATAATTTATCTTCCTATGTGAATTACCTCGGTGTCTAAGTTAACACCGCGTTTTTCCTTTACTGTTTTTTTAATTTTCTCAATAAGCGAAAGCACATCATTGCAGGTTGCGTTATCTTTATTTATAACAAAACCTGCGTGTTTTGTGCTTACCTCGGCGCCGCCTACTGCTGTACCCTTTAGCTCACACTCATCTATAAGGGCTGCGGCGTAATAACCCTCAGGGCGTTTAAATGTGCTTCCCGCCGAAGGATACTCCAGCGGCTGAGACTTTTTACGCTTTTGCATAAAGGTTTCCATACCCTCGCTTATCTGAGACTTTTCTCCCTTTTTAAGCGAAAAAGTAACCGAGGTTATTATTTCACTGTTTTGGTCATAAATGCTTTTTCTGTAGCCAAGCGACATCTCATCTATGCTACGGTTAATTATATTTATATCCCTTGTAATGCTTGAGGCACTTTTAACCACCATACTCATATCACCGCCGTATGCACCTGCATTCATAAAAAGTGCTCCACCCACTGTACCGGGGATTCCATAAGCAAACTCCAACCCTGTTAGAGAATTATCCCTTGCCACTCTGCAAAGATTGGCAAGCGACGCCCCCGCCTCTGCTTTTATTTCGGTATCGCCAATAAGTGTAATCTTCTGCATAGCAAGAGTCGATATAACTGCACCCTCTATACCCTTGTCTGAAACAAGGAGGTTTGAGCCCTTGCCAAGAATAAAGGTAGGAATATTCTCATTATTAGAAAGGCTTAATATTTCACATAGCTGTTCTTCGGTTTCCGGGTAAAGCATTAGGTCGGCTTTACCGCCGATTTTAAAGGAGGTATGAAGAGCCATAGACTCGTTTACGCTATATTTAATATTTAATTTTTCGGCTAAAACTACAAGACAGTCTGTATTCATACTGACTCCTTAAAAGTTATTTGTAAAGTTTATCGAGGAATGCGGCACCGATTATACCTGCATCGTTTCCAAGTTTAGCAACACAAATGCGGTCCTTTGTTTCGGTGTTCTTTGTATATATGTTTTCTCTTACAATTTTATTTACCGGCACTATGAGATTATCTTTCTCTGCAGATATACCGCCGCCAATACATAGAAGGTCTGGCTGGAATATGTTCATAATATTACATACGCCTTCTGCGAGGTAACGGCAATAATTGTCAACAACTTCGGTTGCCGCCTTATCGCCTTTTCTCATGCCGTCCCACGCGGTTCTTCCGCTTACCTTGCCGCCCGACTTTTCTACAAGTTTCCACATAATAGAATCTTTATTTTCGGCCATTGCACGCTCTGTTTGGCGAATAAGTGCCGTAGCCGAAGCATAAGCCTCAAAACAACCACGTCTTCCGCAGGTACAAGGCTCTCCGTCCATGTGTAAAACGATGTGGCCAAGCTCTCCGCCCGCGAAATTGCAGCCCAGAAGCATTTTGCCATCAACGATTATTCCTCCGCCAACACCTGTGCCGAGGGTTACGGCAATAAAGTCTTTTGTGCCAACGCCTGCACCCGCAAGATACTCACCATATGCAGCAGCGTTAGCATCATTGTCAATATAAATATCAATACCCAGTCGCTCCTTTAACATTGCACAAAGGGGCAAATTGTTAAAGCCTGTAAAATTGTTGGCATAGGTAACTATTCCCTCGCTTGGAATAACCGAGCCGGGAGTGCCGATACCGGCAGAGGCAATATCATCAATAGTAAGATTTGCCGCTTTTACCGCTTCTTTTGCAGCAAAAGCTATAGAGTCACAAATTTGTTCGGCAGGACGATGAGCTTCGGTTTTAACCTTTGCTCTGCCAACGATTTTGTATTCTTCATCAACTACTGCAACTGCAATATTTGTTCCGCCTAAATCAATTCCTAAACGATACATAATTTTCTCCTCTTCTAACAATTAAAATGCTTCTATTTCAGAGTTTTTAATCTCCTCTGCATCCGCTGTCATTCCAAGGCGGGAAAGCAGGTCTGCCGCCGCATTGTAGCCAAGCTTTTTCTGTCTGGTATTCATTGCGGCAACCTCAATAATAACCGCAAGGTTTCTACCCGGCTTTACCGGTATAGTAATTGAAGGAATTTCCAGCCCTAAAATTTCGGTGGTTTGTTCTTCGAGACCCATACGGTCGTAAATCTTTTCATTGTCCCACGGCTCGATATTGATAATAAAATCAATCTTTTCGGTAAGCTTAACAGCGCCCACACCAAAAATTCGGCTAACGTTAATTATTCCTATGCCGCGAAGCTCTATAAAGTGACGGATATTGCTTGGTGATGTGCCCACAAGTGATTTGTTTGAAACCTTGCGAATTTCCACCGCATCATCTGCAATAAGACGGTGGCCGCGTTTTACAAGCTCTATAGCCGTTTCACTTTTACCAACACCGCTTTCGCCTAAAATAAGTATACCCTCGCCATAAACCTCAACCAAAACACCATGACGGGTAATTCTTGGAGCAAGGCTAAGATTTAAAAAGGCAATAAGTGCTGCCATAAATTCAGAGGTGCTGTCTGATGTTCTAAGCAGCGGTACGCCATATTTTTCAGCTGCTTCCTTAAAGCCCTCAAGTTCAAGGTTACGTGAAATGATTACAGCTGCAGGCTTTTTTGAGAAGAAGTCATCTGTAAGCTCATTGTATTTTTCGGTTTGGAAGGTCTTAAGGAAGCTTTCTTCTAACTTGCCTACAATTTGAATACGTGTATTATCAAAATATTTATAGTAACCGCCAAACTGAAGCCCCGGACGATTAACATCGTTATTTGAAATTAAAATTTCCTCTGCATTACCCGGCATATACAAAGCTTCGAGCGAAAACTCTTTTATAATACGCGAAAGTTCTAAACTATAATCTGTTACCATAAAAATCCCGCCTTTTATCGTATTTTACTATATTATATATTATAATTACGTAATTTAAAAGATTTTTTTTATTTTTCTTGATTATATAGTGAATTAATTATATAATGTTAGGTGTAATTTTATATTTAAAGGATGTTATTACTTATGAAACTTGGTATGGTCGGTCTTCCAAATGTTGGAAAATCAACTTTGTTTAATGCAATTACTAACGCAGGGGCACAGTCGGCAAACTACCCCTTTTGTACCATTGAGCCCAATGTTGGAATGGTAAGTGTTCCCGATGAGAGACTTGAAAAACTTGCTGAAATTTACAACCCCGACAAGTTTACGCCTGCCGTTATTGAATTTGTTGATATTGCAGGTCTTGTTAAGGGTGCCTCTAAGGGTGAGGGCCTTGGAAACAAGTTTCTCTCAAACATTCGTGAGGTTGACGCGATTGTTCACGTAGTACGTTGTTTTGAAAGTGACGATATTATACATGTTGAAGGCTCGGTTGACCCTGCCCGCGATATTGAAACCATTAATCTTGAGCTAATTTTCTCGGATATTGAGATTGCCACACGCCGTCTTGATAAGGCAACAAAAGCTCTTAAAGGTGATAAATCCTTTCAACTTGAGGTTGATTTTCTTAAAAGGCTTATTGCTCATCTTGAAGAAGGTCTGCCTGCACGCAGTGTAGAAATACTTGACGAGGCAGAGCTTGAGATTTTAAATACTACATCTCTTTTATCGGCCAAACCTGTAATCTACGCTTGCAACATGAGTGAGGAAGATTTTGCTAACATTGACGGTAACGCCCACTTTGGCACTGTAAGGACTATTGCCGAAAAGGAAAAGGCCGAAATTCTTCCTATTTGTGCGGCTCTTGAAGCCGAAATTTCGGGTCTTGACGATGACGAAAAGGTGCTTTTCCTTGAAGAACTTGGACTTGAGCGTTCGGGTCTTGACCGCATGATTCAAAAGTGCTATTCACTTTTAGGTCTTATATCATATCTTACAGCCGGCAAGCCCGAGGTACGTGCTTGGACTATAACAGACGGAACAAAGGCTCCGCAGGCGGCAGGTAAAATCCACACCGATTTTGAACGTGGATTTATTAGAGCCGAGGTTATTGCTTTTGCAGATTTTATGGACTGCGGCGGCTCTATGGTAACCGCTAAAGAAAAAGGTCTTGTTCGAAGCGAGGGCAAGGAATATGTTATGAAGGACGGAGATATTGTTCTTTTCCGTTTCAATGTATAAGACAAGATAATTTTTGAAAAATAATAGTAGAAATACTTTGGGGTGATAACAATTCCGCACTATTATTACTATGGATTTGACATTTATTATATTATCTTAATTTTACCGGCATTTATCATATCTTTGTTTGCACAAATTAAGGTAAGTTCGACCTTTTCAAAATATTCCAAAACCATAAATATGTCCGGCCTTAGCGGTGCCAAGGCTGCTGAAAAGGTTCTTTTAACACACGGGGTTACAAACGTTAAGGTTGAGCGTGTAAACGGTAATTTAACCGATCATTTCGACCCGAGAACCAATGTTATTAGACTGTCTGATTCGGTTTATGATTCAACATCGGTTGCGGCGGTAGGCGTTGCCGCACACGAGGCAGGCCACGCGGTTCAATATGCCGAGCAGTATGCACCCATAAAAATACGCAACTCAATTTTACCTGTGGTGAATTTTGGCTCTAAATTTTCGTTTATCACCATTTTGCTCGGTATTCTTTTTGCAAACGATATACTAATTTATGTTGGTATTGCACTTTTTTCGCTATCTACCCTTTTTCAAATTTTGACCCTGCCCGTTGAGCTTAATGCTTCAAGGCGCGCTATGGAAACCATTAGGGGTCAGGCATTGCTTTCAGATGATGAGGCAAGGGGTGCAAAAAAGGTGCTTACTGCCGCCGCTATGACCTATATTGCGGCAGTTGTTATGTCCCTTGCACAACTGCTTAGACTTTTACTTCTAAGTAGACGAAGAAGGTAATATTTTTAAGATTTCTTCACAAAATAATCCTTGGGTGATTATTTTGAAAAATTATATTGTTTTATTTGGACTGGGAGCATTTGCCTACGGACTTTTAGAGGTTTTATGGCGTGGCAATTCCCACTGGACAATGATGATTGCGGGCGGAATTGTATTTGTAATCTTCTCATTAATTGCTGAGAAGTTTAAGGGCTTACCGCTGCTCTATAAGTGCATTTTAGGAAGCCTTACCGTTACTGTAATTGAGCTTGTTTTTGGTGTGATATTTAATTTGGTGCTTGGCTTTAATGTTTGGGATTACAGCCATATACCAATTAATCTTTTTGGGCAGATTTGCCTGCTTTTTTCGGTGCTTTGGGGACTACTTAGCATTGTTGCTATCCCCTTGTCTTACAAAGCACTAAGCATTTTAAAAAGAAGTGAGGAAGGTTTATGAACTACCTACACAGAACCTGGGCCGAGATAAATCTTGACGCCCTTGTACATAATTTTAAGCTTATAAAGTCTATGACCGACGCTAAAATATTCAGTGTTGTAAAGGCAAACGCTTATGGTCATTCGGTAGATATTGTTGCCCCTGCACTAGATGCTGCCGGCACCGATTGTTTTGCAGTTTCCAACCTTGAAGAAGCAAAAGAGCTTAGGTCTCTTAATATAAAAAAGCCTATACTCATTCTCGGCTATACCCCGCCGACCCACGCTAAAGAACTATACCAATACGACCTTATTCAAACGGTTTATTCTTATGAGTTTGCCGAAAAATTAAACAACAACGCGTCAGAAAACGGCGTTGTTGTGAAAACACATATAAAACTTGATACGGGTATGGGCAGAATAGGTTTTGATTTTAGAGACGGTGGTTTTAAAGAACTTGCCACTACAAGAGAACTGTTAAAATTTAAAAACCTTGCTTTTGAGGGGGTTTTTACCCACTTCCCCGTTGCCGACACCGACAAGGATTACACAAAAAATCAGTATGAGCGTTTTCTGTCTGCAACCAAGTATCTTGAAGAGAGTGGGTTTAACTTTAAAGTAAAGCATTGCTGTAATTCGGCAGCATTTTTAAACTTTAGCAACATGCATCTTGACGCTGTGCGACCCGGTATTATACTCTTTGGACTTACACCAAGCGAGGACATTGATTTTGACAAACAGTTTTTGCCCGTTATGTCCTTCAAATCGGTTGTATCACAAGTAAAAACTGTATTTGCAGGTGAAACGGTGAGCTACGGAAGAACCCACACCGCGCAAAAAGAAACCAAGGTTGCAACCATTACGGCAGGCTATGCCGACGGCGTTTTAAGGCTTTTATCGAACAGAGGCAGAGTGCTTATAAACGGACAGTATGCAAACATTGTGGGCCGAATTTGTATGGACCAGTTTTGTGTAGATGTAACCGATATTAACGATGTTAAAGAAGGCGACATAGTTACACTCTTTGGCGATGGTCTGCCGGTTGAAGAGTTTGCAAAGAATGCAGATACCATAAACTACGAGGTTGTTTGCGGGCTTTCAAAACGAGTTCCAAGAATTTATATTAAGGACGGAAAAGAATACCGTTTTTAAAATGGGTGAACAAAATGATTTTATATCTTAAAAACAGCGAGGTCTTGAAGCCCGACTGCAGTGACTTTGAAAAAATTACTTTTGCCGAAAAGTATGCCATAAAGGGCGATGTTGTTAAAGCCATTATTGCATATATTATTATGACAGACGAAAACCCCTTTTCGCTATCCCTTGAGAGAAGCGAAGGGACCGGAACAGCCGAGGCTTTTGCAAAAAAAGACATTGATGCACTTCGCCAGATTTTCTTTGAAGACCACAAAGAGTTTTCAAACTACATACCAACACGCAAAAACCTATCAAACGAGGAAAAGCGTATTGGCGGTATGATAGAAAAATTATCATCCAATCTTAATAACTTTAATGACCTTGAAGGCTTCTTTCACTGTGTAAAAGAGTTCTATAAGACCTATGGTGTCGGCTCATTTTGCATTAACAAGGCTTTTTATATGCAGGACGACGGAAAGATTGTTCCTGTTTCTCATTTAAGGAATGTGTCTTTTAACGATATTTACGGATATGAAAGCCAAAAGCAGAAGCTGCTACGCAACACTGCCGCATTTGCTAACGGCAACTCTGCCAACAATGTACTGCTTTACGGTGATAGTGGCACAGGAAAGTCTACAGCTATCAAGGCTACCCTTAATGAATTTTTCGATAAGGGTGTTAGAATGATTCAAATAGCGAAGCACCAATTTATGCATTTAGGCAAGCTGACAGAAATCCTAAAGGGCAGAAACTATCGTTTCATTCTTTATATGGATGACCTTTCCTTTGAGGATTTTGAGACAGAGTATAAATATCTTAAAGCAGCTATTGAGGGCGGACTTGAAGAAAAACCGGAAAATGTACTTATTTATGCAACCTCTAACCGCAGGCATTTAATTAAAGAGACCTTTAGTGAGCGGGAGGGTGCCGATGATATTCACAGAAATGAATCTATCCAAGAAAAAATATCTTTGTCCGACCGCTTTGGACTGTCAATTTTTTACCCCAAGCCTATGCAATCAGAATACTTTGATATTGTTTTATATCTTGCAGAAAAATCGGGAATATGTGTCGAGCGTAATACACTTATTGCCAAGGCAAGAGAATGGGCTGCGGCACACGGAGGATATTCGGGCAGATGTGCAACCCAGTTTATAGCACAGTTTAAAATAAGTAATATAGAATAAATAAAGCTCATACCTTTAATCAGGTATGAGCTTTTAATTTTATGTTGTGGAAGTTTCTGTGTCATTGGGAGTTTCGGTCTCGGTAGAAGAGCCACCATTGTCTTCTTCCCCGCCGCCGTTTTGTTCGCCACCGTCTCCCTGATTTTCATTTTCATTGGGAGTGGTGTTTTGGTCGGAATTTTCGGGGGTGTTTTGGTCGGGATTTTCAGGGGTGGTTTGGTCAGGTGTTTCACCGTCACCCGTATTATCCTGATTTGGAGTATCGGAATTCTCCGGAGTATTGTTTGTATCCTCTTTCTCCTCATCCTTATCGTTCTTATTTGAACTGCTTGAAGAGCCCGAAGAACCTGTATACCACTTATTTTTTTCTATTCCGTTTGTATTCATATATTCATCCTGAGATATTCCGTCATAAATCATGGCGTGAATAAGCTTGGATGCATAGCCCAGGTCATAATAAACGCTGGAGCCTGCATATGAAACATAGAAGTTATCATTAATAACATATTTTGCCTGGGGTACACGGGTCTGTTCAAAATTAACCTTTTTGCCAAGCACGTGGGTTGCAAGTGAAACCGCTTCGCTAAAGCTTAGAGATGTTTGCATATTAGGAAGAATTGCCTTTATAAGACCCGGATACTTAGAAATCTCAATTGAGAGCACTTTGTTAAGCAGTTGCTCCATAACCACTCGCTGTCTGTCGGTTCTGCCATAGTCGTTTGCAGTTCCCTCGCCTGTTGATACCGAACGAATTCTCGCCCATGCAACAGCCTGAATACCTGTAAGAAGTTGTTTGCCGGCCTTTTCTACATATTTAGGGTTTTTAATGCCAAGCTTGTTTGCCTGTTCTTTGATGTTAGCGTTCAAGCCGTTTTTAGCATTGATTTCTCGCTCTAAAACCTCAATTTCAACTCCGCCAACAGCATCTATTATTTCTGCCATACCGAAGAAGTTAACGGTTGCATATTCCTTAATATCAAGGCCAAAGTTTTCATTAATGGTTTTTATTGCATAGGATGCACCGCCACGGGAATAAGCCGAATTTATTTTATTAGGCTTGTAACTTTTTCCTTTGTAGTCGGGCATTTTAACAAGCGTATCTCTCATTATAGAGAAAAGTTTAATGTCGCCCGTTCCCGTATTTATAGAAAGCACCATTATGGAATCGGATAAACCACTGAAATTCTGTTTTCTTGAATCTATTCCAAAAAGTGCTATGTTAATTATTTGGTCGTCAATAGGCTGGATTTCCTGAATTTCAGGGTCATCAACCTCTTGGTGATTGTAATCCTGTTTAAAGCCGGCTATCATTCCAATAACCCAACTAATAGCTATAACAAGTGCTAAAATGACCGCAATAAGTGATATAACAACGGTTCTTTTTAAAACAGACATTGAAAGAAAGCCTGTTTTCAACTTATAAAAGAAGCCGCCCTTTTTAGCCCTTGTTCTTGTATGTATGGGCTTATCGTGATTTACTCTTCTATTATCACTACTCATTAAGCATTCCCTTTCTTTTTACTTTAAGTTGGCGAGAGTCGAACTTATCTAACATATTGTACCATAATTCGACTGTAAATTAAAGAGGATTTTAAAGTTTGTAAATATTTCACAGTAAAAGCTGTTTATAAAGGTCTCCTTTTTTAAAACCTGTATCATTTGCCGCCATTTTTGCAGCAAATGATGCCGAATTTCCTTCTTTTACATACTGTTTTGCAAGTTCAACGGCATCCTCAAATGAATACTGACTATCCGCAGAATCATCATATCCTTCAATTATAAGCACATATTCACCTCTCGGCTTATGCTCATCATCATACATACTTGCCGCCTCACTCAAAGTTGTATGCACTACCTCCTCATGAAGCTTGGTAAGCTCTCTTATAATTGCAATTTTACGGTCTCCAAAGGCTTCAAGCATATCCTTCAAGGTTGCGGGAAGTTTGTGGGGTGCCTCGTAAAAAATCATTGTTCTTTTCTCTTTTTTAACCTCGCTAAGATGAGCTTTTCTGCTTGGCTTATTAACACTTAAAAAGCCCTCAAAACAGAATCTGCCACTCTTCATACCCGAAATTGCAAGAGCGGTTATAAGGGCACTTGGACCGGGCACAGATTCTACCTCTATACCGTATTCATAACAAAGTCTGACAAGGTCTTCACCCGGGTCCGAAATGGCGGGCATGCCAGCATCTGACACAAGGGCACAGTTCTCTCCTGCCAGTAGCCTTGAAATTACCTCTCCGCCACGCTCTTTTTTATTATGTTCATAATAGGCAAGCATTTGCTTATTGATACCAAAATGGTTAAGAAGTTTTACCGTAACACGAGTATCCTCTGCCGCAATAAAATCTACTTTTTGTAGAGTATCTACGGCACGCGGAGAAAAATCAGACAGGTTGCCTATGGGTGTTCCTACAACATAAAGTTTTCCCGCCATTAAAGGTATCCCTCCTTATAGTCTCCGTAAATTTTAATCATTTCGTCACTTAAGTTTAGGTTTTCATCATAAACAAAAAGGGGCGGCAAAATTCTAACCCCGCTTTTTGCATCTCTTCTGCCCTCAACCAGTACAAGCCAAGGCTCCTCACCGCACTTTTTGCAGACCAAACGAATTCTTTTAACCTCAAGTTTATACTTTCGCATAAGGCAGATTATATCGGCCAGTCTTTCGGGACGCTGACAAACACAAAGTCTGCCAGAGGAGCGAAGCAGATGACTGGCCGACGATATTACATCCTCAAGGGTGCACATAGTTTCATGCCTTGCGACAACATCTTTATCCGAGGAACTTAAAATTCCTGCCCCTTCTGCTTTATAGGGCGGATTGCATGTAACAAGCTCAAATTCGCCGTATGGTAAAATACCCCGAAGGTTACAAAGGTCGGCGTGTAAAGGGAAAAAGGTATCCTTTGCAAATTCCTCTGCCGTACGATTTGCAAGTGCTACCGCTTCCTCACTAATTTCTACACCGAAGGATTTTTGCGTAATTCCGTTTTTAAGAAGAAGCATAGAAATTATGCCACAGCCTGCCCCTAAATCGCAGTGACTTTTAACCTTTTTTACCCCTGCAAAATCGGCAAGCAGTACTGCATCGGTGCCAAAGGTATGGTTTTTAGAGACATTTATAAAAAGCCCCTTGCCTATTGGCTGACGCACCATAATTTTCACGCTCCCCTCAATTATATTTAACTTTCTAATTATATCACCTATGTAATATTATGTCAAACTATGAAAAAGAGATGCCGAGTTCATCGACACCTCTCTTGGTTTAATTTTTTGTATTTTTCTCTGATTCTGTCTCGGTTTTATCCTCACCTAGAAGTTTAATGCCGTTGCCCGAAATAAGCTGTGTAGTACCGGCGTTTATTGCCATAAATAATGACAACTTAGATATAGCATCCTCTAGGCTTTCACTGTTGTCCTGGATTATTTCCCTTGCTGTTGCAACCGCACCTCTAAGCATATTTTCATAAGCTTCACAGAAAATATCATAAAGCTCATATACCGAGCGGTTTTGAGTTTGGGTTTTTATCATTTGACTAATAGCGGGAATAGGAATAACCGACTTTAAGGTGGTTATAATAAAGAGATAGCAGATATGTTCCTTGCAATATCTCTTCTTTTTGGGAGGGGGGATTATTCCAAGCTTTACATAGTTATTTATCATTGCGGGGGTTATGAATTTTAAGTTTTGGTCAACAGACAGCAGGTACAGATTTTTTTCCATAATAGAAATAACCTGGTCCATATAAAAATCGAGTTCCGGCAGTTCGGACGTCCTGGGCAGATGGAAATCTTTAACGGTTTGCTCGAACTCACGCATTACTTCCTTTCTCTCCATAAGCCTCCCCTTTCTGTTGATTTTTTTATATTGTACCACACTGCACCAGATTTTTCAACAACAAATTGAGAAAAAAACCCCTTGACTTTATGATGTAAACCAAGTATAATAGTTTTGAAAACGAGATAAAGGAGTTTGTGAAATGTCTTTTTCAATTATTACAGATTCTTGCTCCAACCTAACAAACGAGCAAATTAAAAATTATAATATTAAAGTAGTTCCTCTTACCTACTCTATTGGAGACACCGAACACCTTGGATATATTGAGGGTGAAGAGTTTGATTATAAAGCATACTATGAGCTTCTTCGTTCCAAGGTACACATTAAGACTTCCCTTGTAAGTTATGAGCGTGTTGAAAACGCCCTTAAAGAAGAACTTGATAAGGGTAACGATGTTCTGTACCTTGCCTTCTCCTCTGCCCTTTCGGGCTCCTATCAAGTGGCAAAAAACTGTGCGAGTGACATTAGCGATAATTATCCCGAGCGTAAAATTATTGTTGTTGATACACTTCAGGCAAGTATGGGTCAGGGACTTATGGTTAAGTATGCGGTAGATAAAAGAAACGAGGGGCTATCCCTTACAGAAACCGCCGCCTGGCTAGAAGAGAACAAATTAAATTTTGTTGCACTTTTTACTGTTGATGACCTTTTCTTCCTTAAAAGAGGCGGCCGTCTGTCCGGTGCGGTTGCTGTGGTTGGAACCATACTGAATATTAAACCTCTGCTACATGTAGATAACGAAGGAAAGCTTGTAAGCACAGGAACTATAAGAGGCCGCGCAAAATCTATCGATGCCCTTATAAGCCGTATGGGCGAAACGGGCGTAGACCTTAAAGGCCAAGATATCTTTATGGTACACGGCGACTGTATAGAGGAAGCTGAAGCTGCCGCCGCTAAAATTAAAGAGAAATTTGGCGTAAGGAGTGTTACCATTAACTATGTTGACCAGGTAATCTCCTCCCACTCGGGTCCCGGCACACTTGCAATCTTCTATATAGGAAGCGAAAGATAAAATTAAAGAGTCACCGTTTGCAAACGGTGACTCTTTTTTATACTTATTCTTTTACCTCGCTGAATTTTGCCTTTAAAATTTTATAGATTACCGCCGCTATCGGAACGCCAAGAAGCATACCAACAACTCCCATAAGTCCTCCGCCAACGGTAATTGCAACAAGCACCCAAATAGCGGGCAGCCCAACCGAAGTGCCTACAACCTTGGGATAGATAAGATTGCCTTCAATCTGCTGAAGAACTACGATAAACACAATAAATATTAACGCCTGAATGGGAGATACGGTAAATATCATAAATGCCGCAATAGCGCCGCCAATATACGGACCTGCTATTGGAACAAGGGATGTAAACGCAATAAGTGCACTTATCATTGCTGCATAGGGCATTTGTAGTACCCACATACCAAGCCCGCAAAGAATACCAAGAATTGCCGCTTCGGTACACTGGCCAATAATATATCCGCGGAAGGTTTTGTTGGTAAGTCCCAGTATATATTCGAACTTCTCATAAACATTAGGCTTTACAACCTTTTTTATGGCACACTTTGCCTGATGGCCGAGTTGTTCCTTAGAGTAGAGCAGATAAACCGAGAAGATAATGCTTAAAAATGCTGTTAAGAAACCGCCAACTACCGAAGAAACTACCTGTACAACAATTCCAACGATATTAGTAATACCTGTTGTGATTTTACTTAAAACCTCGTTAATGATAGTATTCCAATCTATAGAAAGAAGGGTGCTCATTATATTTTCAGGAAGAATTTCAAGAGCATCTATTTCGGCAACAGCCATTCTCAAGGCCTCGGGTATTTTTGTAAACAAAAGGCTTACACAAGAAGAGAGTTGCGGAATAACAATAATAATAATTAGCGTTATTACGGCAAGAAGACTAACTATTGCAGCAAGCAAGCAAACTATTCTTCTGCTTTTTTGAACTATTGCTTTTTGGCTTTTGGGAAAATACACTTTTTCATAAAGACTCATTACCAAATTAACTATGTATGCAATGCCGCACCCAATAATAAGAGGTACAAGTGCCGTTAAAACGGTAACAAGCATTCCCGAAATACCAGGCCAATAATATATGCACAGATAGGTCAGAAAAACCGCAAGCCCTATTTTTGCTAAGGTTTTAGTTTCAACTTTCATTCTATTTATCCTTTCCAAATAAATATCTGTAATAATCCTTTTCCAGAATTTGTGTTGACATTTTAAATTTGTTGTTAACAACCGCCTGCATTTGAGCTACATACTCTTTCATTTCAGTTTCACTTGAAAATACGGTGTCGCTGTTTGGCGTAAACTCTTTTGTCTTTGCATTGTATCTTCCTTTATCGGTTATAAAGGAACGGCTGTTAAAAATTACAAGGTCCTCTGCGGCCGAGAAAATATCGCTACCTATAAGAAGTCTTGAATCATAATCAAAGCCGAATAGATTTAAAATGGTTGGCAAAATATCTACCGAATAGCAATATTTTTGAACCTTTGGCGGCTCTTTAGTTCCCTGACAGTAAAGAAGGAAGCAGCTTTCATACAGTTCAAACTGGGTTTCAACCTTGTGGCCGAGCATTTCTTCCCATACGGCATATTTTTCACCCTCATCCTGCTCGAGCCCGTAAGGATAGTGGTCGGGGGTGATAGCAATTACAGTTTTTTCGGCAACTCCCGCCTCACTAAGACGACGAAGCAATTCCTCCATTGCTAAATCAAGTTCTATATTGCAAGCATAATACGCCTTAAGGTTATGAGAAACATCAAGGTCTTGCACCTTTGACCAATTCTTGTTTGCCATAGAATTGCCGATTTTTGTGTACTCAAGGTGCCCGCTGACCGTCATATAATATGCATGGAATGGTTCATCTGTTTTAAGATATTCATCAATTGAGCCCGAAACCATCTGCAAATCTGACTGAGGCCAAACCTTTTTAACATATTTTTCTACACCCGTACCCATACCCTTATAATTATAGCCCATATTGGGGTGAGATAGGTCGCGGTGGTAGTAGGATGCCGTATTGTTATGATAAGCATAGGTGGTTTTTACGCCTGCAGTTTTAAATATATTGCCAAGACAGAAAGGCATATAATTTTTAGAGGAGCGATAAAAGCTCCAAACACCTGACTTTGGGATAAGCCCGGTGCATACAGTGTATTCGCCGTCTGAGGTTGATACGCCCCATATAGGCGTATAAAAATTTTCAAACCGGAAGCCTTCCTGCTGCATTTTATAAAGGGTTGGCGTAAGCTCTGGATGTATTGCGTAGGGTGAAAAGCCCTCTGCCACAATCATAATAAGATTATAGCCCTGGTACATTCCTGTATATTCATTCTTATAAGTAGGCTCTTTATTGCCAAAATATTCATTCATAAGCCTTAAGGTCTTGTCCGTTTCGGTCTGTTTTAAAGCCTCAAAGTCTATGTTAAGTATGTTAGGTGTATATACTACGGGTTGCGCTTCCGGAACATCCGTGGGGGTATCCTCCGGTATATTACTTGGTTTTTCATTTTCAAGGTCAAGTTCTTGTTCTATACCTAAAATATTGTACCCTATATCAAGCGCCTCGGTATGAATCAGCCCAAAACGGTTCATTGACATATTGGTGTCGAAAAGGCCCGACTGCATTATAGAAAGGGATGGTATAAGAGATACCGAAAGAACGGCTAAACCGTAAACGGCCAACGATGCCGTCATATATAAGACGCCTTTTATTGTCGATAAGTTCTTTGCAGATAAAAAACGATATAACGGTGTGAAAATCACCACCGAGGGAATAGCCAAAAGAAGTATTGCCGGAACACCGCCAAGGATAGCCTTTAAGGTGTTTACCAAAATACCGTCTTCTATTATTTGGTCGGCACCGCCAACCTTGAGAGAATAGACAATAAGAAAGTTGTTAAAAACGCTGTGATAAATAATTTGGGTGGCATAAAGCAGGCCTAAAAGTGCCATTATTACGCCAGATGTTATTCTTGCCACCTTTTCCTTTATAAGTGAGAAAATTCCATGCAGCAAAAGACCTACAGAAACAGAAAAGGCCGTAACATATATAAGGCCGATATTAAAAAAATCGCCCTGTGTAAAAAGCCTTAAAACAAGTTCCATATAAAGAATGGCAAGGGGCAAAAACACCGCTGTGTTTACCCTGAATTTTGCAACTGGCAAATTTATCACTCTCCGAAAAGAGTATAACACTTCTGTCGTTTGTTGTCAATTAACGAGACTAAAAAATAAACTCTATGTCAAAAAACTTTACATAATCCTCACCTATAATAACCGCACTTCGCCTATTGTCAAAAAGACGGCTTTGCATAGATTCGTAAACCCTGCAAACCCCTATATATACACCCACTATAAGCAGAATGCAAAATAGGGTTGCCGCCACTGTTTTAAAAAATATTTTTAAATTCCTCATTTTAATGTATTAAGCACACTAAGCAGAGCATTTCCTGCAAGTTCTGCCGAATAACACGCCTCCTCTAAGGTATTCGCCTCGGTTCCCACCTCTAAAAGCATAGAACCGTTTGTTAGGTTCATATTATATTTTCTCGAACAAAAGGTCATTGCCCTGGCAAGACCGGGGTACATTACCTCCATTGTTTGTTGAAAACGTAGTGCCAAGCGGAAGTTTTGCTTCCAATTAGGAAATCCTGTCACCGTTCCGGTTTCGCTTCCCACAACAAGCATAACCTGTGCTGCTTTTTTGCCATTTATTGTTTTTGTTGGTTTGCATTTATCGTTACCCGACATAGCAATTGCATCTCTGTGAAGGTCTACCACTATTTTTATTGACGGATATTTTTTTAAATATTCATTTATTGTGCTTTTTGCCCTGCTATAACTTTGGTTGTAGGAGGGTGAGTCGTGGTGGGTTTTATCATGCAGTACCGAAACACCACCTTTTTTCAAGGTAGTTGCCAGAACTTCTCCCACCTTAATAACATTTTTCTCATCACTATCACTTCTCGGTTTGTCACTTGCTGTGTAATATGCCCTGTCCTCACTCATATAGCTTTCAGTGGCATGGGTGTGCACTATAAGCACCTCGGGCTCTTTGGTTTTCTTGATTTTAATTGACAATGTCTGGTTAAGTTCATTTTTAATATTTACGCTAAGGCCGGTTGAATTCTTTATATATATGCCATTGTAATTTAATTGTTGTGAGTAAGGTGATAAAAACTGTTCATGGATTTTTCCAACTGCATCCTTGGTGGTAGTGCTTGCCGCTACAGATGAAGACTGGCTTGAGGCTTCTTCCTTAGGTGTTTCTGCTTTTTCCTTTTCCTTTGGTTTTATTTCCTCTTTAAGCGGGTGTGCACCTGTCTCAAGGTAAAGTATATCGGCTTTTGACACCGCATTTGCAACATTTATAAAGCCTACCGCTGAAAAAAAAGACAGCAAAACCGTAAAAGATAAAATAAGCGGCAAGGCATTAGTAAGTTTTTTCATATATTGCCCTCCTCTATCGTTTTTATATATATGAAAGAACATCAATAATTATTATATAAAAAAACCCTTGCTTTTTTTTAAAGTTTGTGTTAATATACTAAGTGCTCTAACTATAGGCACAGTTTTGTTGTGCCAACTTTTAAGGGAGGTGTCATAGGTGCCCAACATTAAATCTGCAAAAAAACGTGTATTAGTAAGTGCTGCTAACTACGAGCGTAACAAGGCTTATCGTTCCGGTCTTCGTACAGCCATCAAAAAGGCAAATGTTGCTATTGAGTCCGGTGCGGCTGATATGGATGTTGCCGTTAAGGTTGCTGTTAAGAAGATTGACCAGGCTACCGCTAAGGGAATTCTTCACAAAAACACTGCCGGCAGAAAGAAGTCTGCTCTCGTATCTAGTCTTAATAAAGCAAAGGCTTAATTGTCGAATGCTCAGGCGGTGGGTAACCGCCGCCTGTATAGACAGACTACTAATCAGCTACACCGTATTTTTACGGTGTTTTTTTATTATATAAAAAAGCCACAGACTTGGGTCTGTGGCTTTAATTATATGAAATACTGTATAGCACCGATTAAAATTCCCAAACTAAGCCCGCAAAGCACATCCTTTATAAAGTGCACGCCAAAGGCTACCCTGAGTGTTGCAATTAGTAGAGCAAACACTCCGATTATTATTCCTATCGGCAGGTTTATAGCCGATATGCTGACCGCTATTACAGCGGCAGAAAAACAATGTCTGCTTGGGAATGATTTTCCCAAAGACTTTTTATTTATAAGCGGTTTTATATCATATCTTTGGTAGGGTCTTTCAGCGTTATACAGATGTCTGAACAAACTGACGGCTATAAAGCCTATTCCACAAACCACAAGAGATTTTACCCAAAACAAATTGCCCTTAAAGAGCAAAATTGCAATAAATACAGGGTAGGTAATGTAAACTAATATCTCGGCTGTCTTTTGTGTTATTACTGCGGTCTTTTTTAATGTGGGGTACCTATTAAAAAAATTAGCCGCGGCAATATAACCTTCTCTTTTCATTTTAATCCTCTTTTATTGAAACATTATAAAATTTTACTGCAATGTGCTGTGAAGAAATATCTAATTTTTGGGGAAGCCCTGTAGGTGAAACGGTAAGCACATATTCCGCATTGCCAAACTTTCCGGATATTTCCCCATCCCTCTCTTCTAAGGCAGACTGATTTTTGCAAAGGAAGCCTATTGGACCGTAAAAATCAGATACTATCTTAGAAAACGGCATAGTGGCCTCGTTTGCGGTGTAGGTAAGCCCCTTATAGTCTGCTGTTATGCCATCGGCGTTTACCGTAAGTTTCAAATCCTGAAGCCCTTCGGGTTCCTTTATTTTGGCTATGAGTGTTACCTCTTTATCTATATGTCCGTCAAAGACATATACCTCGTTAAAATAGGAAAGTTCTGCCGTAAAGGTGATTTCGGTGAGTTTTAACTCAATTTGATTCTTTGTACAAGAGCACAGACACAAAATAAGCAATAACGCAAAAACAATTTTTTTCAAAAAATCGCCTCCCTTAAATCAAGTATGCTTGTTTTAAAGTCGAGGCGGTTTTTTATAAAAACTTATGAAGCAGATTAATCATATCGCTGGGGAGCATTGCACTTTCTCCGTAAGTCTCTTTTGCAGCATCTCCCGCTGCGGCGTGTAGCCAAACGGCAGCCTTTGCAGCACTAAACGGCTCTAACCCATTTGCAAGAAGAGCTAAAAGAATTCCGCTAAGCATATCCCCGCTTCCCGCCGTTGCCATACCCGCATTTCCGTTTGTGTTAACTGCAACTTCGCCGTTTGGCGAGGCAATTATGGTGTTTGCACCCTTAAGTATGGTGTAAACGCCATATTTTGCCGAAAATTCAGTTGCTGTTTTAAAACGATTTTCTTCTACCGTTTTAGTATCCGTCTTTATTAACCTTGCCATCTCTTTAGGGTGTGGGGTTAAAATAATCGGCGCCTTGACTTTTCTAAGTAATTCTATGTCATTACTCACCGCATTTATTCCATCGGCATCAAGAACTGTGGGCACAGTTGATGCTAAGAGCAAAGCCGATACTATTTTAGTTATATCAGAACTTTGCGAAAGGCCACAGCCAACAAGGAGTGCCGATGCTGTTTTAAGGTGTTCTTTTAACACCTTTATCTCCTTACCGCTATAGGTTTTACCACGTGATTTTAAGGGAATAAGTACCGCTTCGGGCAGGCTTGTTGCCATAACGCTGTAATTTTCTTTTATAGTAGCGGCTTTTAGAATTCCAACCCCGCTTCTGAGTGCCGCCATACCCGATATAACTGCAGCCCCGCTCATACCGTAGCTTCCACAGACACTAAGGGCTGTGCCAAAACTGTTTTTATGGCAGGTTTTTGGACGGCACTTTAAAACAGGTTTTTCATTTTCTTGTATATATGCCCCCGCATTTTTGAAATCCCCTTGGTTAATACCTATGGGGAGAACTACTACTTCTGAGCAAATATCTGCACTAAAAGGCAACACCTGACATAGCTTTTTAGCTCCAAAGGTTAGGGTAACCTTAGTTTTAAGGGCGGTGTCACTTCCCCTTCCCGTGTCACAACAAAGTCCGCTTGGTATGTCTAACGCAAAGTCGCTTTTCCCAACTACACTTAAAAGCTCTTTTAATTTACCTGTTGGTGCTTCGCCGTTATAGCCCGTGCCAAAAACGGCATCTATTACAATATCAAACCCATCATTTGTTATAAGTTGTATGCAACTGTCAATATCAACAACCGCAATACGCTCTCTGTCACCCATTGAATCAAACGCCTTTTTGGCTATATCGGTTGACGCCTCTCCACAAACGAGCGCTACAGTTACATAACAATAAAGGGCTAAACGCCTGGCCACGACAAAGCCGTCGCCACCGTTATTGCCCTTTCCACAAAGAATTAACACCCTTTTTGCCTTTATATCGGTATGCTCGGCAATATAATCCGCCGCCGCATTACCCGCATTTAACATAAGGGTATAAAGATTTGTGCCACCCTTTTGTGCAAGCCTTTCCGCATTGCACATAGTGGCTTTGTCCACAACATACATAATGTCGCCTCAAAAAATTATTTTGCAATACGGGGTATTGCCTTTTCTATTTCCTCGCGGAGTCTGTCGTTCGGTGCTAAAACCATCATAACATTGCCAAGGTTTCTATCCTTTGCGATAAGGTAAACCTGACCCTCGCTATCGGGATTGCAGAAGACAAATGTATTCTTTACCGAGCCCGGTGCAGTTTGTCCCTTGTACTCGCCGAATTTTTCAACCTCGCTGCACTTAATAGAAACCATACGCTTTCTGGTGTTTTGGGCAACAATTTTATCTACATCAAGCTCCCCGTTAGTATAGATATACTCATATTCTATAACCAAAAGGGATATAAGTTTATATGCACCATATATTGCAGCAATTACAATAAGAAGAACTATTGCAGGTGCAAAGATAAGCCCGAAAAGAATAAGAGCACCAACAATTAATACATCTACAAGTATGATAAGTGTAATTATAAGCTTTGCCTTGCCGTTTAGTTTAATTCTTATAAGTTGTTCAAAAAAGGTGTCCATTTTAAAATCTCCAATTTATTTTTATATATTGTAACACAAAAGTTTTTCCTTGGCAACAATTCTTGTAGCTAATTAATATTTAAATGATGAAAAATTCGTTGTATTATATAACCAGAATTATTTCTATGTGTTTTTGTTTTATATTTGCCAGTCAATAGGCTTTTGGTTTGAGCAAGAAAGTATTTCGTTGCACCTGGAAAAGTGTTTGCAACCAAAAAATCCGCCGTAGGCTGATAACGGGCTTGGGTGCACCGATTCGAGTTTCTTATGAATAGGGTTTGTAATGAGTTTTGCCTTGTTTTTGGCGTTTGCGCCCCAAAGCAGAAAAACTATGGGGGTCTGCTTTTTGTTTAGTTCAAGAATTACCCTATCGGTAAAGTTTTCCCAACCCTTGCCCTTGTGTGAATTGGGAGAAGCCTCTCTTACAGTAAGGACTGTGTTCAAAAGGAGCACTCCCTGTTCTGCCCATTTAGTAAGTTCGCCGTGGCCGGTGTAGGTAAAGCCAACGTCGGCTTGAAGTTCTTTAAATATGTTTTTAAGGGAGGGCGGAGGTTCTACGCCCCTTTTTACCGAAAAGCACATTCCGTGGGCCTGCCCTGCCCCGTGATAAGGGTCTTGCCCTATAATTACAACCCTTGTGTTTTCAAAGGAGGAAGCCTTAAGGGCACTGAAAATATCATTCATATTGGGATAAATTGTACGCGACGAATATTCGCTCTTTAAAAAGGCGCGAAGTTCTTTATAATAGGGCTTAGTAAACTCATCGGCCAAAATATTATCCCAATCGTTACCGAAACGTACCATTTAACCACTCTCCTTGCCCCAATAATATCATACTAAAAGAAAAAAGACAATAAGCCTATTTTATCTCCTGTTCAAGACTATCAAATTCGGGAGTGGAAAAGAATTCGCCAAGGCTTATATCTAATCCATCACAGAATTTTTTAATTGTTGTTATTGATACATCTCTTCTGCTTTTGTCAAGCATACTGTATGCGGTTGATGGAGTTACTCCGGAAATGTTAGCAAGTTCGTTGACTTTAATATTTCTTTGTTTTAATAACTCCTCAAATCTGTTTGCAACTGCATCCTTTACGCTCATAAAATCACCTCAATTATAGTGTATGTTAATTTTCATTTCTGCGTATACGCATTTGCGTATTTTAAATTAATGTGGTATTATTAAATAAATTATTTACAGTTGGGTGATTTAAATGACATGCTATCATAACTTTTGTATTTACCAGGAAAGCGGAAATTGTAAGCTAGACGAAATTACGATTAATGAAACCGGTATGTGCGACTGTTGTATTTGCATCAATATCGACTCTGACCAATTAATAAAGACAAAGACCGACTTGCTTAATAAATTCTCGCAAAAATAAACACAAGGACAACAGGTGCTACCGTTGTCCTTGTGTTTTATAGAATTTATGACAGAGTCATAAAAAAGGGGGGCATATGGCGACTTCGTCGCAGTGATATTCCCCTGCGGCGAGTGATATACGGCTTTCGCCGTGTGATATTTGACCTTGCGGTCAAGTAAAATATTTTCCTTGCGGAAAATGTTTTGGTGTCTGCGATGCTATTGTTTTGTAATTAGTACGGTGTATTCAATGTGGGTTTCGGTCTCTAACTGCTTTGTTGTGGCGTTCACTCCGCCGAGACGCATTGTATCCACCATTTTTGTAAGGCTATTTGCAAACAGCCTTACATCACCTATCGCACATTTTCGAACCGGCTCGACCTTCTCTTTTTTGGGGGCAAGGAGCCTGTCTATATATTCTTCGGTTTCACTAAGGGTAAGTTGCTTTGCAATAATATAGTCGAGCGCTTCTTGCCTATTTTCTTCGGCTATACGAAGCAGTGCTCTTGCGTGTCGCTCGGTGAGTCGGGCGGCTACTATACGCTGCCTTAACTCTGTGTCTAATTTTAAAAGCCTTAATTTGTTTGAAAGGGTTGACTGTGCTACACCTATTTTTTCGGCTATGTCGCATTGAGAAAGCCCATATATTTTTATAAGGCGGTTTATGCCCTCTGCCTCTTCAAAAACCGTAAGGTCGCTTCTGAGTAGATTTTCAATAATTGTATAGCAGTCTGCCGTTAAATCATCGGCTCGCCTAATAATGCAAGGCACCTTTCTAAGCCCGGCCATTTTTGCGGCACGAAGCCGCCTTTCGCCCGCAATTAACTGATATTTTCCCGATTCAAAGCGGACAATTAAGGGCTGCAGCACCCCGTTTTCCTTTATGCTGTCTTTAAGGCGTATAAGTTCGTACTCATCAAAGGTTTTTCTGGGCTGATTTTCGTTTGGTATAATATCCTCTACCTTTAGATTTATTAACTTTCCGCTTATCACCTTTTTCACATCCTTTGCTGATAAAAGCATAACAGTTTGTCCATAAAAATTCCACCTTTTTCGGTCGGGCAAATTCGACCCAAAACAAGAAAAACAACCGCCTTTAAAGCGGTTGTTTTGCAATTTTTGCGGAAACTCTCGGATATTTTGGCGGAGTTTGCGAAATTTTTTTTGTTATTATAAAGGTTCTAACCTCTTCTCCCGTTAAGGTTTCACGCAAAATCTCAGGTTTAGCACCGCCAAGAAGCTTTCCTGCAGACAGTGCTTCCTTGGCTTCCTCCTCAGCAGAGGGGCCCTTCATAGCACAGAAAACTCCACCAACCTTACAAAGAGGTAAACAGTACTCGTAAAGCAGGTTAAGCCTTGCAACAGCACGTGCCGTTACCAAATCAAAGTTTTCTCTGAAGTTTTGTTTTTTACCCGCTTCTTCGGCTCTAAGATGCACCGTTTCGACGTCGGTAAGACCTAAAGCGGCGGCAACCTCGTTTAAGAAAACAAGGCGTTTATTAAGTCCGTCAAGCAGGGTAAGTTTTATGTCGGGGCGGAAGATTTTAAGAACAACGCCAGGGAATCCCGCACCGGTTCCAACGTCGATTACCTTTGCGTTTTCCTTTAAATCGACCTTGTCGAGTAGCAGGGCGCAGTCTAAAAAGTGTTTTATTACAATGCCCTCGGGGTCGGTAATTGCGGTAAGGTTAATCTTTTCGTTCCACTCTACTAAAAGTTGAGCATATTTATCTAATTTTTGAAGTGTTTCTTCATTATATGCTATCCCCTTTTCATCTAAAACGGGAAGCATTAAATCAAGCGGATAAATCAACTGTTTTTCTCCATTCTTCTTTTTTGTGCCCAAATGCTAAGCACCGATATATCAGATGGGCTAACCCCCGAAATGCGTGATGCCTGACCAATGTTTTCGGGGCGAACGCGGTTAAGCTTTTCTCTGGCCTCAAGACGCAAGCCCTCAACCTCTGTATAATCGACATCCAACGGCAGTCTGCGGTTTTCGAGTTTGAGCATATCCTCAACCTGAGATTTTTGCCTTGCGATATAGCCTTCATATTTTATTTCGGTTTCGACCTTCATTGCCGTTTCAAAGGGCAGCTCGGGTCGGCTCGCATCAAACTCGGCAAGGTCAAAGTAGGAAACCTCGGGCCGCTTTATTAGCTCTGCCATTTTTATACCCGTTGACAAGGGTGTTGTGCCGAGCTCTTCAAGTTTTTTGTTTAATGCCTCATTTGGCGAAAGTGTTAGTTTTCTTACCCTTTCGATTTCATTTTCTTTATCAGTTTTACGGTTTTGGAATTTATTATATGTATCTTCATCTATAAGCCCGATTTCAAAGCCAATCGGCATAAGTCGCTCATCGGCATTGTCCTGACGGAGAAGTAGACGATACTCGCTGCGGGAGGTCATCATACGGTAAGGGTCTGCGCAACCTTTGGTTACAAGGTCATCGATAAGGGTTCCGATATACGAAGATGAACGGGAAAGCACTAACGGCTCGAGTCCCAGATTTTTTCTTGCGGCGTTTATTCCCGCAACAAGACCCTGTGCCGCCGCCTCCTCGTAGCCCGAAGAACCGTTAAACTGACCTGCGCCGAAAAGTCCCGAATGCTCCTTAAATTCCAAGGATGCACTAAGGCAAACAGGGTCGATACAATCATACTCAATAGCGTAGGCATTGCGCATAATTTGTACATTTTCGAGGCCCTTAATTGAATGATAAATCTGAATTTGCACCTCTTCGGGAAGAGAGGAGGACATACCCTGAAGGTACATTTCCTCGGTATCTGCTCCGCAAGGCTCAATAAAGAGCTGATGACGTTTTTTATCGGCAAAACGCATTATTTTGTCCTCAATTGAGGGGCAATAACGGGGACCCACGCCCTCAATTACGCCCGAATAAAGCGGAGAGCGGTGGATATTATCCAAAATAACCTGTTTGGTATCATCATTTGTATAACTGATGTGGCAAACCACAGTGTTTTGGGGAGACTTTTCGGTTTTATAGGAGAAAGGAATTATTCTTTCATCACCCTCTTGCACCTCTAAAACATCAAAATTTATAGAAGATTTAAGCACTCTCGCAGGTGTTCCTGTTTTAAAGCGGCGAAGAGGTATGCCTAGTTTTATAAGCGAATCGGTAAGTCCTTCTGCCGAGAACATGCCGTCGGGTCCAGAACTGTAGTTTACCTCGCCGACAAATATTTTGCCGCCAAGGAAGGTGCCTGTTGCCAATATTACGGTTTTGCAGACAAACTCTGCGCCAAGCTTTGTTATACAGTGCCAACCATCTTCACAGTTTAAAAGCTCGGTTACTTCTGCTTGTTTTAAAATTAAGTTTTCCTGAAGCTCTACCGTGTGCTTCATAAGGGCGGTATACGCCTTGCGGTCTATTTGGGCGCGAAGAGAGTGCACCGCAGGGCCTTTGCCTAAATTCAGCATTCGGCTTTGCAGAGTGGTTTTATCGGCGGCTACACCCATTTCTCCTCCCAGGGCATCTATCTCTCGAACGAGATGTCCCTTTGCGGTGCCACCTATAGAGGGGTTGCATGGCATATTTCCGACCGAGTCGAGATTTATACAAAACATTACCGTTTTTTGATTTAGTCTTGCGGCGGCGAGTGCGGCTTCAATACCCGCGTGACCCGCACCGATTACGGCAACATCAAAATTACCCGCAAAATAATTCAAAATACTCTTATTCCTTTCCTTACTTGCCTACGCAAAATCTTCTAAATACTTCGTCGGCAACTTCGTTTGTTACTCTTTTTCCGCTGAGTGTATAAAGCACTGTGAGTGCCTCTTCCACGCAGACCTCAACGGCATCTATTGTAAAGCCGCCAAGTAGCATATTCTTAGCCTCTTTTACTGCGTTATAAGCCTTAGATACAAGGTCGTGCTGACGCTCGCTGAGCAGTAGGGCGGCGGCAGGGTCAATACTATCGGCTGTTGTTATTTGCCTGATTGCCGTTTTAAGCTCCTCTTCACCCTCGCTATTTTTAGCAGAAATAAATACCGTATTGAAGCCACCAAAAAGGTCTTCTGTGAGGCGTCTTTCTTTATCGGTTTTATTTAAAACTATTATGGTATTATCTTTTTGTAAAAGGGATAAAATTTCTTTATCGTTATTATCAAGTTCCTCTGAACAGTCAAAAACAGCAAGAACAAGCTGTGCCGAGTTTAATCTTTCCCTTGCAAGCTCTACGCCAACCCCTTCTACAGCATCACTCGTTTGTCTGATACCCGCGGTATCTGCAAGAATAAGATTAAGCCCTGCAAAATTTACCTCATTCTCAATTACGTCACGGGTTGTACCCGCAATATTGGTAACAATAGAACGATTTTCACGGGATAGCATATTCATAAGGGTGGATTTTCCAACGTTAGGCTTGCCGACAATGGCTACGCTAACACCCTCCTTTAATATTTTTCCTGAATCAAAGGAGATGAGCAGTTTATAAAGCCCGTCCTCCGCCAAGCTTATAAGCCGTGAAAAGTTATCCTGACTAAGCTCGGGCAGGTCTTCATCGGGGTAGTCGCTATATGCGGCAAAATCTGCCGATAATTCTAAAAGAGCCGCCTCAATTTTTTCAATCTCTTCGCTTACCTTGCCTCTTTTAAGGCTTAACTGAGCACGAAGCTCCTCTTTACTTTTAGCAGAAATAAGCCCCATTACACCTTCGGCTTTTATAAGGTCCAATTTGCCGTTTAAAAAGGCACGTTTGGTGAATTCTCCGGGGGCGGCCATCTCTGCTCCCGCCGATAAAACTGCACGCAGTACGGCAGAGGTGACATATCTGCCACCGTGACAGGATATTTCACAAACATTTTCGCCCGTATAGCTTTTTGGCTCTAAAAAAACGGTTGCAACCGCTTCATCTATTAGTTCTTCTTTATCATAAACATATCCAAAGACGGCAGAATAGCCTGAAAGGGTTGTCAAAGGTGAGCCCGATGCCGATTTGAACACCTTTTCGGCAATTATTATGGCATCTTTGCCCGAAATTCTTATAACACCTATTCCACCCTCACCCGAAGGGGTAGATATTGCGGCAACTGTTTTTTCGCTCAACACTTTCACCTCGCACTATTTCTAATTTATTATTGTAACATAATTATTTTACATTATCAATATATTTAATAGCCGATAATATGCGGTTGACTTTGAGGCGCATATTGTATTATAATATTATATTATTAATGTTGGACTAAAGGAGATTTAATATGTTTACCAAAAGCACAAAAACCAACACCGTTCACATTCTTTTATTAGAGCAGCTCCGTGATGTTGAAAGCTGTCTTCTCTATTTTGAAAGCTTCATGCGTGCCGCTTGTATCCAAGAAACTGCACACGAGACCCTTAAAGGCCTTGGTGCCAACGTAGGTGAGGCTGAAGCAAAGGCTGATATTTCGCTTCGCAAGATGATAGATTCTCTTCAGGGCCAGTCCTATCTCCCCTCAACCAGAGAGGATATTATATCGGTTGCAACCTCTTGCGATAAAATTGCAAACAAATGTGAAGGTATTGCAAACCATGTTGTATATCAGCGTTTTTCCTTCCCCTCACAGTTTTCGGAAGATTTGCTAAAGATTGTATCCATCACACATAATCAGTTTGAAGTTTTAGAAAGCTCTATTACTAAACTCTTTACGAACTTTGGAGAATTTCTTCGCGACCACTCTATTCTCGATGAAATCCGCAACTTCGAATCTCAGGTAGATAGAATTGAGCATAAACTCAACGAAGAAATATACGCACTTGATATAGAACTTGCCGCACGTATGCAGCTTGCAAAGCACGTTGAATCTCTTTGTGATATTTCCGACACAATTGAAAATATTGCTGATAAAATGCAGATTATGCTTATAACCAGAAAGGCGTAAAATAAAATGATATATTTATTACTTGCAGCGGGGCTCTTTATGGGCTGGTCGCTTGGTACCAACGATGCTGCAAACGCCTTTGGTACAGCGGTTGCCACCCGCGTTATAAAGTATCGCACAGCTATTATAATCATTGCCGTTTGCGTAATTATAGGCTCATTTGTCGGCGGTGCAAATAATATTGGCGAGGTTGCAAAGCTTGCCACCAGTAACGAGGTTATTGCATCTACAGACGTTGTAACCGACGCCATAGAGTCGGGTATGGTTCCTATGCTTAAACTTAAGTCGGCACTTAAAGCAGCAATAATATTTGTCTGTGCAGGCCTTACCGTTTTTGGCATGAGTTATTTTAAATTTCCTGTTTCGGCAAACCAGTCAATTACAGGAGCAATTATCGGTTGGGGTCTTTACTATGCCGATTATTCTAACCCGGAAATTCTTAGCGTAAATCTGCCCCAAATCGGCAAATTTGCTGCAACCTGGGTGCTCAACCCCTTAGGTGCCGGAATTATTTCCTTTATTCTTGTAAAAACTGTTGGCCAACTTTTAGAAAAGAAACTTTCAACTCTTGGAGGCTATGATACACTTATTAAAACCGGATATATTATCGCAGGTATTTTAGGTTCATACAGTATTGGTGTTAACTCTTCAGCTAACGTTACAGCCCTTTATTTTGACTATGCTTATAGTGAAACAGGCGTTGCCGCAAACCTACTTACCAACCCTGTAATTACTGCAGGTATAGGCGGTATTGCAATTGCACTTGGTGTTCTTACATATTCTAAAAAGGTTATGATGACTGTTGGTGGAAGCATTGCCGATATTACACAGATGGATGGCTTTCTTGTAATTATTGCTATGGCTTTAACCGTAGTTCTTATGGGCAATCTTATGGGAATTCCCGTTTCAACCTCTCAGGCTGTTGTAGGCGCTGTTGTGGGTGCAGGGCTTACCCGTGGAGTTAAGCAGGTTAATTTCGGTGTGTTTAAATCTATCGGTCTTGCCTGGATTGGCTCACCCACTATTGCAGGTGTTCTTGCCTACGCAGTTGCATTTTTAACACAAGGTTTCTTTGGATAAAACAAAAAGGAGGATAGCTGAATGCTAACCGAACACGGAATACATAAGGCAGCATCTGATATACTACCTCTTTTCGATATAGCTTTTTCTTCTCTTCAAAAAAACGTGACCTCTCCGATATCCTTTAGAGCTTCTGAATACTTGTTTTTGTATCTGTTAAAGGGCAACGGAAAGTTATCTCTTTATAATAAGTCATATAGCATATCCTCAGGAGATTTTATAATTTGCCGCCCCTTTGAAAGCAAAATCTTTTACCCCGAAAATTCGGAAGAGACAGACTTTTATGCTATCTCTTTTCAAGGCAGATACGCAACCGACCTTTTATCTAACCTTAACCTTATTCCCAAGAAGAATTATTTTGTGGGACGTGATGCTGAAATTATTTCGGTGCTGGATAAAATTTTAGAGGAAACCGAAAGAAACGAAGCCTCTGCGAAGCTTATTGGTTCTTCCCTTTTTATTGCAATCCTAGGTTCGCTTTCACGCCTTGCTGTTTCTGCTTATCCACGATCCACCGAAAAGGAATTTGAAAAAATAGCTCCTGCTCTTTCTTCCATAAATTCTGACTGTACAAGTACAATAAGCGTTGATGACTACGCAAAAATGTGTAACCTTTCAACCTCATATTTCACTCACCTTTTCACCAAGGTTACAGGCTTTTCTCCTATGGAGTATAAGCAACTTCAAAGAATGAGCGTTGCTAAGAATCTGCTTTCTACCACGACAATGACCATAAAGGAAATTTCAAACATTGTCGGTTTTAAAGACCCACTATATTTTGGCAGATGCTTCAAGCAGGCAACAGGGCAAACTCCTTCGGGATATAGAAATAAAAAATAAGAAAAACCCCTCAGAAAATTCTGAGGGGTTTATTACTTTCGTTAGAGAGCCGCAATGATTTTTGCGCGCTCTTCCTTATTAATTTTACGTTCTTTAAGCTCTCTAAAGTGCATTTCTGTGTTTCCGGTTGACATATCGGGAATATAGAAGGGGCACTCTTCGGGTTTTTCAAAGGATGCGTACAATCCGCCGCAAAGACCCGAGTGATCGCAGCCGCCGGAAACGAAAAGGTCGTTATCCAAGGCAATTTTGTATGCCTTTGCTCTTTCTTCCTCGTCGAGTTCGGGATGCCAAACCTCGAGTCCGTCAGCACCAAGCTTTACAAGTTCTTCAATAAGGTGAAGTCTGTTGTGAGGATGGGCTATAAGAAGAATTCCTCCGGCTCTATGTACAAGGTCTATAAGTTCCTTTATATCTAAGAACTTGTAAGGAGGTTCTACCTCAAAACGACGGTCGCCAAAATATGCATCAAAGAAGGGCTGATAATCAAGGTCTGTAACAAGTCCCTTTGCCTTCATTGCACGGAAAAGATGCTCGTTACAAAGCCAAGTGATAGCTCCGTTATATTCTAAAACCTCGTCCCATGTAATATCTAAAAGACCGCCCTCACTTTGTGCTCTGTCAAAGCAGTGCTTGGTCTGTTCGGTTTCATTAACAGATAGTCTTCTTAAATATTCCTTCATTTCGGGATATTCGGGGTCAAAATCGAAGGCAACGGTATGAAAGCTGCCGCCACCTAGAAGGTCAGATGTTGCAGTAAATTCTACGCCGAAGATGCAGTCTAACCCTTGCTTTTCGCATTCTGCCTTTAAAAACGGATAGGCAGTTGCTGTGTCGTGGTCGGTAATAGCGAGTGCTTTATAACCCTCATCTTTTGCGACCTTAACGAGTTCCTCGGGAGAATATTTACCGTCGGAATGGGTTGAATGAGTATGCAGGTTTGCGTAAAATTCCATAATTGTCTCTCCTTAAATTACTTAATTATATCGGTACCCATATATTTACGAAGTGCTTCAGGTACCGTAACGCTACCATCGGCGTTTTGATAATTTTCAAGTATTGCAGCAACGGTACGGCCAACAGCAACGCCCGAGCCGTTAAGGGTGTGCACAAACTGTGCTTTATCCTTTGGATTCTTCTTAAAGCGGATAGAACCGCGGCGAGCCTGATAGTCTTCGAAGTTAGAGCAGGAAGAAATCTCTACATAACGGTTGTAAGAAGGCATCCAAACCTCAACATCGTAAGTTTTAGCAGAAGAGAAACCCAGGTCACCGGAGCAAAGGCATACCACTCTGTAAGGAAGACCTAAGCCTTCAAGAACGCGCTCGGCATCGCGAGTTAATTTTTCAAGCTCGTCGTAAGAGGTTTCGGGGTCGGCAAATTTAACAAGCTCAACCTTGTTAAACTGATGCTGACGAATAAGACCTCTTGTATCTCTTCCCGCAGAGCCTGCTTCTGCACGGAAGCAAGCAGAATATGCACAATATTTTATGGGAAGATTTGCTCCGTCTAAAATTTCATCTCTGTGCATATTGGTAACGGGTACCTCTGCTGTGGGAATAAGGAAAAATTCATTATTAGAAAGCTTAAATGCATCCTCCTCAAACTTAGGAAGCTGACCTGTTGCAGTCATTGAAGCACGGTTAGCCATAAAGGGAGGAAGAATTTCCGTATAGCCGTATTCGGTATGAGTATCGAGGAAATAAGATATTATTGCACGCTCAAGCCTTGCACCAAGGCCTTTATAGAAGTGGAAGCGTGTGCCCGTAACCTTTGCAGCGGTTTCGGGGTCTAAAATGCCGAGGTCGGCACCAATATCCCAATGAGCCTTAGGCTCGAAATCAAAATTCTTTGGTGTTCCGTTTCTTCTTACCTCGGGGTTTGCAGAATCATCTGAACCTATCGGCACGGTATCACTTGGAATGTTGGGTATCATAAGAAGAAGGTTTCTCTGCTTTGCCTCGAGTTCATTAAGTTCTGCATCGTCTGCCTTGATTTTCTCAGAAATTTCCTTCATCTCACTGAAAATCTCGGATACGTCCTTACCTTCCTTTTTATACTGAGGAATCATTTTAGAAACCGAATTCTGCTTAGCCTTTAACTCCTCTACACGAGTAATAATTTCACGACGCTGCTGGTCAATTTCTAAGAGCTCGTTAATTTCATTATCGAGATTACCGTTGCGGTTTTTTACCGCCTGTTTTACCCTTTCAGGGTCCTGTCGTACTGTTTTAATATCTAACATCTTTATATCTCCTTTGCCGACTGCATTAATCGGTCAATCTTTTTGCAAAATCTTTCAACTCATTATCATTATAAAACTCAATGGTGAGTGTACCTTTGCCGCGACCCTTTGGGGTGATTTTTACAACTCTGCCAAGCTCGTTTTTCATGGCAAGCTCCACCTCTGTATAAAAGGCGGATTTGACGGCGGCAGGCTTTTTATCCTTTGGCTTTGCCGCCTTAAGCATTGCCTCAAGTTCTCTGACCGAAGCACCGTAAAGTGCCGCCTTTAACATACTTTCACGAAGAAGGCTGCCCTTTTGAGCAGATAGAAGACATCTTGCATGGCCGGCTGAAATCTTGCCTGCTTTAAGCTGTTCGGTTTCATTGGGAGCAAGCTC
The DNA here is from genome assembly GCA_017630655.1 of Clostridia bacterium. Classification (GTDB taxonomy): domain Bacteria; phylum Bacillota; class Clostridia; order Oscillospirales; family Acutalibacteraceae; genus SFWF01. The sequence continues at coordinate 47,177 of JAGBUU010000049.1, forward strand.
TAAAAGCCTAAGTACATTTGCAACCGCACTGCGAGATTTGCCCATAGCCTCGGCAACCTGTTCTTGTGTAAGGTTGTAGGAAACCATAAGCGAGCGGTAACCAAGCGCCTCTTCAACAGGGTTTAAATCTTCACGCTGAAGATTTTCAATAAGGGCAACCTCCATTACCTCGCGTTCATCCATTTCCCTAATGACAACAGGTACGGTGCGAAGTTCTGCTATTCTACAGGCACGCCAGCGGCGTTCGCCCGCAATTATTTCGTAACCGCCGCCAACCTTTGTGCGAACAAGTATTGGCTGCAAAAGGCCGTGCTTTTTAATAGAATCTGCAAGTTCATTTAATGCCGCTTCATCAAAATCCTTACGAGGCTGGTCACGGTTTGGCTCTATTTCTGAAAGCATTACCTCGGTAACGCCTGTATCCTCTGTGTTTATATCGAAGAGAGAGTCAAGCCCTCTGCCAAGTCCTTTATTTAGTGCCATAAGGCTTAACCCCCGTTTCTTTTAATAAATTCGGCAGCAAGATTATCGTAAGCAATGCCGCCCTTGTTTCTTGGGTCGTAATACTGAATAGGTTTACCGTGGCTTGGTGCCTCGGAAAGCCTTACCGCACGAGGTATGGTTGTAGAGAAGAGTTCCCTTGGAAAGAACTTTTTAACCTCGCTTACCACCTGCTGTGTAAGGTTTAATCTTCCGTCGAACATTGTAAGCACAATTCCCTCTATCTCAATGCCCGGATTGAACAGTCTTTTTACCTGACGTACTGTGCCAATAAGCTGGGATAACCCTTCAAGTGCAAAATATTCACACTGAATGGGAACAAGCACGGTATCTGACGCACAGAGAGAGTTTATTGTTATGAGTCCGAGAGAGGGCGGACAATCAATAAAAATAAAATCGTAATCTGCCTTAATATGACAAAGGGCGGATTTTAGTTGTGCCTCACGATTGTTTATTGAAATAAGTTCCACCTCTGCACCAGCAAGGTTCATATTACATGGTATGATATCTACACCCGAAAAATCAGTGCTTATAATTGCACTTTCTGCCTTAGCCTTGCCTATAAGAAGGTCGTAAACAGAAACGCCGAGCTTTCGTTTATCGATACCGTAGGCCGAGGTGGTGTTACCTTGAGGGTCAGCATCAACAACAAGAACCTTTTTGCCCCTTTTGCCTATTCCGGCAGCAAGGTTTACAGCGGTAGTGGTTTTGCCTACTCCACCCTTTTGGTTTACAACCGAAATTATCTTACCCACGGACATACCTCCTTTAATATATTAATATATTGGTTATTATATCAAACCGAAATCTAAAAATCAACAATATTTAAGGCATATTTTCGACTATATTATTTATCCACACGCCTTTTTTAACAAGAACAAAACCAATGATGCATTTTACCACGTCAAGCAACTGAATAATAAGAAACATGGGAAGCATGGGAAGCACTGTAAATCTTGATAAAATAAAGGCTAACGGGAAGGCGAGGCCCCAAGTAAAGCCACAGTCAAAAACCAGTGTTATCATAGTCTTTCCACCCGAACGCAAAGCAAAATATGTGCCGTGTGCAAAGGCATAAAATGGCATTAGTGCGGCAACCACATAAAGCAGCTCCTTTGCCATTTCCCTTACAGTCTCTGTTGTGTTATATAATAGCGGTATAAAGGGAGCCGCGGCTATAAGCAAGCCCCCCATAATGACACAAACGACAACCGAGAGAAACAGCAATCTCCACACTGTTGTTTTTGCCTTTTCGTTCTCGCCTGCACCAAGATACTGGCCCGCCATAATAGCAATGGCATTACCCATTGAAAGAAATGCAACATTAAAGAGATTACTTGCTGTTGAGGAAATATTTGATGCGGCAACAACCTCAAGTCCACGGAGAGAATAGCACTGATTTAGCATAGCCATACCAAGCGACCAGAAAAATTCGTTAATAAGTAGCGGTGAGCCCTTGCGTACAATATTTTGAAAGAGGTCAAGCGGTATTTTTGGGCTGCTGTACGCACCCTTAATGAATGGATATTTGTCACAATTTTTATGAATATAAATAATTATGATTGCCGCTTCTGCAAAGCGGGATAAAACCGTAGCAACAGCTGCTCCCACAACGCCGAGCGGTGCAAAGGGCAAAAAGGGCAAGCCTTTATTGCCGAAAATAAGAACATAGTTAAACAATAGGTTTACGCATATCGCCGTTACACTGGCAAGCATTGGTACCTTGGTTTCGCCAAGCTCACGAAGGGTGCTTCCGTATACCTGAGAGAAAGCAAACGGAACAAGCCCTATGAGCATTACAAAAAGGTAGTCAAGAGCGAATTTTAGCGTGTTTGCAGCATCCGTCGCGGCAGTGTCTTCTGCAAAGTACATTGATATTAATTGTTTTGGAAAAATGAGAAACACCGCAAAGGCTATTACTGACATTAATGCGGCAATATACAGCTTCATTCTAAAGCAGTGGCGTATACCTTTATCATCCTTAGCACCAGCATACTGCGCGGCAAATATTCCCGCCCCTGCAAGACCACCGAAAATACAAAGATAGAATATAAAAAGCAGCTGATTTACAATTGCAACCGCCGACATTTCAAGTGTGCCTACAGCACCAATCATAACATTGTCTACAAGGCTGACAACATTGGAAACGGTGTTTTGAATTATTATTGGTAGCAAAATATTAAGCACTCTGCCATAAAAGCGTTTATCACCTATAAGTTTATTTTTAAGTGATTGAGTTTGCATTGACTTCTCCTTTACGGAATTTAAGAGGAGATACCCCTGTAAGCTTTTTAAAATCACGCAGGAAATTTGCCGAGTCGGAATATCCACATGTTTTGCATACATCAGCAATACTTAAATTGGTGTCTAAAAGCAATTTTTTTGAATACTCAAGTCTTGCATTTTTAACAGCTGCATAAAGGGTCATTCCTTTGTGCTCTTTAAAAATTCTGTTTAAATAGTTAGGGTTCATCTTAAACTCTTCGGCAACGTCGGCAATTGTTAGCTTTTTTCTGAAGTTGTCTTCAATGTAAAGCATTACCTTTTCTACCTTGCTCTCATCCGATACATATATGTCCTCGGGCTTGTATTTTGCCCTTTCGAAAAACTCGGTAACAATAATGTTTATAAGCCATTCCTGTATAAATATCTCGTTCTTAAAGAGCGCCTCTCCTCTGCTCTCCAGCATTAAAAAGAGGTTTTCGATATGCCTTGCGGGCTCATCATCAAGCCTTGTTATAATGTCGGTTTTGCTTTTTAGCATTCCGTATGACATTTTTTCAGGCATACACTTAAGTGGCAAAATTATTCTGTGAACGGTAAGGGTATTGCTCACTTCAAAGGAATGGTAATCACGAAGTCTAACGGCGTACATAAGGCCTCTTTTGGCGGGATATTCCTTATTATTAAGCCTAAGTGTGCCCTCGCCGCTTGATATGAATTCTATCTGATACATATCGTGAAGATGCATCTCTTCACCGTTTGTTTCATATTTGTCGAATGCAACCTTATATGCCTGTCTGTAATAAAGCTGAATATGTCTTATATCCTTCACGATATTATTTCCTTTCGGTTATATAGTTTGAAATGCTTGCAAGCTCGCTCATTGTAAGGCTTTCTCCCCTTGCGGTCTCGCTAAGATTTGCACTGCTCAGTGCCTCGCGGAGAAGGTCTTTAGAAACACCTATGGAAGAAGAAACTGTGTTAACAAGGGTCTTTCTTCTTTGGGCAAATGCTGCCTTTATAAAGCGAAAAAAAGCCTTTTCATCCAAAAGCTCTATTTCCGGATTTTCTCTTAATGTAAGTTTAATTACCGCCGAATCCACATTAGGTGGGGGCATAAAGGAATCTCTGTCCACCTCGAAGAGTATTTCTGCCTTGGCATAGTAATTTACGGCGACCGTAACCGCACCAGATTCCCTGCTGCCAACCTCGGCACAAAGACGCTCTGCCGCTTCCTTTTGCACCATAACGGTTATATTCTCAATGGGAAGCTTTGCCTCTAATAGCATCATAATTATAGGCGAGGTTATATAGTATGGTAAGTTGGCACAAACTGCCACCTTTTTACAATCGGAAAACTTCTCTCTAATGAGGGCCGCAAGGTCAATTTTCATAGCGTCACCGAAAATTACCTCTACATTGTCCTTGTCGCCAAGGGTCTTGGCGAGAACAGGTTTTAATCTGTTATCAAGTTCAATTGCTACAACCTTTTTAGCGTTCGCAGCAAGCTCTCTTGTAAGCACGCCTGCACCCGGACCTATTTCAAGGGCACCTGTGTCCTTGTCACAGGCGTTTTTTGCCATTTCGGGACAAACATCAGGATTAACAAGAAAATTTTGCCCAAGTGATTTTTTTGTATTAAAGCCTTCACTTTTAAGTATTTTTTGTAGGGTATTATAGTCGGCAAGGTTCATTGTAATTTCTCCAACAAAAACATATTTTTAAACTTATTCGCATATTTTTACAATGTCTATTATACCATATATTATAATCTTTTCAATATCTTTTTTAGCAAAAAAAGATATGTTTTGTATTTGTGCGACGTACATTTGTATGTTCCTACAAAACAAAAAGTCCAAAGCCTACAAATTTCGTTTTATTTTATAAAAGGCTTCTATTGACAAACCGCCTTTAAAAGTTTATACTTTAGTATGTTAAAATTTAAGTGTAAAGTTTATTTAGGAGGATATGATTATGCTTAAGAATGAATATCTTAAAAAGGTTTACGCCGATGTTGAGAAGCGTAACTCGAGCGAGCCTGAGTTTTTACAGGCAGTGCTTGAAGTTCTCGAATCGTTAGAGCCTGTAGTTGAACAGAACCCCAAGTTTGAAAAGGCAGGCGTTATCGAGCGTATGGTTGAGCCCGAGCGTCAGATTTTCTTCCGCGTTCCCTGGGTTGACGATAATGGTCAGGTTCAGGTTAACCGTGGTTTCAGAGTTCAGTTTAACTCGGCTATAGGTCCCTACAAGGGCGGTATCCGTTTCCATCCCTCTGTTAACGCTTCTATTATGAAGTTCTTGGGCTTCGAGCAGACCTTTAAAAACAGCCTTACCTCTCTCCCTATGGGCGGCGGTAAGGGTGGTGCCGACTTCGACCCCAGAGGAAAGTCAGATATGGAGGTTATGCGTTTTTGCCAGAGCTTTATGACCGAGCTTCAGCGTCATATCGGTGCAGATACCGATGTTCCTGCAGGTGATATCGGTGTTGGTGCACGTGAGGTTGGCTATATGTATGGTCAATATAAGCGTCTTCGCAACGAATTTACAGGTGTTCTCACCGGTAAGGGCATTTCCTACGGCGGTTCTCTTATCCGTCCCGAAGCTACCGGTTTTGGTGCAGTTTACTATGTAGATAACATGCTTGCTTCTTTCGGTGAGGAAATTAAGGGCAAGACCTTTGCTGTTTCGGGCTTTGGTAACGTTGCCTGGGGTACCGTTAAGAAGATTAACGAGCTTGGTGGTAAGGTTGTTACCATATCGGGTCCCGACGGATACATATATGATGAAAACGGCGTTTCTACCGAAGAAAAGGTTAACTTTATGCTTGAGATGAGAGCTTCCGGCAGAGATAAGGTTCAGGATTATGCTGACAAGTTTGGCGTTCCCTTCTATGCAGGTCAGCGTCCTTGGAACACAAAGGTTGACATTGTTATGCCTTGTGCTACCCAAAACGAAGTTGGTATTGAAGATGCTAAGAACATTGTTGCAAACGGCGTTAAGTACTATGTTGAGGTTGCTAATATGCCCACTACCGCAGAGGCAATGTCATACCTTAAGGAAAACGGACTTGTTATTGCTCCCTCCAAGGCAGTTAATGCCGGCGGCGTTGCAGTTTCGGGTCTTGAGATGAGCCAGAACTCTATGCGTTACAGCTGGACCGCAGAAGAGGTTGATGCTAAACTTAAGCAGATTATGAAGAACATCTTCGAAGCATCTGCTGCCGCTGCTAAGAAGTACGGAATGGAAGGCGACCTTGTTGCAGGCGCTAACATTGCAGGCTTTGAAAAGGTTGCAGAGGCTATGATTGCTCAGGGCGTTTGCTAATTTACACATTTAAAAAGGCTATCCAAAACGGGTGGTGCGATTAGGGATGAAATGCCTTAAAAAGCAAAATTTTGTGTTCTAATGTGTTAAAAAGCCACGGTATGCGTCAGCATTACCGTGGCTTTTCGCCTTTTATTCCACTAAAATTTTTTCTTTTTAAGGTGCGATGCAGTTTTGTAAGAATAAATTTGCATACGTTTCGAAGTTTTAGAAACGCAGTAATACTTTGTGTCTTACAAGATTCTAAAACAAGAATAAGTGCAAATTTATCTGAAAAACCAATTTATCCCTAACCGCACCACCCGAATTGGATAGCCTTTTTTATTTTATAAAAGTTTTCTTGTGAAACTTCCGCTCTCAAAGATTATATAACCATTACCTGTGTTTTCCTTTGGAATGGAAATCGAGCCGGGATTTATATAGCGAAGACCGTTACACATTTCGTCTGCTGCAACGTGAGTATGACCGCAAAGAAGAATATCTCCCTCTTTTAAGGGCGGCGGATTATCCCTACCAAATTTGTGACCGTGGGTTGCATAAATATCTATGCCGTCTACAGATATTAGTGCATAGTCGGAAAGTATGGGAAAAGGGAGCACCATCTGGTCAACTTCGGTGTCACAGTTTCCCTTTACACATAGTATTTCATTTTTATATTCAGCAAGCATTTCTATAACCTTTTTAGGCGCATAGTCTTTTGGTAGGTCGTTTCTTGGTCCGTGGTACAAAATGTCACCAAGAAGTAACATTCTGTCGGCTTTTTCGCTCCTGTAAGCATTAAGCATTTTTTCGCACCAGTGGGCACTGCCGTGAATATCAGATGCAATAAATAATTTCATTTTAAACCTCTAACATTGTTTCATAAGTCTTATATAGAATTCAACCGCACGGTGCGCACAATCTACCCTTATACGCTCATTATTGCCGTGAATTGTAGCCCTTTCTTCTGCGGTTAAGTCCATTGCAGAAAAGCGGTAAACCTTATCGGAAATTCTGCCCCAATGGCGAGAGTCCGAACACTGCACCATAAGGTAAGGCGATACGATACAGCCACGCCAGGTGGACGCAACCGCAGTTGCCACCTTATTATATCCCTCACAATTTGTAACAGAAATTCGAGATGGGTTCATACCGCCAAGCAATTTAATTTCAACTGTGTCATCGTTAACTGTTTTCTTTAGATACTCCATAGCAGTATCAATATTATCCATTGGGTTAAGACGCATATTAGAAACCATTGCGGCTTTTGGCGGAATAACATTTGGTGCCGAGGAGCCCTCCATTTGAGTAAAGGCGACCGTTGTTCTCATTAAAGCATTAATTTCACCGCCGCTTTTTTTGCAAAGGAATGTGTCTATTAATCCTTTAAATAACCAAAGGTTTGAGAAAACAATTTTGAAAACAAAGGAAGAATGTCTGCCAAGCGTGTCAAAAAGTTGTTTTACAGGCGGAGTTATATGATATTTAAAGGGATTAGCCTCCACCCTGCAGCAAGCCTTAGAGAGAATGCCTACAGGGGTATGAGGCTTTGGTGCAGAGGCGTGACCGCCTGCCGTTTTGGTGGAGTATTCCACATTCATCATACCCTTTTCGGCAATGCCGATAAGGCCACAGGGTTTCTTTACGCCGGGGAAAACATTTTCCACAACCGCACCGCCCTCATCGACAACTATAGAGGGTGTAATTCCCTTGTCTTCAAAGTAATTCACAATGTTTAAAGCACCGTTGCCATTAACCTCTTCGCCGCCGGAGAAAGCAAAGTAAATATCATTTTCGGGGATAAAGCCTTGCTGTATAAGATGCTCGGCGGCAGAGAGCACGCCACCAAAGGTAACCTTTGTATCAAGTGTGCCGCGGCCCCACAAAACGCCGTCTTCAAGTATTGCCTCAAAGGGTGGTTTTTCCCACATATCTTCATTTACTGGAACAACATCATAGTGTGCCATTAAAACGGCAGGGTCGCCGTTCTTTTTACCCTTCCATTTAAACAGCAGTGCACGGTCGGGCAGTTCGCTATATTCACAAGCATTAAAAACATTTGGGTAAAGTTTGGGTAGAAGGGTAAGCAGTTTATCAAACTCGGCATTATCTTCGAGTGATTTATCAGTGTAGGATATTGTTTTGCACTTTACAAGCTCTGCAAGGCGGGTTATTACGATATCTTTATCGAAAACCTCTTCACTCTCTATAACTTTAACATTGTCTTTTGGGTTGAAGGTGGCTGCACGGATAAGCAAGAAGGCTATAAAGCAGGGAACCAATATCGCTAAACTCAAATATACATATACCATTATTAAAGCCATCCTTTTTTATACATAATACGGGCCACACCTAAAGTAAACAGTACTCCAACAGGCACCATAATGCCAACCGTTGACTTATTTAATGCGGGAATAAAAATAAAGAGAATAAGCATTAAAACGATGGGGGCAATAGATAGTTTTACATTTTTAGAAATGAAAACCACACCGAGTCCGCCAAATAGGGCGGGAAGTATCATTTCAAAAGCGGGCTCTAAAATCGGGTTTTCGAGAATTGGCTGAAGAGGCACTATGAAGAGCACGCCTAAAATAATTATTATAGTTGTAACAATTGAGGAAACTGCAATGGAGATGGTAGAGAGCACCTCACCCTCTTCACTGTTTGCCTTAACCCCTGCTCTTTCCATTGCATCTACCGCACAGGGAAGCTTGAGGTTTGAAATGTTGCCTGTTACAAAGGAAAGGTATGTGCCGCCTGCACCAAGCATTGGAACATATGTAAAAATTTCAATAAAGCCTACCGCCCAATACATAGGAAGCGTAGCAATAAGGCCTTTAACTAAGGCGTCCCACTGAGGCACAGCACTGAAAATAATACAAAGTGCCAAGGGGACTATAAGAATCATTCCACCAAGGACTAAACCCCAGATTTTGCCGTAGTAATGAACAGAATCCATATAAGACATATTCTTTTTCATTCCTTAGCCCTCCTTATACCGTCGGTACGGCAAAGCCGCCGAAAATATTGCTGAAAAGAATTGCCGATGCCATACCGCAAAGAAGACTTATTGGTAAGGCGTAATCGGTCATCCAGCGGATTTTAAATTTGGTTGAAAGTATGCCAAGCACAGCCATAACAACTGCAGACACCACCATTACGCAAACGGGGGTAAGACCCTGAAGATGACCATTGGAAATATATGTAACATCGCAGAAAACGTAGCCTAAAAAAGCAGAAATCATACCAAGGAACATAGCGTTAGAAAAGATTTCTCCCCATTTTTTATCCTTCATACCAATTTTGCTAACACCTGTTTGCACCTTTTTTGTGATAAAGGGCACAAGAATAAGGCCAAGTGCAATTGAAAGGGTCATAACCCAAAGGACTGTAACAAACACGGTAGGGTCGGTAACAAGTTTGCTCATATCCTGACCTAAGGGCTCCATTGCATTTTGGGCTGCAATAACCTCATAGGATAGCGAGCCGATAACCGAAAGACGAAGCCACGGAAGTGCTACGCCAAGGCTCTTTGATAAAACAACTACGCCGACTAAAATTGCAACTGCAGGCGCAATGGTGAATATAGCGGATGAAGAAATTGTCTTTTTAACTGTGGTAGTTTTAATGCCAAGCTCCTTTGCTCTTTTTAAAGCACGAACAAGAAAAAACACCGACTGCAAAAGCACAATGGCAACAATTATACCGACAATTACAAAAATTATAGGATGATTTGCAGAAAACTCCATAATTTTTCCCCTTTAATTTATTTTTATATATTTTAACATATAAATATGGGTTGTTCAACAATAAAAAAGAGAGATGCAGTGCATCTCTCTTTTTTATTTAGTTGACAAATCGTGATTTTGCCGCAAGGCTAACGCCTTGCAAAAAATTACGCAAAGTCAGATGATTAAAGGCGGTGAGCGAAACCGTATAGGGTTCGACTCTTGCCAACTTAAAGTTTTAAAGTGTTCCGAAAAGTCGGTCGCCTGCATCGCCAAGGCCCGGCATAATGTAGCCGCGTTCATTAAGCTTTTCATCCATTTGTGCACAATAAACATCAACATCAGGATGAGCCTTTGTTAAGGTTTCCATGCCCTCCGGTGCGGCAATCATACACATAAACTTAATCTTTTTGCCGCCGTGCTTTTTAATGAAATCAACTGCGGCAACTGCCGAGCCGCCTGTAGCAAGCATTGGGTCTAAAAGTATAACCTGACGCTCATCTATTTTCTTAGGCAGTTTGCAGTAGTATTCTTTGGGCTCTAAGGTTTCTTCGTCACGGTAAAGACCAATATGACCAACTGCTGCGTTAGGCACCATATTAAGAATTCCGCTTACCATTCCAAGACCTGCTCTAAGAATGGGCACAACTGCGATAGCTTCACCGTCAAGCTCCTTACAAATGGTTTTGGTGAGTGGGGTTTCAACCTCTACATCCTTTAAAGGTAGGTCACGAAGCGCATCAAAGCACATAAACATTGTAATTTCATCCACAAGCTCGCGGAATGTTTTGCGGTCGGTGTCTTTACTTCGAAGTATAGAAATCTTGTGCTGAATTAACGGATGGTCGAAAATAGTTACGTTTGCCATTATTCTTCTCCCGATTTTTCTTCTCTTCCCTTATTAAGAAGTATATTAATTATTATTCCAAGGATAAGGGCACAAGCAATATTGGTAATGGTAACCTTGCCTATGCTCATTGCCATACCTCCGATACCGGGGATAAGAATAGCCGAAACGGTAAAGAGATTAGCATTGTTTTCAAGGTCTACCTTTTGAATCATCTTAAGACCGGAAACTGCAATGAAACCGTAAAGGGTAATGCAAACGCCGCCCATTACGCAACCGGGAATGGAATCAAGGAATGCAACGAAGGGAGAAATGAATGAGATTATAATTGCCATAAACGAAGTGGCTGTAATGGTTGCTATAGATGCGTTTCTGGTAATTGCTACACAGCCAACCGACTCACCATAAGTGGTGTTGGGGCAGCCACCAAAGAGGGCACCAACAAATGAGCCCACACCGTCGCCAAGAAGGGTTCTGTGAAGACCGGGGTCGGTTAAAAGGTCTTGTTCAATAATGGTGGAAAGGTTTTTATGATCGGCAATATGCTCGGCAAATACAACGAAGGCAACCGGAACATAAGCAACTGCGATTGTTGCAAGATAGGAAGCTTCGAATCCGCCACTGCCCTTAAATGCATTTACAAAGGTAAACTTGGGAACAGCAACAAATGTGCTAAGGTTAACACCATCTGCAACAAGAGCCTTAAAGGGTGCGAAATCAATAACAATAAGGGCTTCATTTCCTGTGTTTGTACCGATTAATGTGAATACAAGGCCTACTACATAGCCCGCAAGGATACCAATGATAAAGGGAATGAGCTTGGTCATTTTCTTACCATATGTAGAACAAAGAACTACCACAACAAGAGTAACCATAGCACAAATGAAGGATACCCAAGCCGATGCGCCCATTATATATGAACCGTTGCCATCTACGGGTCCATAAGAAAATACGTCCTTAATTGCTGCACCTGCAAGGGATAAACCGATAAGTGCAACTGTGGGGCCGATAACTGCGGCGGGCATAAGCTTATTTATCCAGCCAACGCCTGCAAATTTAACTATAACAGCAATAATCACATAAACAAGCCCTGCAAAAGCGGCACCGAGGATTAAGCCTAAATAACCAAGATAAACGTTAGATATTGCACCTGCAAAGGCTGCTACCATTGAGCCAATGAAGGCAAAGGATGAGCCTAAGAAAACAGGGCTTCTAAACTTTGTGAAGAGCTGATAAACAAGTGTGCCTACACCTGCACCGAAAAGGGCAGCAGATGTGCTCATAAAATCTTCA
>JAGBUU010000050.1 GCA_017630655.1 Clostridia bacterium
AATAAAATAAAAAAATTTATATTTTTTATTAAAATATAGTGGAAAAAAATGTAATTATATGTTATATTAATATTTGAACGTTTATGCACTACGGTGTGAAGTTAATTTTTCGGAGGTAAAAATTATGAGTTTGAAATCTTCAAACAAAATCGACACAAACAAGTATGAAATTGAAATCGCAATTGATAGCGAGTCTTTTTGCGGAGCAATTCAAAAGGTATATAAAAAGGAAGTAAAGAACATTACCGTAAACGGCTTCAGAAAAGGTAAGGCTCCTCTTCATATGATTGAAAAGCTTTACGGCGAAGCAGTTTTCTTTGATGATGCTCTTAATTATCTTTATGAGGGTGCTCTTCTTGGTGCAGTAGAAGAAGCAAACCTTAAACTCGTTGATGTTGAAAAGACAGATGTTGTATCAGTAAGCAAGGCAGACGGTGCCGTTCTCAAGGTTACCGTTGTTGTTGAGCCCGAGGTTGAACTAGGACAGTATAAGGGCCTTGCTGCTCAGCGTGTAATACCTGCCGTATCTGACGAGGAAATTCAGGCAGAGCTTGACCGTTTAGCTGACAGAAACTCCCGCATTGTAACTGTAGATGACAGAGCAGCTGCTATGAACGATATGACCGTTATCGACTTCGAAGGCTTCGTAGATGGCGTTGCTTTTGAAGGAGGTAAGGGTGAAAGCTATACATTAACCCTTGGTTCAGGCCAGTTTATCCCTGGATTTGAGGAACAGATTGTTGGTCACAACACAGGTGATGAGTTTGATGTAAACGTTACCTTCCCCACAGAATATCAGGCAGAAGACCTTGCAGGTAAGGATGCAACCTTTAAGTGCAAGCTTCACGAAATTAAGGCTAAAGAGATGCCTGTAATTGATGATGAATTTGCAAAGGATGTAAGCGAATTTGATACACTTGATGCTTTAAAGGAAGACATCAAGGTAAAGGCTCTTGACCGCAAGGCAAAGGTTGCTGATGAGGATGTTGAAAATCAGCTTATTGATGCAGTTGTTGAAGGTATGAAGGCAGAAATCCCCGATGCTATGATTGAAAACCGTTCAAACGAGAGCGTACGCGAGTTTGATTACAGACTTCGCAGTCAGGGTATGGACCTTGAAACCTACCTCAAATATACACAAACAACAATTGAAGATTTCAAGGAAACCTTCCGTCCTCAGAGCGAAAAGCAGGTTAAGGTACGCCTAGCACTCGAGAAAATTGTAGAACTTGAAGGTCTTACCGCTACCGAAGAAGAGATTGCTGCTGAATATGAAAAGATGGCTGCTGCCTACGGTATTGAGGCAGAACAGGTTAAGGCAGCTCTTCCTGAAAGTGATGTTGTTGGAAGCATTGCTCTTAACAAGGCTATTGACCTTGTAAAATCTTCTGCAGAAATCAAGGATGTAGCAGAAAAGAAGGCTACAGCTAAAAAACCTGCCGCAAAGAAGACTACTAAAAAGGCTAAAACCGAGGAAAAGACCGAAGAGGCAGCCGAATAATTGTTTATAAATTGCGGAATCTGTTCATAATATTTTAAGAGGTGATTAAAATGGGCATGACAATTCCTTATGTTGTGGAACAAACAAGCAGAGGCGAGCGTTCGTATGACATTTATTCTCGTCTTTTAAATGACAGAATTATTATGCTTCCTGACCAGGTTGATAACAATTCTGCAAGTCTTATAATTGCACAGCTTTTATATCTTGAGGGTCAGGACCCCGAAAAGGATATAAGCTTCTATATCAACAGTCCAGGCGGAAGCGTTTCTGCAGGTATGGCAATTTATGATACTATGCAGTACATTAAGTGTGATGTTTCTACCATTTGTATTGGCATGGCTGCGAGCATGGGTGCCTTCCTTTTAGCGGCCGGCACAAAGGGTAAGCGTTACGCTCTTCCAAACAGTGAAATTATGATTCATCAGCCTTTAGGCTCTGCCGAAGGTCAGGCTAGTGATATCTTAATCCACGCACGCCATATCGAAAAGACAAGAAACACCCTAAACAGAATTTTAAGCGAACGCACAGGTAAACCGCTCGAGGAAATTGAGCGTGACACCGAGCGTGATAACTTTATGTCAGCTGAGGAAGCACTCCAGTACGGAATTATAGACAAGGTTATTGAAAAACGCTAAATAATTAAAATCTCCATAGAAATATGGAGATTTTATTACTCTTTATAAAAGGAGAAAACTATGCCAAACGGCGATAAAAATATTAATGAAATACGCTGTTCCTTCTGCGGAAAGTCTGAGCATCAGGTTGAAAGACTTATTGAAGGTCCCGGCGTCTATATTTGCGATGAGTGTATAGATTTTTGCAGTAATCTTTTAAATCCCGAAGAATTTGCTGCACCTAAACCACGCAAATCTAAAAAAAGTGAGCCTGAATTTGTGCTTCCAAAGCCTATGGATATAAAAGCACATCTGGATGAATATGTAATCGGTCAAGATGAAGCAAAAATTGCGCTTGCCGTTGCTGTTTACAATCATTACAAACGCATATTTAAGGCTGACAAGACCGATGTAGAGCTTAATAAAAGTAATGTTTTGCTTCTTGGCCCCACAGGTGTCGGCAAAACCTTGCTTGCTCAAACTCTTGCTAAGTCCTTGGGCGTTCCTTTTGCTATAACCGATGCAACCACATTGACTGAAGCGGGATATGTTGGAGAAGACGTTGAAAATATCCTTCTTCGTCTCATTCAGGCGGCAGATTACGATATAGCCAAGGCGGAAAAGGGAATTATATATATCGACGAAATCGACAAAATTGCCCGCAAGAGTGAAAATACCAGCATTACCCGTGACGTTAGCGGCGAGGGTGTGCAACAAGCTCTTCTTAAAATACTTGAAGGAACAGTTGCGAACGTTCCGCCTCAGGGTGGAAGAAAGCATCCCCAACAGGAATTTATTCCCATTAACACCACAAATATTTTATTTATTTGCGGTGGTGCCTTTGACGGAATTGATAAAATTATCAAACGCAGAAAGGGCGGCTCAAGCCTTGGATTTGAGCAGGATGTAAAGTCTAAAAAAGAATTTGAAGCATCCGATTATTATAAAGATGTAACCCATAAAGACCTTGTTAAGTTTGGAATAATACCCGAACTTGTTGGCAGAATTCCGGTAATTACGGGTCTATCTCCAATGGATAAGGATACTCTTATAAAAATTATGACAGAGCCTAAAAACTCTATCATAAAGCAGTACAAGGCTTTGTTTGATATTGATGGCATTGAACTTGAGTTTGACGCTGAGGCACTCGAGCATATTGCAGAGCTTACAATAGAGAGAAAAACAGGTGCCAGGGGACTACGCTCTATTATTGAAAAAGTTCTACAAGTGCCTATGTATGAAACTCCGTCGGATGAAACTGTGAAAAAGGTTATTATAACCAAAGATGCGGTAGATGGAGGAAATCCTATAATTGAAAAAAGCAAAAAGTCCAAGAAATAATTCTTGGACTTATTGCATATATGCAAAATAATTGAATATTTATGCATAAGCCGCTGTTGAAAATACATAAAAGAAATCACCCTCTAGTATCATTTATATAAGTATTTTACAATGTTACAAAAAGTGCTTGACTTTTATAATTAAAAGTTGCATAATTATGCATAAAGAAACACAACTTTTCGGAGGAAAATAAAAATGGATAAGTCACAAATTAAAAAGGTAGTTCTTGCATATTCGGGAGGTCTTGATACCTCTATCATAATTCCTTGGCTTAAGGAAAACTATAACAATTGTGAGGTTATTGCAGTATCGGGCGACGTGGGTCAGGGTACTGAGCTTGATGGTCTTGAAGAGAAGGCTATTAAGACCGGAGCTTCTAAGCTTTACGTTCTTGATCTCAAGGACGAGTACGTTGAAGATTATATCTGGCCCTGCCTTAAAGCCGGAGCAGATTATGAAAGCTATCTTCTTGGTACATCTCACGCTCGTCCTTGTATTGCTAAAGGCCTTGCTGAAATAGCAATCAAAGAAGGTGCAGATGCAATCTGTCATGGTTGCACAGGAAAGGGTAATGACCAGGTTCGTTTCGAACTGACCTTAAAGGCGTTTGCTCCCGAAATGGCAATTATCGCTCCCTGGCGTGAATGGGAAATTAAGTCCCGTGAAGAAGAAATTGAATATGCAGAGGCTCACAACATTCCTCTTAAAATAAATCGCGAAACCAACTACTCAAAGGATAAGAATGTTTGGCACCTCTCTCACGAGGGGCTCGACCTTGAAGACCCTGCTAATGAGCCTACCTACAATAAAGAGGGCTTCTTAGAGATGTCGGTTTCTCCCGAACAGGCTCCCGATGTTCCTACATACGTTACAATTCATTTTGAAAAGGGCGTTCCTACCGCAATCGACGGTAAGGAAATGAAGGCTTTAACCATTGTTGAAACTCTAAATGAACTCGGTGGAGCAAACGGTATTGGTCTTCTTGATATTGTTGAAAACCGTCTTGTAGGTATGAAGAGCCGTGGCGTTTACGAAACTCCCGGCGGTGCTATTCTCTATAAAGCTCATGAGCTTCTTGAAATGCTCTGTCTTGATAGGGAAACCTCTCACTACAAAAAGCTTGTTGCTCAGAAGTTTGGTGAACTCGTTTACTTTGGTCAGTGGTTCACACCCCTTCGTGAAGCAATTTCCGCTTTCGTCGATAAAACACAGGAGACCGTTACCGGTGACGTTAAGTTAAAGCTTTACAAAGGAAATATTATCAATGCAGGCGTAACCTCTCCATACACCCTTTACGATGACGAAGTTGCTTCCTTCGGTGACGACGGCGGTGCTTACGACCAAAAGGATTCTGCAGGCTTTATTAACCTTTACGGTCTACCCATTAAGGTTAAGGCTATGTTAGATAAGAAGAGGGAGTCTAAATAATGACAAAGGTTTTTATTGACGGAAGTCAGGGAACAACAGGTCTTCGAATTTTTGATAGATTAAGTGCAAGAGAAGATATTGAACTTATTACTCTGCACGAAGATTTAAGAAAAGACCTTAGTGCCAGAACAAGTGCAATAAACACCTCGGATATAACCTTTCTCTGTCTGCCCGATGCCGCTGCAATAGAAGCGGTAAGCGTGGCTAGTGATAAGGTTAGAATACTTGATACTTCCACTGCCCACCGTACAAGTGAGCAGTGGATTTACGGTTTTCCTGAGGTGTTTGAAGACGGCTTTGAAAAGGTTAAAAATGCCAATAGAGTTGCTGTGCCCGGTTGCCATGCAAGCGGATTTATAGCCCTTATAAAGCCTCTTGTAGACGCTAAAATTCTTCCCGCAGACGCTCTCATTACCTGTCATTCTATAACAGGATATTCGGGCGGCGGAAAGGGTATGATTTCCGAATACAAAAATGAGGACAGGCCTGTTATTTTTGATGCTCCACGTCAGTATGCACTTGCCCAACAACACAAGCATCTAAAGGAAATGAAAGCGATATCGGGTATCGAAAATGCTCCCGTTTTTTGTCCGATAGTATCCGATTTCTACAGCGGAATGTGTGTCACTGTACCGCTTTTCAAACAACAACTTAAAAATGCCGATATAAACGATATTAAGGCGATTTATAAAGAAAAATACAATGGCCCCATAGTTACTTTTCTTGATGAAATAGGAGAAAACGGTTTTGTTTCTGCAAACGGTATTATGGGTAAAGATAATATGCAAATTTTCACTGAGGGTAATGACGACAGAATTCTTCTTATTGCCCGTTACGACAATCTGGGCAAAGGCGCCTCGGGTGCCGCCCTTCAGTGTATGAATATTATAATGGGTGTCGATATAACCACAGGACTTGATATTTAAGGAGAAATATATGAAAATTATTTCCGGCGGCATTTGTGCCGCAAAAGGATTTAAAGCAAACGGAATACATTGCGGAATTCGAAAGAACCGTACCAAAAGAGACTTAGCACTAATTGTTAGTGAAAAAAAGGCCGCCGCCGCAGGTGTTTATACAACAAATCTTGTTAAAGGCGCCCCTAACATAGTAACAAAAGACAATATTTCCGACGGATATGCAACAGCCGTTATCTGCAATAGCGGAAATGCAAATACCTGTAACGCAAACGGTATCCAAATAGCAAAAGAAATGTGCGTTCTTACCGCAGATGCGTTAGGTATTGACGAAAAGGATATTATTGTCGCCTCAACAGGCGTTATTGGACAACCCCTTGATATTACACCTATAAAAAATGGTATTGCCGAACTAGTTGAGGGACTTTGCTATGATGGAAGTCTTGCGGCAGAGGGTATTATGACTACCGATACTAAACTTAAAGAAGTTGCCGTAAGTTTTGAAATTGGCGGTAAAGAGTGCAAAATCGGCGGCATTGCAAAGGGCTCGGGCATGATTCATCCCAATATGGCAACAATGCTCGTATTTATCACAACCGACGTCGCAATTTCTTCCGAAATGCTTCAGAAAGCATTAAGTGCGGATGTAAAAACTACCTTTAATATGGTTAGCGTTGACGGCGACACCTCTACTAACGATATGGTAACCGTTATGGCTAACGGTATGGCCGAAAACCAAATTATTACTGCCGAGGGCAAAGATTTCGATACATTCTGCAAGGCGCTAAACACAGTTAATATGCACCTATGCAGAATGATTGCAGGCGATGGCGAAGGTGCAACAAAACTACTCGAATGTGCAGTTAGCGGTGCAGAGAATGACGCTGTTGCTAAAACTGTTGCAAAATCGGTGATTTGCTCTTCTCTTACCAAAGCTGCAATGTTCGGCGCCGACGCCAACTGGGGCAGAGTTCTTTGTGCAATAGGTTATAGCGGGGCAGACGTTGACGTTACTAAAATCGACGTTTCCTTTAAATCTCTTGCAGGAGAAATTCTTGTGTGTAAAGATGGTGCGGGCGTAGATTTTTCGGAGGAAATTGCTAAGGAAATTCTTCTATGTGAAGAGATTACAATTTTAATAAATTTAAATAGCGGAAAGGCTTCCGCACTTGCCTGGGGTTGCGATTTAACCTATGATTATGTTAAAATAAACGGGGATTACAGAACCTAAAGGGGAAAAGAAATGATAACAAACGCTCAAAGGGCAGAGATTCTTGTAAACGCTCTGCCGTATATTAAAAAGTATTACAATAAGGTTATCGTTGTAAAATACGGCGGTAACGCTATGATAAACGAAGAACTTAAAAATGCTGTTATGGGTGACCTTGTGCTCCTAAGTACAGTTGGCATAAAGGTGGTACTTGTTCATGGCGGCGGCCCCGAAATCTCGGGAATGCTAAATAAAATTGGTAAAAAGAGTGAGTTCGTTAACGGGCTCCGTGTAACCGATGCTGAGACTGCAGATATCGTTCTTCAAGTACTCGCAGGTAAAATTAATAAAACCCTTGTTAACCATCTACAGAACAGTGGCGGAAAGGCGGTTGGACTTTCGGGTATGGATGGTCACCTTATCGAAGCCGAAATCAAAGACCCTGCTTTAGGCTTTGTGGGAGAAATAACCGATATTAATATTGAGCCTGTTACCGACCTTTTGGATAAGGGCTATATTCCCGTTATTTCTACCGTTGGTTGCGACAAAGAGGGGAATGTATATAATATTAATGCCGATACAGCGGCAGCCAGAATTGCAAGTTCTCTCGGTGCCGAAGCTCTCTTCCTTATGACCGACATTGTTGGTCTTCTTCGTGACAAGGATGATGAATCTACCCTTATCTCAAGTGTTTGTGTAAGTGAGGCGCCTCAACTAATGCGTGAGGGCATAATTTCGGGCGGTATGATTCCCAAAATTGAATGTAGCGTTGAGGCTATCCGTCAGGGTGTAAATAAGGTATTTATGCTTGACGGAAGAGTGCCCCATTCGCTGCTTATTGAAACCCTTACTAACGAGGGTATCGGAACAATGCTCTACGGAGGTTAGTTTAATGAGCATAACTTCTCTTGATAATACCTTTGTTGCCTCTACCTATGGACGTTTTCCTATAGAACTAAGTCATGGTAAGGGCGCAAAACTTGTTGATACAAACGGTAAAGAGTACATAGATATGGGCACAGGTATCGCAGTAAACCTTTTCGGTGTATGTGACGATGAGTGGAACGCCGCCGTTAAGGCTCAGCTTGATAAACTCGCACACACCTCAAACCTTTATTATACCGAGCCCTGTGCTAAACTTGCCGAAATCTTGTGTGCAAGAACAGGAATGAAAAAGGTTTTCTTTTCAAACTCGGGTGCCGAGGCTAACGAGTGCGCGATTAAAACCGCCCGTCGTTATAGTTTTAAAAAGTACGGTGATGGTAGAAGCACAATAGTTACCCTCAAACAGTCCTTCCACGGCAGAACGATAACAACCCTTGCCGCAACGGGACAGGATTCCTTCCATACCGAGTTTGGCCCCTTTACCGAGGGCTTTGTCTATGCCGATGCAAACGATATAAACTCTGTTATAACCTTAGCAGAGGAAAATAACGCTTGTGCTGTTATGATGGAGCTTGTTCAGGGCGAAGGCGGTGTTATGAAGCTTGATGAAGCTTTCGTAACCGCAGTTGCTGATTTCTGTAACAAAAACGATATTCTTCTCATCATTGATGAGGTTCAAACAGGTAACGGCAGAACGGGTAGTCTTTATGCCTATGAGCAGTTTGGCATTATTCCCGATATAGTTTCTACCGCAAAAGGACTTGGTGGCGGATTACCAATAGGTGCTACAATGTTTGGCACGAAAACAGATGATGTTTTAACACCCGGTTCCCACGGTTCTACATTTGGAGGCAATCCCGTTTGTTGTGCCGGTGCCTATAATATCATTTCAAGGATTGACGACAAACTTTTATCCGATGTTAAGGCTAAAAGTGAATATATTTTCAACGAACTAGGTTCTGCAGACGGAATTAAATCTGTCAGCGGTATGGGTCTAATGATAGGTCTCGAGACCGAAAAGGATGCCAAAGAGATTGTTGCTCTTTGTCGTGAAAAGGGCGTTTTAGTTCTTACCGCAAAAACCAAGGTTCGACTTCTTCCTCCTCTTAATATTACTATGGAAGAACTGACAAAAGCTGTCAATGTTATCAAGGAGTGCATAAAATAATGGCTAAACATCTTCTCAAACTTATGGATTTTTCCAAACAGGATATTATCGATATCTTAAACCTTGCTGATCAGCTCAAATACGAGAAAAAGCACGGTATCGAGCATCACTATTTAAAGGGCAAAACCCTCGGTATGATTTTCCAAAAGTCTTCAACCCGTACCCGTGTGTCATTTGAGGTTGGAATGTATGACCTTGGCGGTTCGGCGCTTTTCCTTTCGAGCCGCGACCTTCAGATAGGCAGAGGAGAGCCAGTTGAAGATACAGCTCGTGTTCTTTCGGGTTATCTCGACGGTATAATGATTAGAACCTTCGAGCAGGCAGAGGTTGAAGCATTAGCTGAATATGGCTCTATCCCGATTATTAACGGTCTTACCGATTATTGCCATCCCTGTCAGGTGCTTGCCGACCTTATGACCTTCAGAGAGTTCAAGGGTAATTTTGAAGGCAAGAAAATGTGCTATATCGGTGACGGAAACAATATGGCTAACAGTCTTATTGTCGGCGGCATTAAGATGGGTATGAAGGTTGCAATCGCTTGTCCCGATACTTATAAGCCCGATGCGGAAATTATGAAATGGGCGGCTGATAACGGCGAGTTCCTCTGCACCGAGGATATCCTCGAAGCCGCTAAGGATGCTGACGTAATCTATACCGACGTTTGGGCATCTATGGGTCAGGAAGAGGAAAAGGCAGAGCGCGAAAAGGTATTCACAGGCTATCAGATTAACGATGCCGTTATGGCTGTTGCAGCAGAAGGCGCTATGGTTCAGCACTGCTTACCTGCTCACAGAGAAGAAGAAATTACTGCAAAGGTATTTGAGGAACATGCCGAAGAAATCTTTGCCGAGGCAGAAAACCGTCTCCACGCCCAAAAAGCAGTTCTTGTCAAATTAATGAGTGATAAATAATTAAAACGGCAGACACGAAAGTGTCTGCCGTTTGTTTTATAAATTATTTTTTATTGCCCCGAATGACTCGTCGCTTATAACATGCTCGATTTTACAAGCATCGGTTGACGCGGTTTCGGGGGAAACGCCGAGTTTTATTAAGTATTCGGTAATAATCTTGTGTCGAGCTAAAATCTTTTCGGCGGTTTCAAGGCCTATATCGGTAAGACTTAAGTAACCGTCTTTGTCAGCAACAACATATCCGCCTTCTTTTAAAAGGCCTATAGCTCTGCTAACACTTGGCTTTGAATAACCCATATGCTCGCAAATATCAATTGCTCTCACATTATCTTTTTTTCTTGATAAGATAAGTATGGTTTCGAGATACATCTCGCCGGATTCTTGTAAATGCATAAAAAACCTCACATAATATGTTTAGACAATTATAACATATATATAATAATGTTTCAAGGAGTAAAAAACTGTTGACAAAATATGGTTTATGCTATATAATACTATCAGTTAGCAGAGGCTAACTCGATTAACAAACTGCCTTTTCGGAGGAATATATGTATCTTTTAGATGCGCAGGTAGGTAAGGAACATATAGTTAAAGCCTTGCTTACTAACGATGAAGAATTAAACTCCTTTCTTTTTTCTCTTGGCTGTTACGAGGGTCAGCCTATTACAGTAATCGCCAAAAGAAGGGGAGGTCTCACTGTTTCCATTAAGGATGGAAGATATAGCATTGATAATGCCTTGGCAAAAGCCATAATAATATAGAGGGCGGGGAAGCCCTCGCTTATTTTTAAAATACGGTTAGCCTATGCTAACCAACTTAGGAGAAAGTTATGAGAATAGCCCTTGCGGGTAACCCGAACAGCGGTAAAACCACAATGTACAATGCTCTTACAGGAAGAAATGAACGTGTTGGAAACTGGGCAGGGGTTACCGTTGATAAGCATCAGAGTGCACTTAAAAGCGGATTTAATAAAAAGAACATCGTTGTTGTCGACCTTCCCGGTGCATATTCTATGTCGCCCTTTACCGGTGAAGAGAGCATAACAAGTGATTATATTAAAACCGACAGCCCTGACGTTATCATTAATATTGTAGATTCTACAAATCTAAGCCGAAGTTTATTTTTTACAACACAGTTGTTAGAACTCGGCATACCGGTCGTTGTGGCACTCAATAAGACCGACTTAAACGATAAGAAGCATACCGAAATAGATGCACAAAAACTTTCGGACTGCTTGGGCTGTCCCGTTATTAAAACCGTTTCCACCGGTAAACGCGGACTTAAAACGCTTATATCGGCGGCGGTATCGGTTAATGGTAAAGGACAAAAACCCCCGTACAGACAAAGCAGTATCAACCAAAACGATAAAGGTGCAGTTTTAGCCGAAGATAAAAAACGCTTTGATTTTGTTAACTGTGTTGTATCAGAGGTTGAAAATCGAGAGGTCAAATCAAGCCAAAAAAACTATCAGGACAAAATTGATGATATTCTTACAAATAAATGGCTTGGAATACCTATTTTTGCCGCCGTTATGTTCGCGGTATTTTGGATTTCACAGGCAGGTCCGGGAGTTTGTATTGCCGACCTGCTTGTAGGTATTCTTGAAAAGGGGCAGGAGTGGCTTGGCTCGCTCTTTGATGGCGCGAATGAATTGCTTTATGCATTACTTATCGATGGTGTTGTCGGCGGCGTTATTGCCGTAATCGGCTTTTTGCCGCTTGTTATGGTAATGTATTTTCTTATAGCCTTGCTTGAAGATTGCGGATATATGGCAAGAGTATCGGTTGTTCTTGACCCGATATTTAAAAGGGTAGGACTCTCAGGCAAATCTGTAATTCCCTTTGTTATAGGTACAGGATGCTCAATTCCCGGCGTTATGGCCTGCAGAACGATAAGGGATGAGCGTGAGCGCAGAGCAACCGCAATGTTGACTCCGTTTATGCCGTGCGGTGCAAAACTTCCTGTCATAGCTTTGTTTTCGGGCGTGTTTTTCAATAACGCGAGTTGGGTTGGACCGCTTATGTATTTCGCGGGAATTATAATAATATTCCTCGGCGCACTTCTTATAAATAAAATAGCGGCATATAAGCCGAGAAAATCCTACTTTATAATTGAACTCCCCGAATATAAAGAACCCTCCCTTATAAGAGCTTTTAGTTCAATGTGCTCTAGAGGTTGGTCGTACATAGTTAAAGCGGCTACGATAATTTTGCTTTGCAACACAGTAATTCAGTTGATGCAGAGTTTTAGCCTTTCTTTTACTCCCGCCGACACTGCAGATTCGTCAATTCTTGCTGTAATAGCAAAGCCTTTTGCATATTTTATCGTGCCTGTAGTTGGGGTTGTTTCGTGGGAACTTGCTGCCGCAGCTATAACCGGATTTATTGCGAAAGAAAACGTTGTCGGAACCCTGGCTGTATGTTTTGGGATAACCAATTTTATTAACGTCGAAGAATTAGTATTAGAAAGCGGAGCCGCCGAGGTTGCGGCGGTTATGGGTATAGGGCCTGTTGCGGCTCTAGCCTACCTTATGTTCAACCTATTTACACCCCCTTGCTTTGCCGCTATCGGCGCTATGAATAGCGAGATAGGGGATAAGAAGTGGTTTTGTGGCGGCATAGGACTTCAACTATTTGT
This sequence comes from Clostridia bacterium, assembly GCA_017630655.1. Classification (GTDB taxonomy): domain Bacteria; phylum Bacillota; class Clostridia; order Oscillospirales; family Acutalibacteraceae; genus SFWF01. Next base: position 12,613 of record JAGBUU010000050.1, read on the forward strand.
TGGTTTTACTGTTGGTTATCTAGTTTATACCATTGGCACACTTATAACTGTACCTCAGGAACTAAGCGTTGTTTCCGCCCTTAGCGGACTTACAGCAATTCTTGTTATGGTCGGTGTTATAGTTGTTATTTCCGTAAGAAATAAGCGCAGAGGATAAAATATGGAAAATATAATAATAGTAGCGTTACTTGTTATTATCGCTGCCGCAATTCTTATATATATAAGGAAAGCGAAGAAAAGGGGAGTAAAATGTATCGGCTGCCCGAATAAAAACTGCAACGGAAAATGTAATAAAAACTAAAAAAACGACCTGTGGATAGTTCCACAGGTCGTTTTTGTTTGCGGCAGACCCTCTCGGGTTCAAGCCCCATAACAATATAAAAAAATAAAAGAGCAAGCCAAAAACTTGCTCTTTTATTTTGGTGCGGATAATGGGACTTGAACCCATACGTCGTTCGACACACGCCCCTCAAACGTGCCTGTCTGCCTATTCCAGCACATCCGCAAAATATACGCTTTTTATCGCGCCTAAGTATAATACCACAAGCCTCTTTAAATGTCAACTATAAATTTCAAAAAAATTATCGAAAAATTTTAAAAAAACTCTTGCATTTTAAAAAACATTGATATATAATGAATTCATAAAAGTGGCGTAAAAGTACACTATAATAACATTAAAGTGAAAGTAAAGTGGAGTAAAGGAGGTGAAGTTCGTGCTGATAGGCGGTTCAGACCACAGTTTAGATAAAAAGGGAAGAATCTTTATCCCGTCTAGATTTAAAGGCGATTTTGGTGAAAACATTGTTATATGTGCTTGTGCTTTCGGTAAAAAGTGCCTTTGGGGTTTTACACAGGATGGCTTTGAGAAGTTCTGTGACAAGTTAAATAAGCTTCCTTACGGCAAAATGCAGGACATTTACCGCTTCTTATCAAACAGCGCGGTCTTCGCCGAACTCGATGCCTCCGGAAGAGTTTTAATACCTGCCGAACTTCGTGCCTTTGCAGGAATAGAAAATGAGGCTCATATCGTTGGTATGAGGAGCAATATTGAAATTTGGAGCCCTGAAAATTGGAGCAAGGAACAAGAAGGCTTTTCTCTTGAAGGCTTTGCCCCGGTAATTGATGAGCTTGGTTTCAGTTTTGGTGAATAATATGGAGTTTAGCCATATACCCGTTCTTTTAAATGAAACACTTGAGGGACTTAATATTAAGCCTAATGGTATATATGTCGATGGCACTGCGGGCGGTGCAGGTCACTCAAGGGAAATAGCAAAGCGTCTTAGCGGCGGAAAGTTAATAGCACTTGACCGTGATCCCGATGCAGTAAAGGTTGCATCCGAGCGTCTTAGCGGTTTGCCGGCTACTGTGGTTAAGTGCAACTATAGAGATATGAAAACGGCCCTTGCCGAACTAAACATAGCTTCGGTAGACGGGATTATGCTTGATATTGGAGTTTCCTCTTTTCAACTTGATAACGGCGAGCGTGGTTTTTCCTTCCACGAGGATGCCGCACTTGATATGCGTATGAGCAAAGAGGGTACAACCGCTGCCGACTTTGTAAATAATTTAGATGTTTACGAGCTTACGAATATTCTTCGTGACTTTGGCGAAGAGAAATTTGCATTTAAAATTGCAAGTAAAATTGTAAGCGAGCGTGAAAAAGAGCCTATTTTAACAACAAAAAGGCTCGCCGAGATAGTTGCATCATCGGTTCCGGCTGCAGTAAGAAGACAAGGTAATCCGTCAAGAAAAACCTTTCAGGCACTTCGAATTGCAGTAAATGATGAACTTGGAGCGTTAAAGGATGGAATTGACGCCGCTTGGAGTTGTCTTTCATCAGGAGGCAGACTTGCGATAATCACATTTCATTCGCTTGAAGACAGAATAGTAAAAAATAAGTTTAAAGAATTTGCAACGGGTTGTACTTGTCCACCCGAACTACCTGTTTGCATTTGCGGTAAAAAGCCCGAGGGCAAGCTTGTAACAGGCAAACCTATTGTGGCAGGTGCAAAGGAATTAGAAATAAACACTCGAAGCAGAAGTGCAAAACTTAGAGTAATAGAAAAGCTATAGAATTTTAAGAATGGGGGAAAGTTTAATGAATAACGCAAAGTATTATAATGATTCTTTGGCGTATGATTTCGAACTCTTTATGCCTAAAACTAAACATTCCCCACGTGCAGAAATTGTTAAGATGCCCAAGAAGACAAACAAGGCAGCTCGCAGAGCAGCACGTAGCGAGGTATCTAAAACTACATCAATAGTACTTTTAGGTTTGTTCCTTGTTTCAATGATTTGTGCTAGTATTGCAATTCGTGTAGAAATAAGCGAGGTTAATTCTCAGATAGTTAAAGAGAAGAGTAATCTTGCAGCACTTAGCGGTGAGGAAACTCGAATTGATATGGACTTCGAAAATTTGATGTCTTACAAGAACATAGAGGCAGCAGCTAAGGCAATGGGAATGAGAAAAATGGACAAAAGCCAGATAATCTATATTCGTGTCAATGATACAAATAAGGCTATAGATAAAAATGGAAATGTGCTTACAGCTGAGAATGAATAGTATTAAATTTATAGAATATATTTAAGTAATAAGTAAATACGAGAGCTCTTTTTTGAGGGCTCTCGTATCAAGCATTTTTTAAGAAGGTAAAAATTTATTAAAGATTATCTGTTGGAGGTAAAAAATGGCAGTAAAAGCAAACAAAATGATGCTGACCAGAATAATTGTAATAATGCTTTCTATAGTTATACTGTTTACCTCTATAAGTGCAGTACGACTGACAAAAATCATGATAATTGACGGAGAAAAAATGCAGTCACTTGCATCAGAGCAACAACTATATGACACCTTGGTAAGCGCACCAAGAGGCGATATTTATGATAGCAAAATGAATTTACTTGCTAAGAGCGACACTGCATATACCATTTACTTAATGCCTAACGGCATAAAAGATTTAACGAAAGAAAAACAGGAAAAGGTTAAAACTCAAATTGCAACAGGATTTTCACAAATTTTTGAAATAGATTTTGATACTGCCTATGCATATACAGAAAAGCAAACCTATTATGTAATTGTTAAAAAGAGGGTAGATAAATCGGTTGCAGATAAAGTAAGAGCATTTTTGGCCGAAAACAGTGATTTAGGCCTGGCTCGTTATGTTGGCATAGACGAAACAACTAAACGCTATTATCCAAATGAAAACTTAGCATCGGTTGTTTTAGGCTTTGTTGGTGATGACAACCAAGGTCTGTCCGGTCTTGAAAGCTATTACGATTCAACTCTAACCGGCGTAGCAGGCCGAGTAGTTGCCGCAAAAAATGCCCACGGTTCAGATATGCCGTTTAGCTACCAAATTGTAGAAGAAGCAAAACAGGGCAATTCCCTTGTTCTTACAATAGATTCTTACATTCAGCATATTGCAGAAAAATATTTGGAACAAGCGGTTGAGGTTAATAAGGCAAGCAACCGTGGTGCCTGTGTAATTATGAATGTAAACACCGGTGCGGTTCTTGGAATGGCGGTTAAAGGCGATTTTAACCCTAACGAACCATTTGTGTTGTCTGAGGCAGATGAAGAACTTCTTTCAAAGGAAAATAGCACGGTAACAAGAAACGAACTATTAAATAAACAGTGGAGAAATAAAGCTGTTTCTGATACATATGAGCCTGGTTCTGTATTTAAAATTTTAACTGCGGCTATGGCACTTGAAGAAAATGTAACAAAATTAGACCAAAGATATAATTGCGGTTACACTATTTATGTAGCAGGTCAAGTATACCACTGCCATAAAAAGGGTGGACACGGTTCGCTCAATTTCAAAGAGGCAATGATTGGTTCTTGCAACCCTGTATTTATAACAGTAGGTCAGCTTCTTGGCACCTCTACCTTCTCAAAGTATTTTGAAGCCTTTGGTTTTTCGAAAAAAACAGGAATTGATTTGCCCGGCGAGGCAACTTCAGTTTATCATAAGCAAGATAAAATGGGCCCAACAGAGCTTGCATCCTCCTCGTTTGGTCAAACCTTTAAAATTACACCAATGCAGCTTATAGCTGCAGCCAGTGCAGCGGTTAATGGCGGATATTTATTAAAGCCATATGTTGTTAGCAAAATAGTTGACAACGAGGGAAATATTGTAAAATCAACCGAAAAGACAATAAAAAGACAGGTTGTTAGCGAAACAACAAGTGAAAAACTTAGAGAAATTTTAAAAGCGGTAGTTGAAAAAGGCGTGAAAAATGCCTATGTTGCGGGCTATGGTGTAGGTGGTAAAACAGGTACATCCGAAAAGGTTGCCGAAATGCAGGCTACCGGTGAAAGAGGACTGTATATATCCTCATTTATGGGATTTGCACCTATTGATGACCCCGAAATAGCTGTTTTGGTTATGATAGATGAACCAAGAGGAGATACCCACTATGGAAGCACCGTAGCAGCACCTGTAGCATCGGAAATTCTAAGCGATATACTTCCATATTTGGGTTACGAGCCCCAATACACCGAGGAAGAACTAAAGAATTTTGCTGTTAAAGTTCCAAATCTGACAAACAAAACTGTAGAAGATGCAAAGAAAGAGCTTTCAAATCTGGGACTTACCGTAAAGGTTGTTGGCGATGGTGAAAATGTAATAAAACAGTTGCCGGTATTTGGAGAAACTCTAAATAAGGATGGCAGAGTAATTATCTATACAACTGAAACAGAAGACGTCGACACAATTACAACGGTACCTGATTTTTCAGGCATGACAGTTGGCGAGGCGAATACTGCTGCATATGGTGCAGGCCTTAACATTAAGTATTCAGGAAACACAACGTCAGGCTCAGGTGCTAGGGCGTATGACCAGGATATAAAAGCAAACACAGAGGTAACGCTTGGCACAACGGTTACTATATATTTCCGTGAGGCAACCTCTTCAGACTAAGCAGAAAGGAAAAATTAATGTTACTCAAAGAATTATTACCTAATGTTAGTGAGAATTTAAAAAATATAGAGATTACAGATATTACCTGCGATTCAAGAAAGGTAATAAAGGGCTCTGCTTTTATTTGTATAAATGGTTTTAACGCCGATGGACATGATTTTGCATTATCTGCTGTTGATTTAGGAGCTTCGGTTATTATTGCAGAAAAACCGACCGGAGCCCCAATTGAAATAATTGTTGAAGATACACATAAAGCCTATGCTCAAATGTCTGCTAACTATTTTGGTAATCCTTCCCGTTGCTTTAAATTAATAGGTGTAACCGGTACTAATGGTAAAACATCTGTTACCTATATGCTAAAAGCAATTATTGAATCCAAGGGCTACAAAACAGGTCTTATTGGTACAATTCAGAATATAGTAGGAGAAAAGATAATAGAGGCGGTTAATACAACGCCTGACGCTTATGGTCTTAATAAACTATTCGCTCAAATGAGGGATGCCGGCTGCGAATATGTCATCATGGAATGCTCGTCCCACGCGTTAGACCAAAAGCGAATATATGACCTTGATTTTGAAGTTGCCGCATTCACCAACCTAACTCAAGACCATCTGGATTATCACAAAAATATGGAAAACTATTTAGAGGCAAAGAGTCGTTTGTTCTCTATGTGTAAAAATGCCGTTATCAATGTAGATGATGACTATGGTAAGAGAATTGCCGACTTAGTCAATTGTAATATAATGACATATGCGGTTCAGGATAGGGCGGCGACCTATTCTGCAAACGGAATAAATATGAAACCTGACGGTATTGAGTATGAAATGGTTAGTGATTATACCATTAAAAGAATTAAGCTTAAAACCGGAGGAAAGTTTACGATTTACAATTCGCTTTGTGCAGCAGTTTGCGCTAAAGCACTTGGATTTAACGAAGATGAAATTGCGTCAGCGCTAGATAACATGAGTGGAGTAAAGGGTAGAGCAGAGGTTGTAAACACAGGTAAAGATTTTACTGTGATAATTGACTACGCCCACACCCCTGACGGCCTTGAAAATATACTTTCTACCTTCAAAGAACTAAAGAGAGGCAGACTTGTATGTCTTTTTGGATGTGGCGGAAACCGCGATAAAACAAAAAGGCCTATAATGGGCTCAATAGCGGCAAAACTCTCTGACTTTGTTATTATTACCAGTGATAATCCGAGACAAGAAGACCCTAATTTAATTATTAATGATATTCTTGTTGGAATAAAAAATTGTAAAACACCGTATGTGGTTATTGAAAACCGTGCAGATGCAATAAAATATGCCGTGCAAAATGCGCGCACAGATGATATAATAGTTTTAGCTGGCAAGGGCCATGAAACCTACCAAATTTTAAACTCTGGAAAGATAGACCTCGACGAGCGAGAAATTATTGCAGAAGCATTAAAAGAACTTCAATAAAAAGGAGTAAAAACTATGGATAATTATATTCCTATATTTGCTGCACTTATATCTTTTGCAGTAACTGCCATTATAGGAATTCCGTTCATTCCGTTTCTCAAAAAACTCAAATATGGTCAAACTATACTTGATGAAGGCCCAAAGTGGCATAAGGAAAAGGAAGGAACGCCTACAATGGGCGGAATTATGATTGTTTGCGGCGTTATAATAGGATTACTTGCAGCAGTTGTCTTATCCCTTTCATTTAATGGCAGCCTCTCAAAAGAACTAAGCTATGGAATTAAGCCAATAGTTTTAATTGCAGGTATAATTTTTGCACTTATGTGCTCTGCAATAGGGCTTATGGATGATTATATTAAGGTGGTTAAGAAAAGAAACTTGGGATTAACCGCTAAACAGAAAACTATTCTTCAGCTACTCGCAACGGTTGCATATCTTGCAACGCTGGCAATCGGTGGCGTAAACACAACCTGGCTTCCTTATGTTGGTGATATAAATATAACTCATGGCTTTGGTCTTCTTTTCTGGCCCATATCACTTATTTTCATTTACTATATTGTGAATGCAGTAAATCTTACCGACGGCGTAGATGGCCTTGCATCCTGCATTACACTTGTAGTTGCTTGTGCCTTCATGCTTATATGTACACGCGTTTCAAATGCCGGAATGGCTTGTCTTTCAGCGGCTTTGGGCGGTGCATGTGTTGGTTTTATTCTTTGGAATGCTAAACCTGCAAAGGTATTTATGGGGGATACCGGCTCAATGTTCCTTGGAGGAATGGTTGTTGCCATTGCTTTTGGATGCGGCAAACCGGTCTTGCTCATTCCAATAGGTATAGTTTATATATGTGAAGCACTATCTGTAGTTCTTCAGGTGTTTTGGTTTAAAACAACAGGTAAGCGTATCTTTAAAATGAGTCCAATCCATCATCATTTTGAAATGAGTGGTTGGAGCGAAGACAAGATATGTCTTGTATTTTCTTTAGTAACCTTGATTTTTAGCATAATTTCTATAATGTGTGTTTATTTTGCTTGGTAAAAAACAAATTTAGGAGGTGGCATTTTGCAAAAGAAGAAAACAAAAAAAGATTCTTCATTTTGGCAAGAGGGTAAACTTGATATAACCTTTTTATCTTTTGTTTTAATTCTTTTATCAATAGGTCTTGTAATGCTGTTTTCTGCAAGTTATGCCTATTCCTACACATACTTTGGTAATTCATACAGGTTTATATTTCGTCAGTCAATCTTTGCCGTTATTGGCGTAGCATTAATGCTAATAATTTCAAAAATAGACTATCATATTATTAAAAAGCTTTCTTGGCTAATTTATATTATTACGGTTGGGATGTTGGGTGTAGTGTTAATCCTCCCTCCAATGTCAGATGAACTGAATGTTAAACGGTGGATATCGATAGGCGGATTTCAATTTCAACCATCCGAGATAGGAAAATTTGCAATAGTCGTTATATTTGCGGCGTGGCTTTCTGTTAACGGAGATAAACTTAAAAAATTTAAATATGTTGCTTGGATGCTACTTCTTCTTGGTATTGTATGTGGACTTGTGGTTGCAGAACCGCACCTTTCTGCAACAATTTTAATTTTTGCAATTGGTATTGTACTTTTAATTGTTGGAGGACTTCAAAAACGTTGGATTTTTATAGGTGCAGGCGGAGGAGTTGCAGGAGTTTTATTCATTATTTTTTCGGGAATTGTAAGCTACGGCTCCGATAGAATTCAATATTGGCTTGACCCTTGGGCAGACCCAAGCGGAAAAGGATACCAAACCATCCAGTCTCTTTTGGCTATTGGCTCCGGCGGATTGCTTGGTAGAGGAATAGGTCAGTCAAGGCAAAAATATCTGTGGGTGCCAGAGCCTCATAACGATTTCATATTTTCAATTGTTTGCGAAGAACTTGGTCTTATCGGAGCAATGGTAATTATCGTACTGTTTTGTGCTCTTGTATGGCGCGGATTTACTATAGCGATGCGCGCAAAGGATAGGTTTGGCACGCTTATGGCTATAGGCCTTACCTTCCAGGTTGGGCTTCAGGCTATTCTCAATATTTTGGTTGTAACAAATACAATTCCAAATACAGGCATTAGCCTTCCATTCTTTAGCTATGGAGGCACGGCCCTTGTTATATTGCTTGCAGAGATGGGAATTGTACTATCAATTTCCAGAACAAGCAATGTTAAAAAGCTATAAATATTTGTAAAAGGAGTAATTATGCATATTCTTTTTGCGGGCGGCGGAACTGCCGGTCATATAAATCCTGCCTTGGCTATTGCAGGATACATTAAAGAAGTCGAACCCGAAACAAAAATAAGCTATATAGGTACGGCATATAATCTGGAAGCACGACTGGTGCCTGCCTCTGGATATGATTTTTACACTATTGATGTTTCGGGCTTTCAAAGAAAATTAACTCCTAAAAATATTGTTAAAAATATTTCGGCAGTAAAAAAAGCCGTAATTGCTTCTAATAAATCTAAAAAACTGCTTAAACAATTGGCTCCTGATATTGTTATCGGTACGGGCGGATATGTTAGCGGGCCGGTGCTTAGAGAGGCGGCAAAACTCGGAATTAAAACTGCAATTCATGAACAAAACGCATTTCCCGGAATTACTACAAAGGCACTATCTAAAAATGTTGATAGGGTAATGCTTGCCATGCCCGAGGCAGAAAAACATTTAAAACTAAACAAAAAACCATATTTTGTTGGCAATCCTGTTCGACGTGAGCTTACAACGATAAGCAGGGAAGATGCAAGAAACAAACTTGGTATGGATAATAGGCCTTTTATACTTTCGTTTGGAGGAAGTCTTGGCGCCAGACCAATAAACGAAGCCATAATTGGTTTGATAAATTATCACAACAATACCGGAAAGTATTATCATATGCATGCAACAGGAAAAGCAGGCTATGGTGATTTTAAAAAGCAAATTGAAAGCAAGTGTGGAAAGCTTGCTAAAGAAATTATAATTCGTGAATATATTGATGATATGAATGTGTGTATGGCGGCGGCCGACCTTGTAATTTGTCGTTCCGGTGCAATAACTCTTAGTGAACTGTGTGTTTGCGGCAAAGCATCAATTTTAATTCCGTCACCCTATGTTGCGGAAAATCATCAGTTTCATAATGCTATGACCCTAAAAAATAGGGGCGCTGCAACAATTATAGAAGAAAAAGACTTAAATCAAAGTCTAATAAAAACTGTGTGTGAATTGTTATCGGATAAACAGTTGTTAAAAAATATGGAAAATGAGGCGCTAAATTGTGCCGTGCCCGATTCAAATGAACGAATTTATAGCATCGTAAAAGAACTTTACTCACAACCATAATACACTCGCATAGTATAAAATAGAAAAGGTGATGTCCTTTTCTTTTTATACGAGAGGGTGTTATAATGACAAAACTCTATATCGAGGGCGGAAGACGCCTTACAGGCGAAATAGAATTACAAGGCTCCAAAAACAGTGCGTTGCCGTTACTTGCGGCATCAATGCTAATAGATGGCGCAACTCTTTTACATAATTGTCCCGATTTATCAGATGTTAGAGCCGCCATTAGAATTCTTCAGTCATTAGGATATAAATGCAAACAGGTCAATAATGATGTGTTTATTGGTGATAATATGCCGTCGTGCGATACTGTTTCGCCTGAACTCATGCGTGAAATGCGTTCTTCATCACTTTTTTTAGGTGCTATCCTAGCACGTTGCGGTTCTGCAACAATAACGGCACCCGGTGGATGCGAACTTGGCCCGAGACCGATAGATATGCACCTGAAAGCGATTTCAGAGCTTGGGTTTTCGGTTAAGGAGAGGGGCGGGTATATAACCTGCAAACGACAATTTTCGCCAAAAAACGTTGATATTACGCTTGATTTCCCTAGTGTAGGGGCGACCGAAAACGTAATTCTTGCCTCCTGCCTTTCAAAAAGCGTTGTGCTGCTTAGAAATGCAGCAAAGGAACCAGAAATTGCCGACCTTGCCGATTTTTTAAATAAGGCAGGTGCAAAAATTAGGGGTGCAGGAACCGATAGGATTGAAATTATCGGTGTAAATAGATTAACCTCGATTGAGCATACCGTAATTCCGGATAGAATAGTTGCGGCAACATATATGTCTGCGGCGGCGGTCACAAGTGGAGAAATAGAGATTAGGAATGTTAATATTGAGCACATAAGAAGAATAATCAATTCTTTTTCCGAGATGGGTTGCGACATAGTATTTTGTGAAAATACGCTTAGAATACGTGCTCCTCAAAGACTAAACCGAATTAAAACAACACGCTCCACCGTATATCCGGGGTTTCCTACTGATGCGGGCCCACTTCTGGTTGCTTCGCTGGTAAAGGCGTCAGGCACTTCTACATTTGTTGAGACGATTTTTGAAAACAGATTTAATTATATTGATGAGCTCAGACGGTTTGGTGCAGATATTAAGGTGTATAACAGAGTTGCTGTTGTTGAAGGGGTTAGACAGCTTCACGGTGCACAGGTGTGCTGTACCGACCTTAGAGGCGGTGCGGCGGCAATTGTTGTTGCACTCGCATCCGACGGAGTTTCGGTAATAGATAAAATTTGCCATGTTGAACGTGGTTATGAAAAAATTGAAGAAAAACTATCTGGTGTTTATGCAAACATAAAAAAGGAATGAGAAAATGGCAACAACAAATTTCAGAGAAAAGGAAAGAGAAGCGGCTAAAATAAAGGCTAAAGCTCGCGAAAAAAGACGCCGTAAAAGGCAGTTAATAACTTCTCTGGTTGTTATTTTAATCGTAAGCATTATTGTTGTGTGCGTATTGTCGGTAACTGTATTGTTTAAAATTAAAACAATAAATATTGTCGGCAGCACTACCTATACTGCGGAGGAAATTATATCCGCCGCAGGTATAGAAGTAGGGGACAACCTTATGCTTGCGTCTGCCCGGACAATAACTGAAGGGCTTACAAGAAAGCTTCCGTTTGTTGATGAAGCAGAAATAAAAAGAGAATTTCCTAATGCTTTAACAATTAAGATTAAGGAAACTAAGGAACAAATCTGTTTTAAAAACAATAAGTACTGTTATTCGGCTAACACAAATGGAAAAGTAATTAAAGAGTATGAACAAGCCCCAAATGATTTAATTCTTGTAACAGTATCTGAAAATGTGAATTTTACAGCAGGCGAAAATATTGTGTTTTTAAATGAAAGAGAATGTGAACTATTTGATAAATTTATAAGCCTTTTGGAAGATTACAATTATAAAATTAACTTTATAAATATTAGCGATTCTTTTTCATCTTATATTAAAATTGATGACAGAATGATTGTTAAATTCGGGTCGTCGTCATATTTTGAAAATAAGGCATCTTACCTAAAAGCAGGCATGGATGGCATAAGCGAAAATGCAGAAGGTGTATTTGACTTAAGTGCTTGGACACCCGAGAATAACAAGCCTGTTTTGACCTATGGCGACATTTCATCCTATGAAAAATAATTTTTTTACAATTTTGTAATTTTTATGTTGAAATTTTCCGAGTTGTATGTTATCATATAACACGTATAAGTGTGTCTATGCTTTTATGGAAGATTAAAATATAGTGGAGGAATAAAAATGGCTTTTAGCATGACTAGTGAATTTGAAAATGAAGTAGCTCAGATTATTAAGGTTGTAGGTGTCGGCGGCGGCGGCGGCAACGCAGTTAACCGCATGGTAGATGCAGGAATTCGTAACGTTGAGTTCGTTGCTATCAACACTGATAAGGCTGCTTTATATAACTCTAAGGCTGGTACAAAAATACAGATTGGTGATAAGACAACCGCAGGTAAGGGTGCGGGTGCTAACCCCGAAAAAGGTCGTGCAGCAGCAGAGGAGTCTAAGGACGAAATCGCTGCAGCAATCAGAGATGCAGATATGATTTTCCTTACCGCAGGTATGGGTGGCGGAACCGGTACCGGTGCTGCTCCTATAGTTGCACAAATTGCAAAGGAACTTGGCATTCTTACAGTAGGTATCGTTACAAAGCCCTTCGCTTTCGAAGGCAAAACCCGTATGACTCAGGCAGAAGAGGGTATTGCCCGTCTTTCTGACCAGGTTGACAGCCTTGTAATCATTCCTAACGAGCGTCTTAAGTACGTTTCCGATGAAAAGATTACCTTTAAAAACGCATTCAACATTGCAGATGACGTATTACATCAGGGTGTTCAGTCTATTTCTGAACTTATTAACGTTACCGCTCTTGTTAACCTCGACTTTGCTGACGTTACAACCATCATGAAGGACGCAGGCTATGCTCATATGGGCGTTGGTATTGCTACCGGTCGCGACAAGGCAGAACAGGCTGCAAAGGCTGCTATCACAAGCCCCCTTATCGAGACATCTATGCAGAATGCTCGTGGCGTTATCGTTTCCATTACAGGTTCTGAAGACATTGGACTTGAAGAGGTTGAACTTGCTTCGAACATTATTCACGAAATGGCTCATCCCGATGCAACTATTATCTGGGGTGCTCGTCTTGACGATACTCTTGAAGATACCATTCGCGTTATCGTTGTAGCAACCGGACTTGGTGATGACAAGAAAAAAGATTCATCTAATCCTACAATAGAGTCTATCCTTTCTTCCTCTAAGGAAGATGATGACGATAGTACCTATACTGACGTTCTCAATATGTTTAACTAATTTTTAAAATCACAAACCCGACAGTCGATTGACTGTCGGGTTTGCTTGTTTTAGGGAAATGTCAGATGATTTTAGCAGCATCCACAGTTGTTGTCGCAACCACAACCGCCGCAACCGTTGCCGGAAGTGAGACTGCCGTTACCGCCGCAGCAGATGAGTAAGAGGATGATGATAAGAATCCAAGAGCAGTTATTACCGAAACCACACATACTTTTTGACCCCCTTTCGTTCTTTTCATCCCATACTATGCTAGGCTCTCACATGATGTTACAAAAATAATTTAGTTTTATTATTGACTTTCCCTGACTTTTGTGTATAATTAAAGGTAAGTTAAAGTCAAACTTTATTAGAGGTGTAAATTATGAGAATGAGTGATATCATAGCACAAAGAATTCTTCAACTTATTGAAGAATCAGATGAAAATATTGCCGAAATCAGACGAAATGAATTAGCGTCTATTGTAGGGTGTGCTCCAAGTCAGATAAATTATGTGTTATCTTCAAGATTCACACCGGAACAAGGCTTTATAATCGAAAGCCGTAGAGGCGGCGGAGGATTTGTTAAGGTTTCTAGAATTAAACTTAATAGAACATCTGCAATTATGCATATAATTAATTCTATAGGGAACGCTCTCGAACCTATGGAGGTAAGGATTATCACCGAAAACTGTAGCCAGATGGGGCTTATTTCCAACGATACAGCAAAACTAATAAGTGCGGCGGTTTCAACCTCTGCAATGTCTTGCGTTCCTCAACATTACAGGGAATATCTTCGTGCGGCAATAGTAAAGCAAATGCTTCTTACTCAAATTTAGGGGGTTATTTTATGTTATGTCAAAAATGTGGTCAGAATATGGCAACAACACATATTAAAACAGTAATAGGCGGAAAGGTTACCGAGCAAAATCTTTGCGGTTATTGTGCCGCAAAAAAAGGTTATACCGGTTTTGCGGATGGTTCTATTTCAGGGCTTCTGTCTTCTATGCTTGGCCAGGTAATGAAATCGGATAACGGAGTATTTGAACAAGCTTGTTCTTGCTGTGGTTCAACCTTTGCGGATATTGCGGAAACGGGCAAGGTGGGTTGCGCCGAATGTTATAAAACCTTTGAAACTGAATTGTTGCCATATTTAAAAAGAATTCACGGTAGCATTAATCACACAGGGAAAACGCCTGGCTCTACAGAACTTGTTGTAACCGAATTTATAGATAAGGTGTCACATCTTAAAAGAAAACTTGCAAATCTTGTGGCAGAAGAAAAATATGAAGAGGCAGCTAAAATAAGAGATGAAATTAAGGAATTGGAGGGGGATAAATAATGTCATGCTGGTATAAAGATTATGATGCACTTGGTGGAATTGTTATAAGTTCAAGAATTAGACTTGCCCGAAACCTTTCCAATATGCCTTTTCCAAGAAGAATGGACGCTCAAATGCTCAGAACTCTAAAAGAAAGGGTGAAGGTTGCAGTTGATAAGATGCAGGATAAGGTAATGCTTAAATTCATTGAGATGAACGACATTCCCGAAAATGAAATTAAGGCAATGGTTGAACGCCACGTAATTAGCCCAGATTTTGCAAATTCTTGTCGTGACCGTGCAATTGCTCTGTCAAATGACGAAAATATAAGCATTATGATAGGTGAGGAGGACCATATTAGAATTCAGGTTATTTCGGCGGGCAATTCTCTTGATAAGGCTTATGAGATTGCAGATATGATAGATGTTGCTTTAAATGAAAGCCTTGGCTTTGCTTTTGATTCAAAGCTTGGATATCTTACCGAATGTCCAACCAATATCGGAACAGGACTTCGTGCGTCACTAATGCTTCATTTACCCGTTTGCGAGAGCCGAGGCGAAATTAATATGATTTCTGATGCTGCAAGCAAGATAGGACTTACCGTTCGCGGAATGTACGGTGAAGGCAGCAAGGCGTCAGCATCATTTTATCAGATATCCAACCAAATAACTCTTGGTATAAGTGAGAAAAACGCAATTGAAAATTTAAAGGTAATAGCCCAGCAAATTGTAGAGCGTGAAAAAAGTGCCAGAGCAGATATAGATAAACTTAATTTAATGGATACTGTCTTTCGTTCTTTGGGCGCACTGAAATATGCACGAATTATGAGCAGCGATGAATTTACAAAGCATATTTCAATGATTAAACTTGGGGTAGATGAGGGAATAATTGAAAATAATAATATTAAACCGGTTGAACTTCTTATAAGTGCTCAGCCGTATATGCTTATGAAAAATCATATTGCAATAACGCCTTTGGAAAGAGATGAGGCAAGAGCAACCATGATTAGAGGATTGCTTTAGAGCAACTGCAAATACAAATTGAGGTGGTACAATGAAATATTCCTTTAAGGGATTTACAGACAAAGCAAATGAAGCACTTAATTTCGCTATAAGTTCTGCCGAATATATGGGTCATACTTATATAGGTAGCGAGCATTTGCTTTTAGGTGTTCTTAAAACAGGTTCGGGCGTTGCTGCAACTATTTTAAATTCGAAAAATGTAACTGCCAGGAAAATTGAGGAACTAATAGAAGAAACCATCGGTAGCGGAAGCCCCACAGAACTTTCCCCAAATCATGTAACACCAAAGGCGAAACGTGTTCTCGAAAAAGCTCTTGAAAGCGTTACAAAGCATTCAAATAGCCTTGCGGGTACAGAGCATATTCTTATGGGAATTTTAAGTGACGGTGATAACTATGCTATCCGTTTTTTAAAGGCATTAAATGTTGACGTTGCAAGTCTTGCTTTTGAAACCGCAAAGCAAGCAAATAACATTGAATCAAAATTTAATAAAAAAGAAAAGAAGGACGTCTCAAAGTCAGATAAAAATTCAGGGCTTGAAAAGTACGGTCACGACCTAACCCTTGAGGCAAAGGAAGGCAAGATTGACCCTGTTATTGGCAGAAACAAGGAAATAGAGAGGGTTATTCAAGTCCTTTGCCGCCGCACAAAAAATAATCCTTGTCTTATTGGTGAGCCGGGGGTTGGCAAAACGGCAATTGCTGAGGGTTTAGCACTTAAAATTGTGTCGGGTGAGGCACCTGAAATTCTTAAAGATAAAAGACTTATTTCCTTAGACCTTACGGGTATGGTTGCGGGGACTAAATACAGAGGAGATTTTGAAGAAAGAATAAAGGGGATGATCGATGAAGCGAGAGGAAATCCGAATATAATTCTCTTTATTGACGAGATGCACACAATCATAGGCGC
>JAGBUU010000051.1 GCA_017630655.1 Clostridia bacterium
AGCTTGTGTTTACTGTGGTCTTTGCGCTTCTGCTTGCCCGCAGGGTGCTATTGAAATGGACAGAGAGTCTAAAAAGTGGATCGTTAACGAAGACAAGTGCATTCATTGCGGTATTTGCTATTACAAGTGCCCCAAGAAGTGTATTGCTATGGTTGATGCCGAAACAGCTACTGCAGTAGTTGAAGAAAAGGCTGCAGACGATGGCGCTTCACTTCCCAAGGCTGACCTTGACAGCTGCGTTTACTGCACACTTTGCGCTAAAAACTGCCCACAAAACGCACTTACCGTAGACCGTGCTAATAAGGTTTGGAAGCTTGATGCAGATTCTTGCGTATCTTGTGGTCTTTGTGTTGACAAATGTCCCAAGAAGTGTATTGAAATGTCGGCTTCTTCTGCTGCTGAAGCAAGCGAACCCGAATTTAAGTCCGGTTACAGTGTTGAAGCTATGCCCGATGCAAACCTTGATGCTTGCGTATTCTGTGGAATATGCGGCAAGGCTTGTCCTCAGGATGCTATTACAGTCGACAGAGAAAATAAGACTTGGGTTATTGACGAGGAAAAGTGTATTCACTGTGCAATCTGCGCCTACAAGTGTCCCAAGAAATGTATTGATATGAAATAAGAAAGGTGTGTCGATATGCACGAACATCACGAGGCCGTTCATATTATTGAACACGCCCAGATGGCCCTTGAAGAGAGAGGCCACACAAAAGTAAAGCAGATTAACCTTGTTATCGGAGAGTCCAGCGGATTTTCACCCGAGGCGGTTATTATGAATATTGAAATAAACGCTTTGGGCACCTGCTGTGAAGACGTTCCCGTAACCGTACGAAAGGTTAAATCTATGCTTAAATGCCCGAACTGTGGCGAACTTTTTATGAAGAAACCATTTCACTTTGAATGTCCCCACTGCAATACTCCGGGCATCCCGAGCGAAATTGGA
Source organism: Clostridia bacterium (assembly GCA_017630655.1). Classification (GTDB taxonomy): domain Bacteria; phylum Bacillota; class Clostridia; order Oscillospirales; family Acutalibacteraceae; genus SFWF01. The sequence continues at coordinate 944 of JAGBUU010000051.1, forward strand.
AAGGAAATGGCTATTGATAGCATAGAAACCGAATGACAAAAAGAATATTCATAACCGGTATCGTGCAGGGTGTAGGATTCAGACCTTGCTGTAAGAAGGTTGCCGATGAAATGCAGCTTTCAGGAACCGCCCGAAATCTTGGCGGCAACGCCGAAATTGTCATAAAATGCGATAGTAGGGCGACAGAGGAATTCCTCTGTCGCCTTGTTTCTTTGTTGCCCAAAGAGGCAAAATTTTACAGCGTAGATATAACAGATTGCAAAGAATTTGAGGGCGAGGGCTTTTCTATTATAGAAAGCGATAGCGATGACCGATATTTGCCCGAAATTATACCCGATATTGCTTCTTGTGATAAATGTATTTGTGAACTTGAAAACACATCTAACCGCAGACATCTCCATCCATTTATCAGTTGTGCTGCCTGCGGACCGAGATATTCTATTATAAATAAACTCCCCTACGATAGAGAGAATACCCTTATGGATAAATTTTCTCTTTGTGAAAAATGTAATGCGGAATATACCAATCCGGATGACCGCCGACTCCACGCCCAGACCATCGCCTGCAAGGAATGTGGCCCGAGGCTTTACTGGCGCGGCGAGAATTTTACTGATAATCCTTTTGATAATGCTGTTTGCGCCATTAAAAACGGTGGTGTTATCGGAGTAAAGGATATTGGCGGATATCACTTTGTTTGTCTTGCTGACAGTCAAAAGGCTATAGAAAAATTAAGAAACCTAAAACTCAGAGAAAAAAAGCCATTTGCCGTTATGTTCCAGGATTTAGAGCAAGCGAAAGTATATATCCAGATAAATGATACCGAAGTCAAGCTTTTAAATTCTAGTGCCAGACCTATTGTTTTAGTAGAAAAAGAAGACAGTGTCTTTAACGAAGCTAGTATGGGCAGTCGTTTTGTTGGTGCTATGCTACCCTCTAACCCTGTTCAGTATATGCTTGCAAAGGCACTCGGCCCCCTTGTTATGACAAGCGGAAACATATCGGGAGAGCCGATTATCACCGATAACGAAACTATGCTCGGTATTTTGGGTAAATCCCCCTATCTTGACGGAGTTTTATATCACGACCGCGATATTATTACTTCGCTTGATGATTCTATTTATTATGTACTTGACGGCAAAAGCCATATTGTAAGGCGCGGCAGAGGGGTTGCCCCCGCGAGCATACCCGTAAATTTAGGCAGTAAAACCGTTTTCGCGGCAGGAAGCGACCTCAAGGCGTGTTTAGGATTTTACAAAAACGGCAAAGCGGTACTTTCTCAGCATTTTGGAGATTTGGAGGACGACGGCTCGGCCGAGGTTTATAAATCTTCTGCCAAGCATATATCAAAGCTCTTTGGCTTTAAGCCCGACCTTACGGTCTGTGATATGCACCCGGCCTATTTCAGTTCTGATTTATCAAAGGAATTATACGGCAAAGAGCCCATTAAGGTTCAGCACCACCACGCCCATATTGCCTCGGTTATGGCAGAGCATAATCTAGACTCTGTTTTAGGATTTGCCCTTGACGGCACGGGATATGGTGAAAACGGCGAGGTGTGGGGCGGAGAGGCTCTTTACTGTGTGGATAAGAATTATAAACGTATAGCCCACCTTAAAACCGTAAAAATGTGCGGAGGGGATGCGCTTTCCAAAAACGCGGCAGAGTCCCTTGCCTGCTATCTTGTTGCAGGCGGAGTGGACATACCCGAAGATATTATGAATAAGGGTGACGCCGAAATAGTATCCGCCGCCATAAAAAACAATATTAACTGCTCAAACTCTTCAAGCTGCGGCAGACTTTTCGACGCAGTTTGCGCCCTGCTTGGATTTGGCAACTATAACTACTTTGAGGGTCAATGCGCGGTTGCTCTTGAAAACGCGGCAAGTATTGCCATAAATAAGGGTGCTATTGCCTATCCTCTTGATTTAGAGTATAATAAAGACGAACTTGATACCGTAAGGCTTATAAAAGATATTTTTAAGGCGAAGAAGGATGGCGCCGACCCCTACTCGTTGGCTCTCGGTTTCCATATCGCTCTTGCAAACGGACTGGTTAAGATTGCCAAGTCAGTAAACTATAAAAAAATCGCCCTTTCGGGCGGCACCTTTAATAACCGAATTTTAACCTCGCTTTTAAAAGACAGGCTCAGTAAACTAGGTTTTGAGGTTTATATAAACGAAAAGGTACCCTCGGGCGACGGCGGTATCGCACTGGGTCAACTGTTTATTGCAGGAAAGGATTAAATTATGTGTGTTGCACTCCCCGGAATAATTGAAAAAATTGAAGACAGTATTGCTACGGTTAACTTTTCGGGCAATATTGTCCGCGCTCATACAGGTGTTGTAAAGGTTGCCATTGGTGATTACGTACTTGTTCACGCAGGGCTTGTTATTCAGAAACTCGATAAAGAAGAAGCCGACAATATGCGTGAACTTTTTGAGGCTATAAAGGAAATTGAAAATGGATAAAATAAGAGAAATTGCAGATTTTCTTAAAACCTATGACGGCGAAGAGGTCACTTTAATGGAGGTCTGCGGAACACATACTGCATCTATCGTTGAAAACGGCATTGAAAGTATGTTGTCCGATAAAATAAAACTTATAACCGGCCCAGGTTGTCCGGTTTGTGTTACGGTTGCCTCTTATATCGATAAACTTTGCGAACTTTCAAAATTCGACCACACCTGCGTCTGCAGTTTTGGCGATATGATAAGGGTAAACGGCAGCTGTGGCTCTCTGCACGATGCGAAGGCCCAGGGGGGCCGAATTCTTATGGTATACTCCCCGCTTGACCTTATTGATATTGCAAAAGCAGAGCCCGATACCACTTTTGTTTTTGCCGCTGTCGGTTTTGAGACCACCACTCCCCTTTACGCCGTGCTTTTAGAAGAAATAATACGGCAGGATATCAAAAACATTAAACTGCTTACCGCTCTAAAAACTATGCCCGCCGTTATAGATAGGGTGTTGTCATCTTCCGATAAAATCACGGGAATGATTGCTCCCGGTCACGTAAGCGTTATTACGGGGAGCGATATTTTTAAACCTTTTGCTAAGAAATATAATCTTCCCTTCGTCGTTGCCGGTTTTGAGGGAGAGCAAATGCTTCTTGCTATCTGGGCTCTTACAAAACTTAAAGACAAGGGCGAGGTTAAAAATCTTTACACCGAGGCGGTAACAGGCAAAAGAAACGAAACCTCATACGCTTTGGTAGAAAAATATTTCACACCTTGTCCTGCGGCTTGGCGCGGACTTGGAATTATTGAAAATTCAGGAATGAGGCTTAAAGAGGAATATTCCCGTTTCGATGCGGGGAGCGACGGTCTTTATGATGACTTTATACCGAAAGGTTGCTCCTGTCACGAGGTTATAGTTGGCGCTAAACAGCCCTGTGAATGTCCCCTTTTTGGGAAAGTTTGTACGCCTTTAAACCCTGTTGGTGCCTGTATGGTTTCTCACGAGGGCAGTTGTTTTAACTATTTTAATAAAAAAGGATAAAATTATATGAAGATTACACTTGCTCACGGTAGCGGCGGTCAGTCGACCAAAGAACTTATAGAAAAAATATTTGCCGCTTCATATAAAAACCCCGTTCTTGATATGATGGAGGACAGTGCGGTTGTTGGCGGCTCGGCAAAAATTGCCGTTACCACCGACAGTTTTGTTGTGAACCCACTTTTCTTTAAGGGTGGAAACATCGGCAGACTTGCCGTTTGCGGAACGGTTAACGACCTTCTTATGCGCGGTGCTACCCCTAAATATTTAACGAGCGCCTTTATTATTGAAGAGGGTGCCGAGCTTAGCGAATTAAAACTTATTGCAGCTTCTATGGCTCAGGCCGCAAGAGAAGCGGGGGTTATTATTGTTGCGGGCGACACCAAGGTTATAGAGGGTAAGGGCGGAATATATATTAATACCTCAGGAGTCGGCTTTGTCGAGGGCGATGATTACGCTTCCTTTAAATGCACACAGGGCGATGCAATTATTGTTTCGGGCAGTTTGGGAGACCATCACGCCGCAATACTTTCTCATAGAATGAACATAAAAAACGACATTGCAAGCGACGTTGCTCCCCTTTGCGACATTGTAAAAAATCTTCAAAATAGCGGAGTAGAGGTTCACGCTATGAGGGATATAACAAGAGGCGGACTGGGTACGGTTTTAAACGAACTTGCCGATGCTAGCGGTAAATGCTTTGAACTGAGCGAATCCGCTATTCCCGTAAATCCTCAGGTAAAATCCTTTGTTAAACTGCTTGGACTTAATATTATGCATATGGGTAACGAGGGCAAACTTGTTGCAGTTGTTTCGAAAAAGGACGCCGAAAAAGCATTAGAAATTATTAAAAACAGTAAATACGGCAAGGATGCCGCTATTGTAGGTTATGTTTCGAGTGGCAACGGAGTTGTTATGGAGACCTCGCTTGGCGGCAAGAAAAAGGTCGGCATACTTATCGGCGAGGGTCTTCCAAGAATTTGTTAAAGGAGCAATATTATGCGTGATTTTAATTTTTATACTCCCACAAAAATCTATTTCGGCAAGGAAAAAGAAAAATGCGTAGGCGAAATTATAAAGGAATATGGCTTCAAAAAGATTATGCTTCAGTACGGTTTGGGCAGCGTTAAAAAAAGCGGCCTTTTAGATGCTGTTATGAATTCCCTTTATAAAAACGAAATTGAAGTTGTAGAAATGGGCGGGGTCGAGCCCAACCCAAAATATGATTTTATAAATAAGGCTATAAAGGTTGCAAAAGAGGAAAAGGTTGAACTCATTTTAGCGGTTGGTGGCGGAAGTGTTATAGACTCCTCTAAATTTACTGCACTCGGTGTCGCAAGCGGACTTGACGTTTTCGATATCGCTATGGGCAGAGAGAAAACCGATAAGGCTTTACCTGTTGCCTGCATTTTGACCATCTCGGCCGCGGGCAGCGAAATGAGCGCCTCTGCGGTCCTTACCAATAGTGAACTCGGCATTAAAAAGGGTGCGGGCGGAGACCATATAAGACCTCTGTTTTCTATACTGAACCCCGAACTTACCTACTCGGTGAGCCCCTATCAGACGGCTTGCGGAATTTCGGATATTATGGCTCACACAATGGAAAGGTACTTTTACCCCTGTGACGACACCCCCCTTACCGACCGAATTTCTGAGGGGCTTTTGAAGGCGGTTGTTGAGGCAGGTAGAGTCGTTATTAATGAGCCCGAAAATTACGAGGCGAGAGCAACTATTATGTGGGCGTCTTCACTCTCCCACAACAACCTAACC
>JAGBUU010000052.1 GCA_017630655.1 Clostridia bacterium
ATAATAACATGAAAAGAGTATTAATAGATAAAGATAGCCGTTATTATAAAGCAAACCTTCATACCCACTCTACCTTTTCTGACGGAAATCTCACACCTGAAGAACTTAAAGCAGAGTATAAAAAAAGAGGATATTCCATCCTCGCAATTACTGATCACGAACATGTTTTGGACTTTTCATATCTAAATGATGAAGATTTTTTAACAATTACCTCCTGCGAACTTGCTATTAAGGAGTTCCCCACACAGTCTACACTTAAAAACTATGATATGCGGGTTACCCACCTTAATCTTTATTCTAAAGACCCGCATAACACTAAAACCCCTTGCTACAGCTCGGTTGCCGACCACTTCAAAAAGGAAAGCTTTAAGCATCTTATTAAAAGTGACGGGGAGTTTGAAAGGGTATACAGTGCTGACGGAATAAATGAGATTATTGATATTGCAAATGGTGAGGGCTTTTTAGTTTCCTATAATCACCCAACCTGGTCACTTGAAAATGCCTGTGACTATCTTCAGTATAATGGGCTTTTTGCGGTTGAAATATATAATCACTCCTGTGTTTTGCAGTCTGACATAACCGATGAGGCTGCTCTTGATGATTTTTGGCGTGCGGGAAAGCCGCTGCTTTGTCTTTGTAATGACGATGCCCATACCGTACAGACGAACGATGAAAACTGTGATGCCTTTGGCGGCTTTACAATGATAAAGGCAAAATCTTTAAACTACAAAGATGTAATGCACGCACTTGAAGCGGGAGATTTTTATGCGTCAAGCGGGCCTGAAATTTATTCTTTAATAATTGAAAATGGTGTTGTTAAAATAAAGTTTTCTGATGCTGCTTCTGCCCACCTTATTACAAGGGGAAGACGTACAGACAAAAAATATGCAAAAGAGAATCAAACAATAAACTACGCCGAGTTTAATCTTAGGGACACCGACGCATATTTTAGAGTTACCGTTACCGACAAGAAGGGCAAAAAAGCCTATTCACAGGTTTATATGATATAAAAAAAGACCTCATCACTGATGAGGTCTTTAAAATTAGTCTACAAAATAAACCACAATATTTCTTCTGCCGAATTTAACACATTCGCTTTCGCTGTCAAAGAAAAGGTCCATATCTGCACGGTTTCCATAGATAAATCCGCCGGTGTCTGCTGCAATTGCATAGCCGTAAACGTATTTTCCGTCGGCAGATACAATGTACATTTTTGTGCCGTAAGGAATTTCCTTAGGGTCAACTGCAACATAGCCGGGTTTAGGATACTTACCGGTAGACATTTTGTTTCCGGTGTGTGTGTATGCAGTAGCGCGAAGGGTCTTCTTTTCGGTGTATTTTATAGGCTTGCCGTCCTTATCAAGTAAAAGGTCATCGGGTGCATCAAGCTTTGAAATACAAGGAACATCATCGGCCTTGGTAGACGCACCATATGAATACTTGGGTGCACTTGTTCCTATAATTGTGGTCTTGTCAACGGCGTATTCGGTAATCTTTTCATCAACAACACTAGAGGAAACAGCAACGCCGTTTTCATATCTAACCGAGTAGGTAACCGTCTTAGAGCCTGCTTTACCGGGCTCTACAACGCTTGTGTTTGTATCGTACTTGGAAGAGTAAACAACATCACTTCCAAAGGGGATAGAATGAACCTCGGTTTTGGTACCGTATTCCACGTCTGTAATCTCAATCGTCGCGTTGCCGTCAATGTAACTGTCAAGAGAAAGGCTAACGGTATCAAACTCATCAAGTTCAATCCCTATCTCACTAAGAGCATCGGCAAGTTTACCTTGTCTAACGTTGTATGTTTCTGTTTTATCACCAATCTTAACGGTAAGGGGAACAAGATAGTTGATTTCCACCTTTGTAGAGAAAAGGTGATTGGTAATGCTTACAATATCATAGTTTTTATTTTTTAGAGAAACCTTTGCAAGTGCTGCAGGAATGTTTGAGGAAACACCCGAAGTTGTATACGAACTATAGCCGTCAAAGACTGTTACGGTATGAGCCGAGCATACAACAGTTAAAAGGACTGCAGTAACGGTTAGCACAAGGCTTATGGCTGTAGGGATATTTCTCTTAATGTGGTCCGCAGCGGTTTCAAATAACTTTGAAGAAAGCTGCTTTGCTTTTTGTAACATCATAAACTCCTTTGATTAGTGTCCAATTTGGACATTTTTCGGTAAGTAAATTTCAGTTCTTGGGTATTATACTCTCGCTTTTTACATATGTCAAACTAAAAGCAAGGTACAAATTTGTGCAAATTGCATAATAATTACAAATAAATTACGAAAAGTTACAAGGTTGTAACCCTTTTTGCAGAGTTTTTGGGTTGCTTTTTTTGTGCAAACCGACAAAAAAGCAACCCTTTGTGTAGGCAAACCCTCGATAAACGGGGAAAACGGTCGTTTCAAGACATTAAATGATAGACAAAGAAATGTTATTGTGATAGAATTCACTTATAGTATACCTAAAATAATATATGTATATACACTTTAAGCTATAACCTAAAATATAAGGGGGTGACCGAATGGAAAAAGTAATGGTCGCAATGTCGGGCGGAGTTGACAGTTCAGTGGCTGCAACCGTTTTAAAGGAACAGTCAAAGGCGTTGCTCGGTGCAACTCTACGTCTCGTAGAGGACTACGGAAACATTCCAAACGAAGTTATTTTGGCAAAGGATGTTTGCGATAAACTTGGAATTTCACATATTACCTATGATATGAGAGAAAAATTCAAAAAAGAGGTAATAGACAGATTCTCTAGCGACTATCAAAAAGGGCTCACCCCAAACCCTTGTGTTGAATGCAATAAGTATATTAAGTTTGGCGGGCTTTTGGATAAAGCGATGGAAGAGGGTTGTGAGTATATCGCAACGGGACACTATTCAAAAATCACCTTTAATAAGGCCAGTGGCAGATATCTGCTTATTAGACCTGAGGATACTAAAAAGGATCAAACCTATGTTTTGTGGCAGCTTTCTCAAAACCAGCTTGCTCATACTCTTATGCCACTTGGCAACCTGACTAAATCCGAGGTAAGAGCAATAGCTGAAGACTACGGCTTTGCTTCGGCAAATGCAAAGGACAGTCAGGACATCTGTTTTGTGCCCAACGGTGATTATGCCGCCTTTCTTCAAAAATATGAGGGAAAGGCTTTTAAGACGGGTGAATATACCGACCTCTCCGGCAAAATTCTCGGTGAGCATATGGGGCACCAGTGCTATACCATAGGTCAAAGAAAGGGGCTTGGCATTGCTCTTGGCAAACCCCAGTTTGTAATTTCAAAAGACCCGCATACTAACAGGGTAGTACTTGGGGACGAAGAGCATATATTTAAAAGCCGTGTATATATAAATGATGTAAATATGATAGCAACTACATTTCCTAAGGAAAGCCTTAAATGCACAGCTAAGTTAAGGTACAGTGCAAGGGACGAGGAATGTGTTATTCACCCAATTGGTGAAAATGAGGCTATATTAGAGTTTTCAAAGCCTCAGCGTGCACCGTCCCCGGGGCAGTCGGCGGTATTTTATATGGGAGAAATACTGCTTGGCGGCGGAAAAATAGTGGAGGGTAAATAAATGACAGAAAAAATAGCAAAAACTATTGAGGCATTAAAGGCCAATAATATGGAGGTCTTTTATGCCGAAACTAAAGAAGAAATCCCCAAAATAGTTGGGGGCATATTAAATGAGGGAGATACTGTTTCTTGCGGCGGCTCTATGAGCCTTAAAGAATGCGGAGTAGACGCTCTTATGCGATGCGGCGACTATAACTTCCTTGACCGAGCCGCTACCGATAATGTTCAAAAGCTTTATAGAGATTGCTTTTCTGCCGATGCCTACCTTACCTCTGCAAACGCAGTTACCCAAAACGGCGAGCTTATAAATGTTGATGGTAATGCCAATAGAGTTAGCTGTATAACATTTGGACCAAAAAAGGTTATTTTTGTTATTGGTGCTAATAAAATAGTTGATAACGTAAATGATGGCTTTAAAAGGGTGAAAACTATTGCGGCTCCAAAAAACGCAGTCAGACTTGGCACCGCCACCCCCTGCAGAGAACTTGGTCACTGCATATGTGTAGACGGGGATATCGCTGACGGCTGTAAAAGTCATCAGCGTATGTGTGTTCAGTACGTAATAACTGCATTCCAAAGAGACAAAAACAGAATAAAGGTAATAATTACGCCCGACTCTTTGGGTTATTAAAAAATTACGCCTCACATATATATAGGTATGTGAGGTGTTTTTATATGAAAAGATTATTAAGCCTGATATTATCCTTATTGCTTATTTTGGTCTTTGCCGTGCCTGTACATGCCAAAACGGTAAGCACGGAATTCGCAGGGGCCGATTTGGACACTCCGCTGGAAGAAAATCTGCAGGCAAATGCTCCTATTGGTGAAAAACTGGACATAAATGCTAAGTCTGCAATACTTATCGAATACAACACGGGAAAAATTCTTTATGAGAGTAACTCCGATGAAAAATTAGCCCCCGCATCTATAACAAAAATAATGACGCTTATTCTTGTTATGGAGGCACTCGAGGAGGGTAAGATTGCTCTCGATACCAAGGTCACCGCCTCGGAACATGCAGCATCACTTGGTGGCTCTCAAATTTGGCTGGAGCCGGGCGAAGTAATGACAATAGATGAGCTTCTAAGGGCTACAGTTATAGCCTCGGCTAATGATGCCACAGTTGCACTTGCCGAAGCGGTTGCAGGTAGTGAGGAAAGTTTTGTTGCTTTAATGAATGAAAAGGCAAAAGAACTTGGTATGAAGAATACAAATTTCGTAAATAGCTACGGGCTTGATGCAGATGGTCATCTAACCACCGCGCACGATGTTGCAATAATGTCTGCAGAGCTAATCAGACATGAACTCATAAGAGAATATTCTACCGTAAAAATGGATTCGCTGAGAGACGGAGAGTCTGAACTTGTAAATACAAATAAACTTATTAGATATTATGACGGGTGCTTTGGACTTAAAACGGGTACAACAGGTAAGGCGGGCTCCTGTCTTTCTGCCACGGCCGAGAGAAATGGTCTTACCCTTGTTGCAGTTGTGCTCGGCTCACCTACAAGTAAGGATAGATTTTCTGGGGCAAGCAAACTGCTCGATTACGGCTTTGCAAACTATAGCTTCTTAAATGTTAAGGCAGAGGCCCAAATCCCTTCAACCATTCCCGTTAAAAAGGGTGTTGAACGGTCGGTTAAATTAGAGGCTAACGAAACACTGCCGCTGCTTCTTAAAAAGGGTGATGAAAAAAATATTACTCAAACTATTTCACTCGAAGAAGAACTTACAGCACCGGTAAAAAAAGGGGACATAGTTGGCTATGTTCATATACAATTAAATGGTGAAGAAATAGGTGTGATTTCCATAACCGCGGCAAAGGACGTTGACAAACTTACATTCTTTGTATGTCTGGGCAGATTGCTAAGAGGACTCTTCACCTTATAACTTATAAATATTTAATAAAATTAATATTTTCTTATTGAAATAAAGAGAGTTTTAGTGTACAATGTAGTTAAATAAAAACAATGTTTAAGTTAAGGAGTTTTTTAAATGGCTCTTGCGTTTAACAGCAAATACGCTGCAGATTTTATCCGTGAAAATGACCTTGCCGGTCTCGCTACACAGGTAGAAGCAGCTCACGATATGTTACATAACAAAACAGGGCTTGGAAACGACTTTTTAGGTTGGGTAGACCTTCCCACCGCTTATGATAAGGAAGAGTTTTCAAGAATTAAAAAGGCGGCAGAAAAAATCATCAGCGATACCGATATATTTATTGTTATCGGTATAGGTGGCTCTTATCTTGGTGCACGTGCAGCTATTGAGTTTTTAAAATCCAACAACTATAATGCATTACCCAAGAACACACCTGACATATATTTTGCAGGCAATACTATCAGCGGTTCTGCTCTTGATGACCTGCTTAAAATTTGCGAGGGTAAAAGAGTTTCTATCAATATAGTTTCTAAGTCGGGCACTACTACCGAGCCTGCCATAGCTTTCAGAGTTCTTCGTAAATATCTTGAAGAGCGTTACGGTGAAGAGGAAGCTGCAAAGCGTATCTACTGCACTACCGACAAGGCAAGAGGTACACTAAAGCAGGTTGCAGATGCCAAGGGTTATGAGTGCTTCGTAATTCCCGATGATGTTGGCGGTCGTTTCTCGGTTCTTACCGCCGTTGGTCTTCTTCCCATCGCAGTTTGCGGTGCCGACCTTGATAAATTAATGCAGGGTGCTGCCGATGCCGCAAAGGATTATGCAGTACGCGATATTAATAATAATGACTGCTATAAGTATGCAGCTCTTAGAAATGCCTTTTATCGCAAGGGTAAATCGGTTGAAATGCTTGTATCCTACGAGCCCCGTTTTACCATGATGGCAGAATGGTTTAAACAGCTATTCGGCGAGAGTGAGGGTAAGGACCACAAGGGCATTTTCCCCGCATCTGCCGTTTTCTCTACCGATCTTCACTCTATGGGTCAGTATGTACAGGACGGTAGCCGTATTCTCTTTGAAACGGTTGTAACTATTGGCGAGTGCGGTAACGATATTGTTATCGAAAAGGAAGAGGATGATGGTGACGGACTAAACTTCCTCGCAGGCAAACCCCTTTCCTTTGTTAATGCAAAGGCATTCGAGGGTACCGTGCTTGCTCACACAGACGGTTTGGTTCCCAACCTTGTTATTAATATAGATAAAGCCGATGAAGAGCATCTCGGACGCCTTATCTACTTCTTCGAGAAGGCTTGCGGTATCTCGGGCTATATGCTTGGCGTTAACCCATTTGACCAACCGGGCGTTGAAAGTTACAAGAAAAACATGTTTGCCCTCCTTGGCAAACCCGGTTTTGAGGCTGCAAAGGCAGAGCTCGAGGCTCGTCTTTCAAAATAAAAAATAACCGCCTTTGGCGGTATATATAGAAAAGGAGCGGATAATATGATTAAACTTATTATCGGAAACAAAGGTTCAGGCAAAACAAAGAAACTCATCGACTTAGTAAACGCAGCAGCAAAAAGTAGCCCAGGTAGCGTTGTCTGTGTTGAAAAGGGTGACAATCTCACCTTAAACGTTACTAGAGAAGCACGTCTTATCGACGTTGAAAGTTACGGAATTTCCGGTTATGACGAATATTATGCCATGCTCTGTGGAATAGCTGCAAGTAACTACGATATTACCCATATCTTCGGAGATGCTACCAAGAAAATTGGTGGCGGACTCGATGGTATTGAAAATTTCTTCAAGAGAATTGCAGCAAACAAGGATATTGAATTTGTATTCACCGTTTCTTGTGACGAGGCAGACCTTCCTGCATCGGTTTTCGAACTTGCTGAAAAAATCTAATAAAACTAAAGGCTCTGCATCAGCAGAGCCTTTTTATTCATTGAGCAAATAGTGTAAAGTCTGATTTTTTTAAATTCCAGTATAAAAAACCACTTTTGCAAATAAAGTCGAAAAGTTTTTTAAGGATTTTTAAAAAAAGGGTTGCTTTTTTACTTTAAGTTGTGTATAATAATTTGGCAACCTCGGTTAGCATATACATCGCGGGATAGAGCAATCCGGTAGCTCGTCGGGCTCATAACCCGAAGGTTGTTGGTTCAAATCCGGCTCCCGCAACCAGAAAAAGAAAGACAAGTCGAAAGACTTGTCTTTTCTTTTTCAACTAAATCCGTCCTAACGGACGGGATAAATCCATCTTCGATGGATGAAATCACTTGCGTGATGAAATCCGACTTCGTCGGGTTGGCGGACGGATTTAATTTCATCTGCGTAGCAGATTTCATCCAAGCTTGCTTGGATTTCACCGTGAGCATAAGCGAACGATTTCATTATCCCTTGCGGCTTTACCGCTTTTATGCTATAATACTCCCAAGGCGGTGATTTTGTGAACCTTAACAAATCTAATATTTGGACAACAATTTCATACTTTTATCTTGTTTTTTTACTTGTGGTTATAATTATTTATAATCCTGATTTTTTGAAAATTGAAAATTGTTTGTTGTTTGTTCCGTTGTATGTTCCAATTATTATTGCATCGCATATAAAACACAAAAAAGATGAATTTGCTGAAGGCTTTATTTGGGAAACTAAATGGTCGTTGATTATTGTTACAGCTATTGTTGCTATAGTTAAAATCATAGTAAGTTGTTTTAAATAATTTTAGGTTTTCAAGCACGTTTTATTCGTGTCATTAAGTTCAAAACACCCAAAAATGAAAACACCCACCATTTCGGTGGGTGTTTTCGTTTTTTATTTCGAGTTCGATTTAAATTTATCCCTGAGGGGTATGAGCCCCCCTGCGAATAACCTGCTTTGCTTTCGACCGCCCACGGTGTGGGATGAAGGGAGAAAGGAAAGGGGCAGCGGGCGACAGAGGCGAGGGCTGTGTACCGACGCCCGAGAAAATGTCGGGTACCGCAACCCGAGAGGTTGTTGGTTCAAATCCGGCTCCCGCAACCAACAAAGCGAACCGATTTAGATATCGGCGCAGAAAAGTCCGAAACCACAACGGTTTCGGACTTTTTCTATGCAAATTTTTGCAGTTGAATTTAATAGATATCCTAAGCCCAAAACGTCTTTCGGGGAGGACATGAACTAAAATATATTGCAGGTGGAATGTAATTTTGATATAATTATAATCGAAGAAATAAAGGAAAGTTATCGGGGAGGTAAGATATGCACATAAAAAAAGCTCATAAGCTTTCGCAAGCGCTTATTATTATTCGGGATTGTTACTATGCAAAAGCTAATAACTTATCCTATTCCAAATTTAAATTGGCATCAGCAAATCAATATATTGAGGATATATGTAAATATATTGACAAAAAATCTGATGATGTTGAAAGGGATTTTCTCTTTTCTTGCTTTGGGGCCTTAGATGAACTGAAAGATGAAGGGGACTTTACTAAAATATCCCGCTTTGCCGAAGCAATTCATCGTGTTCCATATTTATTCTGCGGTGAGGAAAAATGGGATGCCTCGTTTAAAGAACAATACATTACACCTTTTTGTCAGATGTATGGCGATGAGTGGTTTGAAGATGTATTGTCAATGCGTATACCTAAGAAAAGAAATTTGCAAAAGGCAAATAGGAGCATTTATCGCTACAACGAAATTAATATAATGAGCCTGCCCGGTTATTTTTGTTTCAGAATGTTGATCCCTTTTCTTACAATACCGGTTATTTTTGGC
>JAGBUU010000053.1 GCA_017630655.1 Clostridia bacterium
CTGGGTTGCAAGATTTTTTAGCACCACCATAGCAACCTTAAATTCGTTATGTTTATATATTTTCTTGTTGACAATAAAATTGTTAAGTAGGGGGAATTCATATACAGTACGAAGATATGCAGCCATGATTACCGACATATGATTAAGTCTTATACCGTCTTTACGCTTAGCATTTATATAATCCTGAATAGGCTCAACCGGAACATCAACAGTTATCATATTCATAGCGTCATTACGCTTATCCATAATATACGGAACAACCGTATACATAGGGTCTGCTTTTCTTACTCTTTTTCCATCGGCTCTAAGTGCCAAAACGTTTCCCCCGTTCATAGATTATTAACAAATTAATTTTACTACAAAGTTCGACAAAAATCAACATAAAAATAAGCGTAGGCTATATCACAGCATACGCTTATTTGTGTAAATATATTAGTCCCGAGTTTCTGTGCTTATATACGCTTAGCACCAAGCCTATACCGCACATAAGGCATAAAAGTGAGCTTCCTCCTGCAGAAAAGAAGGGTAAGGTTATGCCGATAACGGGTAGGAGCGACATACACATTCCAAGATTTATTATAGACTGAGCAAAAATCATGGCAAAAATTCCCACAGACATATACATTCCCGCATCATCTGCTGCCACCCTTGCGGTTCTTACACACCTAAAGCAAATTGCAGTTAGCAAAATAACTACCGTAAGGCATCCAAGCACCCCTATTTCCTCACCTATGCAGACAAAAATAAAGTCGTTATATCCCTTAGGTACGCCCTGAGCCTGTGTCAGACTTCCATTAAATAGCCCTTGGCCGAAAATTCCTCCGTTTGCCATGGCTATTCTTCCCATCCACTGCTGATATCCTATTCCCTGTAGGTTGGACTCTAAATCGAAAAGGTATAGTATTCTTGCCTTTTGGTCTTCGTTTAATACAAAGAAATACAGAAGCGGAGCCATAACAACTGCACCTATACCCGCTATAGCAAAATAGCGAAGCTTTAGTCCCGCGGAAAATAGCATACATACAAACATTATTCCGAAAACCAGTGCGGTGCCATCGTCTCCCTGAAAATGTATTAACACTATAGGAAAGGCGCCGTGAAACACAAGCGGAATTAATGTTTTCAGTTTATTAATTGTAGCCTTAACCTTTACAAGATGAGTAGAAAAGGTTATAGCAAAACAAACCTTTAAAAACTCGGAGGGCTGAAAGGAAATATTGCCGGGGAGCAATAACCATGCTTTATCGTCGGTACCTGCCGGTGCAAAACCTATAAAAAAGGTTAAAAGCACAGGAACAAGCCCTGCTATTGCAACAAGGAGCCACCATTTTTGCATTGTTTTATAATCGATATTCGATATAAAAATTGCAACAGCGAGCCCAAAAGCCATAGCCATAACCTGAGTGAAAAATTGGCGGAGGCTGCCTGTATATGCCGTAGTTGACATTACCGCAAGGCAACCGAAGGATGAGGCAGCAAAAACCAACACAATAAGAAGTTTATCGATTTCACGAATATAGTCGGCTATTATCGCAAACAAATTTTTCACTGCTCATCACCTCCGTGTAGATTTTTGTTTTTGCTATTTACAATAATTCTCTATATAATTCGCTATTGCACCTTCAATTACCTTTTCGGCATCTGCTCTTGAGCCAACCTCATTTACAGCGGTTTCCTTATTCTCGAGCTCTTTATAAACCTTAAAAAAATGTCTCATTTCTTCGTAAACATGTCTTGGTATTTCTGAAATATCTTTATAGTTGTTGTAAACCGGGTCGTTAAAGGGTATTGCTATTATCTTTTCGTCAAATCGGCCGTTATCAACCATTGAAATTACTCCTATGGGATAACATCTAACCTCGGTCATTGGGCGAAGCGATTCACTACATAGAACAAGCACATCAAGCGGGTCAAAATCATCCGCATAGGTGCGTGGAATAAATCCGTAATTTGCGGGATAATGGGTAGAGGTGTAGAGAATTCTGTCTAAAATAAGTCTACCCGTTTCCTTGTCGAGCTCATATTTGCATTTGCTTCCCTTATCAATTTCAATTACAGCAATAAAATCGGTAGGGGTTATTCTCTTTGGATTTATTGCATGCCAAATATTCATAAATTACTCCTTTTCAATAGCCATAACCTTGTCAACACGAGCAGCGTGACGGCCCCCCTCAAACTTTGTGTCTACAAAAAGGTCTACAAGTTCAAGTGCTGTTCCGACACCGATTACACGACCGCCAAGACAAAGTATATTGGAGTTATTGTGGAGCCTTGTATACTTTGCAGAAAAATGCTCGCTAACTGCGGCGGCACGAATGCCCTTTACCTTATTTGCGGCAAGTGACATACCGATACCCGTTCCGCAAACAAGAATGCCCAGCTCACACTCGCCCGAGGTAATATCTTTGCAAACCTTTACTGCAATATCGGGATAGTCTACCGATTTATTTTCAAAAATTCCCGAATCTTTTACCTCGAATCCGCGATTTGTAAGATGCTCTACTATGGCGTTCTTGTGCTGAAGTCCGCCGTGGTCACAACCGATTGCAATTTTCATTATTTTTCTCCTCTTGAGTTTTTTGCGTTTAGTTCTCTTTCTGCCTGAGGCAGTCTCAGATAAAAGGGGCAAAGCTCATTTGCCGTAACGGTTTCTCCCCTATTTAACATTTCATTTGCCGCAAGTCCTACACCTATGGCGTTTTGGTACATTAGGGGCTCAGCGGATATTTTTACATTGGTTTTGTTTTTTACATAGTCACCAAAGAGTAGTGCTCCGTCACCTGCGATAAAAATATTTTCCTCAAATTTATCGAGTTCTCCGATAACCTCACTGAGCATAACGGCCCTGTCCTCACAGATACGCTCTATCTTCCCATTTTGAATTTTGAAAATAGCGTTATATACCTGATTGCACCTTGCATCCATTACGGCACATACCACACCGTTAAAGTTGGTATGCATACATGCAATTGAGTAAAGGGTGGATACCGCAACGCAAGGCTTATTATACGGCTCTGCCATGCCTTTTACAGCACTAATTCCAATTCTGATTCCCGTAAATGAGCCGGGTCCGTTGTTTATGGCAAAGGCATCTATATCATCAAGGGTTAGTTTTGATGAAAGCAGCGTGTTCTCGACCATTGGAAGCAGTGTTTCGGAATGGGTAAGTTTAACATTTACAAAGGAAGATGCCACTACCTTTTCATTCTCGCACACGGCTACCGATGCCGAGGTTGCCGAGCAGTCTATTGATAATATTTTCATCTACTTGCCACCTCTATGAACCGTTATTTTTCTAACATTTTCATCTATACGCTCAATTACAACCGTAATTGTGTCGTTATCGAGTGCACCTTGAATATTTTCGCTCCATTCAACCGCGATTACTCCGCCGCTTTCCTTGTAATCGAAAAATCCGCTTGAATAAAGGTCCTCCCAAGTATCAATTCGATACATATCAAAATGATAAAGAGGAAGTCTGCCGCCTATATATTCATTTACAAGGGCAAAGGTTGGAGAGTTTACCTGCCCTGAAAAGCCAAGCCCACGGGCAAGGCCTCTTGTAAAGCAGGTTTTACCCATACCCATAGATCCTTTAAATGCTATTACCTCTGAGCCCTTTAACTCTCTAGCAAAATTTTCAGCGAATGCCTCGGTCTCTGCAGGTGAATTTGTTATTATTTCACACATTAGAAAAGTCCTAAAATTTTACCGTCTTCGGTAACATCGATATTATTGGCGGCGGGAACCTTGGGAAGACCGGGCATTGTCATAATAGAGCCCGTAAGGGCAACTATGAAGCCTGCACCTGCTGAGATTTTAACTTCTCTTACGGTAATGGTAAATCCTGTAGGTCTGCCAAGTGCTTTTTCGTTATCCGAAAGCGAATACTGAGTTTTTGCAATACAAACGGGCATATCGCGACCCAGTTCTTCAATTTCCTTTATATTCTTTTCAGCATCTGCTGTAAAGTTTACACCGTCGGCTCCATAAATTGTAGTTGCAATAGCCGAAATTTTTTCCTTAATTGTGAGTTTTTCGTCATATATCGGCGCAAAATTCGAGGGCTTTTCACAGGCCTCGACAACCTTTTTGGCGAGTTCAATTCCGCCTTCGCCGCCCTTTGAAAATACTTCGGAAAGGGCAAAATCTGCACCAAGAGCCTCACAGTAATCGGCAATGAGTTTAAGTTCTGCATCGCTGTCGGTATGGAAGCGGTTAATAGCAACAACAACGGGAACTCCGAATTTTTTCATATTTTCGATATGTGCACCAAGGTTTACAATGCCCTTTTTTAGTGCTTCTACATTTTCATTTACAAGGTCTGCTTTGGCTACTCCACCGTTATATTTAAGGGCACGAACGGTTGCAACAACAACTATTGCCGAGGGGGCAAGGCCAGCAAGACGGCACTTAATATCAAGGAACTTTTCTGCACCGAGGTCGGAGCCAAAACCGGCCTCTGTTATGCAGTAGTCGGCAAGTTTAAGACCAAGTTTGGTTGCTCTTACCGAATTGCAGCCGTGTGCAATATTCGCAAAAGGTCCTCCGTGCATTATAGCGGGGGTGTTTTCAAGTGTTTGAACAAGGTTTGGCTTTATAGCATCTAAAAGAAGTGCGCTCATAGCACCCTCTGCCTTAAGGTCGCGGGCAAAGACGGGCTTGCCGTCATAGGTGTAGGCAACG
The DNA here is from genome assembly GCA_017630655.1 of Clostridia bacterium. Classification (GTDB taxonomy): domain Bacteria; phylum Bacillota; class Clostridia; order Oscillospirales; family Acutalibacteraceae; genus SFWF01. Next base: position 4,687 of record JAGBUU010000053.1, read on the forward strand.
AGAATATTGCCAAGACGACGCTTAAGGTCTTTAGCGTCACTGCAAAGGCAGAGAATAGCCATAACTTCACTTGCAACGGTAATCTGGAAGCCGTCTTCACGCGGAATACCATTAACCTTGCCGCCAAGACCTACATTTACATAGCGGAGGGCACGGTCGTTCATATCGAGACAACGCTTAAACAAAATGCGGCGTTGGTCAATACCAAGAACATTACCCTGCTGAAGATGATTATCAATTAAGGCACAAGGCAGGTTGTTTGCAGCCGTAATGGCGTGCATATCACCTGTAAAATGAAGGTTAATATCCTCCATAGGAACAACCTGAGCGTATCCGCCGCCTGCGGCACCGCCCTTTATTCCGAAAACAGGGCCTAAAGAGGGCTCGCGAAGGGCAATAATTGCCTTTTTATTTATTAGGGGCATAGCCTGTCCGAGACCAACGGTAGTTGTGGTCTTACCCTCACCCGCAGGGGTGGGATTAATGGCGGTAACAAGAATTAATTTACCGTCCTTTTCGCCCTGCATTTTTGCAATATACTCTTCACTTAGCTTTGCCTTATATTTTCCGTAAAACTCAAGGTCATCCTCACTAATATTAAGGGATGCGGCAACCTCTTTAATAGGCAGCATTTTGGCTCCTTGAGCAATTTCGATGTCTGATAACATGAGTGTACCTCCGTGAAAACTTTATATTTATTTAATTATATCACAAACTTTATAAATAATAAAGCATTCTTTTATAAAAATTAAAGCCCGTATAAAACGGGCTTAGAAATTTTAGTCTTTATATCCGTTGGGGTTGTTTTTCTGCCATCTCCAAGAATCCTGACACATATCGTCAACGTTCTTTACCGCCTTCCAGCCGAGAAGCTCTTTTGCCTTTGTTGCATCGGCATAAACCTCGCCAAGGTCACCGGGACGACGAGGGTCAACAACATAAGGAACATCTGCACCCGAAGCCTTCATAAAAGCATCGCGAAGCTGAAGCACCGAAATACCGTTGCCTGTACCGAGGTTGATTGCCTCGCAACCGGTGTTGTCCCCTGTCCAACCTACAGCCTTAACGTGACCGCCCGCAAGGTCAACAACGTGAATATAGTCACGCACTCCTGTACCATCTACGGTATTGTAATCGTCGCCGAAAACGTGAAGCTTTTCAAGCTTGCCTACGGCAACCTGTGAAATATAAGGCATAAGATTGTTAGGAATACCCTTGGGGTCCTCTCCGATAGTACCGCTGATGTGAGCACCAATGGGGTTAAAGTAGCGAAGAAGAACAATAGACCAGTTCTTATCCGAAACATATACGTCACGAAGCATTTCTTCAATAAAATATTTGGTTCTGCCATAAGGGTTGGTTGCGCCGAGGGGCATATCCTCTGTTAAGGGCATTTCGGTTGCTACACCGTAAACGGTAGCCGAAGAGGAGAAAACGAGACGCTTACAATCAAACTCTCTCATAACCTCTAATAAAACGAGGGTGGATATGAGGTTGTTATCATAATATTCAATGGGCTTTGAAACCGATTCGCCAACCGCCTTGAGCCCTGCAAAATGGATTACCGCTTCGATATCGTTTTCGCTGAAAATTTTACGAAGAGCCTCTTTATCGCGAACGTCCTCTTTATAAAACTTAATTTTTTTGCCGACGATTTTTTCTACTCTCTCTAAAGATTTTTCGCTTGAGTTATCAAGGTTGTCTACTACAACTACATCATAACCTGCGTTTGTAAGTTCAATACAGGTATGGCTACCAATATAACCAGCACCACCGGTTGTTAAAATTGCCATCTAAAATCACACTCCAAGAGTTTATTTTTGCTAGATAATTATACACTTATTGTTTGTGGTTGTCAATTGAACTTTGTAAAAAATATATGTTTACAAGTTGTATTTTTTGTTATATAATAGTCTTCCAAAAATACGAGAGGAGAGGTAATATGAAATACATGCTGAATGCTTCGGCTATGAATGTGCCTTTTTTTGTGCCGTCGAGCGTTGTAGATAAACACATAAAGCTTGCGTCAAACACACAGCTTAAGGTATTGCTTGTTTTTCTTAAAAACATTTCTTCCGGTATCTCTCCTAAAGAAATTTCTGAATTTTTACGTATAGATGAATCTGAGGTGTGTGACGCCTTAAACTTTTGGGTTGAGCGTGAAATTATTTTAACTAAAGGCGAAAAAGCTGAAGAAAAGCCTATGGATAAGGAAAAGCCAAAGCCTGTCCGCCCCACCGTCATAAAGCCTACAAGAGAAGAAATCTCCGAGGCGTCGGCTAATGACCCAAAAATTTCTTTCCTTATAGGAGAAGCCGAAATGAAGCTTGCCCGCGGGCTTCGCGATAACGAAATTCGTACACTGTGTTGGCTTTATTTAGACTTTGGCATGGATATATCTTTAATTCTTATGCTGGTTGAATATGCCGTAAGCGAAGACAAGGCAACCGTTGCCTTTATTGAAAGCACTGCTCTTGCCTGGTTGGAAGCAGGTGTTACCACCCTTTCTGATGCCGAGGAGCAAATTGAGGCCAGAAGCCTTAGAAAAACAGCTTGGGGCGTTGTACTATCTGCATTTGGTATGGATTACCGTATGCCGAGCGACAAGGAACTTGAGTTTTCGGGCAGATGGGTTGTAGAGTGGCAGTTTAAAAAAGAACTTTTGCGTGAAGCATATAACATTTGCGTTGACAAAAACGCGAAACTTTCAATGCCATACATAAACAAAATCCTTGAAAAATGGCATAAAGACGGCGTAAAAACAGTAGATGACACAAAGGTTGCCTCCAAGCCTGCCGCGAAAAAGCAGGGCTTTGGTGCTTACGATAAATCTCTTGTTGAAAAACTTTTAAATAAAGATGATTAGAGGTTAAAAATGGGTTACAGAAAAGAAATATACGATAAAGCCTTTAAACTCATAGCCGATACAAAAAAGAAGGAAGAAGGCAAATTTGCGGCATCGCTCGCTGAGCTTAGGGGCATTGACAAGGAATTTTATAAAATTGAACTTGCCCTTGCAAATTATGGCAGCCAAATTATCGGCGCGGCTATTTCGGGAGACAGTCAAAAACTTGCCGAAATTAAGGCAGAATGTGACAAATTAAACGCCCAGAAAGCCGAGAAACTAAGGGCTTCGGGACTTCGTCAGCCCACCTTCTACTGCGAAAAATGTAAAGATAGCGGATATTTAGGCGGAAAACTTTGCGACTGTGTTAAGGATGCGGCTAAAAAAATCGCTTTCGAAGAACTTTCCCGTTCTCTCCCGCTTGAGAGTTGCGGTTTTGAGAATTTTGATTTAAATTATTATTCAGATAAACAGGATAGCGACGGCGCCATCCCAAGAAAGAGAGCCGTCGCAGTACTTAACCTTTGCAAACAGTTTGTAGAGAATTTTCCGAACGACTGCCGTTCCCTTTTGTTTATCGGCGACGCAGGGCTTGGAAAAACCCATCTTTCACTTTCTATTGTCAAAGAAATTTCGGCTAAAGGCTACGGTGTGGTCTACGGCTCGGCTCAGAATCTTTTTGGCGCCGCCGAGAAGGAACACTTTTCATTTAGCGGCGAGTCTACCGCGCTCGACTCACTTCTTGAGTGTGATTTGCTCGTTATTGACGACCTTGGCACCGAGTTTTATTCCTCCTTTGCCGCTTCCCTGTTTTATAATATTGTTAATTCCCGACTGCTTAGTGGCAGACCCACCGTAATTAACACAAACCTGGGCTTTGACGAGCTTGAAAAAAGATATACCGCAAGAATTACCTCGCGTTTTATCGGTGGTTACGATATGCGAACCCTAATCGGCTCGGATATAAGGCAAATAAAAGCGTTAGAAAGATAAAAAACTCCCGATGAAAATCGGGAGTTTTAATTTTTATTAAAGAAGTACGCTCATTACCTTGGGGAAATCGCGATAGTCGTCAATAGTGAGGAAGTTAAAATCGGAAAGGTAAACCGATTCGTCGTTTCCGCCCGGACCGTAATCGTCGCCAACATAAACAACCTCGTCGTGAGCAATTCCTCTCTCCTCGCAGTATTTCGCAAGTGCGTAAGCCTTATTAAAAGGAGCGGGAGCCATATCGAAGGAGGAGGAGCCGCCTACAAATACTGTATAGTCGGAGAAGGTTGCCTTAACATCCTCGTAAATTGCGCGACGCTTTTTGCGGTCGGGGTCGAAGGTAAGTTTGTCTTCTATCTTAGCCGCGGTGCCGAGCACGGGGAAGGTTACACAGCCCGACGCATGATATTCAACGTTATCACCTGCAAATTCGGTATAGCCGTATTTTTCTCTCATAGCGGTAACGCGCTTTTCTATAGATTCCTTATCAACCGGCATAGTATCGTTGCGAACTATATCGAGTTCGCCCGTTTCCTTGTTATACTCGGCATACTGCATACCATAGTTGCCGAGAACGTCTATCGGGAACTTACCCATCTGGTTAAAGATACGGTTGCACATACCGGCTCCTGCCATTAATAGCTTATACTTTTTAGAAAGCTCCTCTAAAACCTTGCGGTTTTCTTCTCCTAAGGGAGACTTGTGCTGTGTTAGGGTGCCGTCGAGGTCGAAGGCGATGAGTTTAATTTTGTTTTTATCCATTTTTTAATCTCCATTCTGCCGCTAAAGCGTCAGCACAAATAGGAATTAAAATCTCCCGTAGCGGCAGTTGGGAGATTAAATCGGCATGTGTTGCGGTTGCCGCTTTGCCGGTGAGCAACACGCCGTCCCTATATTGTGTAATAGCGTGATTTTTCACGCTATTAACCTCTTTTAAAGAATTGATAGTAGAGCCAGAGCACAGTATAGCGGTCCTTAAGGTCTTTACCGTAAAGCACCGCATCGGCAATTTTATCCAAACCGTACATATCTATAAAGGCGTCGAAATCGAGTTCGATTGCATCGAGAAGGCTCTTCATATAATCGAAATCGGGGCAACCTTTAAGCACAAGCTTGATTTCTTCCTTTTTAGAAGATACAGCGGCGCTGTCGTCGGCAGCATAAAATCCAACCTTGTTCTGAAGAGCAATACACTCGTCGGCAGAGGTTGAATAGATGCGGCGAACCTCTGCGGTCCAATCGCCCCTATCCTGTTTGGTGTCTTCGATACCGTTTTTAAGTATCATCTCTCTTAGTTTACAGGTAACGGCGGCCGAATACATAACGTCTATACCGTGGAGGAAATATTCCTTATTATCCAAAATACCTGTAATTTCAAAGAAATGGGAAAGGTGGTGCTCACTGCCCGAAGCGGGACGGGAATTACCAACGTATGCCATTGCAATACCAACGGCAACAAGGGCTTCCATTAATGCGCCTACAGCGGTGGTATCGCGGGCAAGAACGGCTTTAGCCAAAGGCTCAACCTCTTTGACGCAGGACATTGTAAGGTCGTAAACCTCATCGCAGAAGTATTCATCCTTAATAATGCGGGCAAGTTTCCAGTCGTTAAGGCAGGAGTACTTTCCGATTATATCGCCGTAGCCCGACTGAAGCATAGGTGTGGGGGCGGTAGCAAGCACGGCGGGTTCGGCAATAATTGCCTTTGGAGGTGCGGCGTTAAGGGTAACCTTCATACCGCTAAGAATGAGGGCAGAGCCAACCGAAGCATAGCCGTCCATACTGGGTGCGGTTGCAACTATGTAATAGGGCAGATTGTTCTTGAAGCTGACATATTTACAAAGGTCGTTAATAACACCCGAGCCAACGCCTAAGATTAGGTCGGTGTCCTTTGTAACACATTTATCAATTTCTTCAATCTGTGTTTCGTCGGGGATAACAACATCTGTCTGTGCCTTTAAGATAAGCAGTTTTTCGGTGCTGTCCAAAAGTTTTGCTTCAACCGCTTTGCCGCAAGCGGCATAGGTGTTGTCGTCGCAAACTATAAGAATCTTTTTAAAGTTTTTACACATATCGGGAATACGGTCTATTGCGCCGTCGGCTATATCGACATAATCGATAGGACAACTATGCGATTTACCGCAGGTGCAGTCACTTATTCCCTTTAAAAGCTTTTTAATATCCATAGAAAACCTCCGTTACGTAAGCATATATTATTATTATAATTATCCTTGTTGGAAAAATCAATAAGAAAATGCCGTAGCAAAATGCTACGGCATTCAATTTTTTCTTATTTAAGAGCGGATTTGAGGTTTTCGAGCTGTTCACGAAGCTGTGCAGGGAGTTTGTCACCAAACTTCTTGTAGTGTTCTTCGATTTCGGCAGCCTCTTTAGTCCAAATGTCCTTATCAACAGCAAGGATGCTCTTTAAGGTTTCGATATCGAAATCGAGGTCGGTAAGGTCGATGTCCTCTGCCTTGGGAACAAATCCGATAGCAGTTTCATCAGCATCTGCCTTGCCTTCGCAACGGTCGATAATCCAGTTAAGAACGCGCATATTGTCGCCGAATCCGGGCCAAATGAAGTTGCCTTCGTCGTCGGTTCTGAACCAGTTAACGTTGAAGATTTTGGGAGCCTTGTCGCCAAGCTTTTCGCCCATAGCAAGCCAATGTGCAAAGTAGTCGCCCATATGATAGCCGCAGAAAGGAAGCATAGCCATGGGGTCACGACGAACAACACCTACGGCACCAGCGGCGGCAGCAGTTGTCTCAGAAGCCATAGCAGAGCCTACGAATACACCGTTAACCCAATCCTTTGACTGATATACGAGGGGAGCGCACTTAGCACGACGTCCGCCGAAAATAATAGCAGAGATGGGAACGCCTGCGCCCTTATCAAACTCTTCAGAGATGCAGGGGCAGTTTTCAGCAGGAGCAGTGAAACGGCTGTTGGGATGAGCTGCACAGGTAGACTTGTCAGCCTTATCAAACTTAGAAGCATCCCAAGGATTGCCTCTCCAGTCTATAGCATTTTCGGGGAGGTTCTTGTTGAGGCCTTCCCACCAAACAGTGTTATCATCGAGAACATGAGCTACGTTGGTGAAGATTGTATTCTTCTTGGTAGACTCAAGAGCGTTAAAGTTAGACTTTTCGTTAGTTCCAGGAGCAACGCCGAAGAAGCCGTTTTCGGGGTTGATAGCCCAAAGTCTGCCGTCAGCGCCTACTCTGATCCAAGCGATGTCATCGCCTACGCACCATACCTTGTAGCCCTTCTTCTGATA
>JAGBUU010000001.1 GCA_017630655.1 Clostridia bacterium
CGCACCTAAAAAAGATAAATTTTTAGTGGAATAAAAGGCGAAAAGCCGCGGTAATGCTAACGCATACCGCGGCTTTTTAACACATTAGACCGCAAAAATTTACTTTTTTAGGCTAATTATCCCTAACTGAACGCTCCGTTAGGCGACTCGTCTTTTTGTTTGCTGTTGATAAAAAGGTTGTTTTGTGGTATACTAATTAACGAAAAATTTTTCCTACCCTGTGCGTGTATGTTAGCATTTATAACCCTACAACCTTTAACTTGGGGCCCAATCTCGTGTGGATGGTGAGCAGGCCTCCCGATTTTGTCGGATGTTGGAAGCCCGAACCGCACGGACGGCACCCACCTGCTATCTTGCAGGTTATCATATGCCCTTACGGCAGGGTGGGAAGCAAAATAAAACAAAAAAGACTACCGACAAATGTTGTTATTGGTAGTCTTTTAATTTTTTTATTTTTCAAACTTAAGCGCCTTTTGGAGTTTGCGGTTTTTTGAAAGCACCGCAATTTCCTGGTTTACCGCATCAATAAGAAGGGGACAGCCGTCGAGTCGGTCGGCAGCAGCCTTAAAACGTTCGGCGCTGTTACCAATAGCGGCAGAGAGAAGTGCAATAACAAGGTTTACGCTTGCTCTGTCTCCCTGGGTGAAAATGTCCGAGAACATATCAACAAGTTTTTTTACAGCCTTCTTGTTGTTTTCGTCTAAGGTTTTTTTAATTTCGGGCACAAAATAGGTGGTGCCAAAATCAAGGGGAAGATATTTGCCCTTTTCACCAACATAATCCTTATAGGTATCCTTAAGTTCGGGGTAGTTGGCAAGAAGCTTGGCTGTAAGGGTGTCTGTGTTTATCTTTCCGGCAGAGTTTGCAGTTGGCAGTTCTGCGGCAGAGGCCTTTTTATGAACATTCTTTATACCAAGAGCCTTTTTTGCCTCGCCCACAAAGTCAATACCAACGGCAACAGCGTCGCCCTTATTGCTCTTTTCATCAAAAAGATAGGAGGAAGCGAGGGAATATTCACCTATAGCACCCTCATTTTTGTCTGCTATAAAGAGTTTATAAAGGGAAGCAGGTTCATCATATTCAACCTTTAAGGCTTTGGTATCGTTTGCAAAAACGCCGCCCTCACCCTTAAAGCCGTTTTCATCTAAAAATGCCTTCATTTCGCCGAGTACGACGTCGAAAAATATGTTTTCCAAGAAAATTCACATCCAAATATATTATTTACTAAAGTATATCATATTAAACACGCTTTGTCAATTTGCGAACGAGATATAAAAAGGGAGTGTCGAGCAGGGAAGTGATTATATAAATAAGGTAACTCGAAACGATAATTGATATAAGGGTTTTGGTGTTATACATGCCGTAGAAGGCAACAAGATTAAATATAAGTGTGTTTACAATTTGTGCGGTAAGGGTGGCGCCATTGTTTCGAAGCCACAAAAATTTATCCTTGCTTCCCGTCTTTTTCTCGGTAAAATTCCAAATTTTATGATAAAGGAAAACGTCCAACTTCTGCGACACAATATAGCCAAGAAGAGAGGCGAAAAGAAGCCGTGGGGTAACCGAGAAAACTGCCTCGAAATGCGGGCGCGCCCAGTCGTTATTAGCGGGAGTGTATAAAAACCAACTTTGCGAAATTATAACCATAGAAACGGCGGCAAGCATTCCCAGCCAAACGGCCTTATGAGCCTCTTTTTTGCTCTCCATTTCGCTTAAAATGTCGGTCATTAAAAAAGTAGAAGCAAAAAGCACGTTTCCAAGGGTTTGCTCTAAACCAAAGGCCTTTACCAGCAGCAAAACCTCTATGTTTGCCATAATCGTTATAATGGCATTCATAGCAAAGATGCCCGACTTGCCAAAGAACTTATAGATAAAAATAACGGCGGTAAAGAGCACAAGCAGAGATAAGATTAAGATTAGTTCGTTCATATTTTTCCTTTCAGGGAACAAAAAACGCCCCTTACGGAGCGTTAGTTTAGGCGTGAAAACAGGGAGATGCCCGAAAAACCTAAATATAGTCCCGTAGTTTTGATTTATCCGTTTAGGACAGGCAGGATGGTTTCGAACTGCCTTTCGCTGTATTTTAACATTATGCAATGAAATAGTCAAGCGATTTTAAAAATATTAAGCAAAATCACACAAATGTGCAAAAACACGGCGGAGTTCACTTAATTTTATTAAGCGTACGCAAGATTAAATCTGCAAAAATTTTGTCGACGGCACTTGAATAAAGATGTCAAGTGTGTTAAAATCAAGTATTATTGTAAATAACTCTTAATAAGGAGAAAAATATGCCAAACGTTACGGAATTCTTTGGTACAAACGTATTTAGCGAAAGCGTTATGAAGGACAGGCTTCCTGCTGACACCTTCGAACTTGTACAAAGAGCAATACATAACAACAAGCGTTTAGATTTAGAAACAGCGGCTATAGTTGCTAATGCTATGAAGGACTGGGCCATTGAAAAGGGAGCTACCCATTACACTCATTGGTTCCAACCCATGACAGGAGTTACCGCCGAAAAGCACGATAGTTTTATCTGCCCCAAGTCTGACGGCAACATCATTATGGATTTTTCAGGCAAGGAGTTAGTTCAAGGCGAGACCGACGCCTCTTCTTTCCCATCGGGCGGTCTTCGTGCAACATTTGAAGCCCGCGGCTATACCGCTTGGGACCCAACCTCCTTTGCATTTTTAAAGGACGGTGTCCTTTGTATACCCACCGCCTTTTGTTCCTATAGCGGTGAGGCTTTAGATAAAAAGACCCCTCTGCTTCGCAGTATGGAGGCAATAAACAAACAGGCTCTTCGCGTGCTTAAACTTTTTGGAAACGAAGATGTCTTGGCCGTTAAGACAACCGTTGGACCCGAACAGGAATATTTCCTTGTAGACAAGGAAACCTATCTTGCAAGAAAAGACCTTGTTTACACAGGCCGCACCCTTTTTGGCGCAATGCCCCCAAAGGGACAGGAACTTGACGACCACTATTTTGGCACAATAAAGTCTCGCGTTAAGGCCTTTATGAGCGAGGTTGACAATGAACTTTGGAAACTCGGCGTAACCTCTAAAACCGAGCATAACGAGGCGGCCCCCGCTCAGCACGAGCTTGCCCCCGTTTTTGCAACCACAAATATTGCGGTTGACCACAACCAGATTACAATGGAGCTTCTCCAGAGAATAGCAAAGAAGCATGACC
>JAGBUU010000054.1 GCA_017630655.1 Clostridia bacterium
GCAAAATGGGCTTACACTGTAGGTTGCGCTATCGCTATCAAGAAGGGTTGCACAAAGGCTGCTGACGCTGCTGCCGCTATCGGTATCGGTCTTCAGGCATTCTGTATCCCCGGTTCTGTTGCTGAAAACCGCAAGGTTGGTCTTGGCCACGGTAACCTCGGCAAAATGCTCCTTAGTGATGAGACCGAGTGCTTCTGCTTCCTTGCAGGTCACGAGTCCTTCGCTGCTGCTGAAGGCGCAATTAAGATTGCTCTTAACGCTAACAAGGTTAGAACCACTCCCCTTCGCGTAATCCTTAACGGTCTTGGAAAAGACGCTGCTTATATCATTTCTCGTATCAACGGATTCACCTATGTTGAGACCGAGTTCGACCCCTACACCGAAGAGGTTAAGGTTATCTCCGATAAGGCTTTCTCTAAGGGACCCAGAGCCGACGTTAAGTGCTACGGCTCCGACAACGTTCCTGAAGGCGTTGCTATTATGCAGCTCGAAAAGGTTGGCGTTTCCATTACCGGTAACTCCACCAACCCCACCCGTTTCCAGCATCCTGTTGCAGGCACCTACAAAAAGTGGTGTAATGAAAACGGCCAAAACTACTTCTCTGTTGCTTCCGGTGGCGGTACTGGTCGTACCCTCCATCCCGACAACATGGCAGCCGGCCCCGCTTCCTATGGTATGACCGATACAATGGGTCGTATGCATGGCGATGCTCAGTTTGCAGGTTCTTCTTCTGTTCCTGCTCACGTTGAAATGATGGGTCTTATCGGCGCTGGTAACAACCCAATGGTTGGTATGACTGTTGCTTGTGCAGTTGCTGTTGAAGAGGCTAGCAAATAGTTTAAGTTTTGAACAAAAATTTAAGGACTTGGAAAATTTCCAAGTCCTTTTTATTTATCTTTTAAGTTTTTTAGAAATTAAAACAGGTGTATACATTATTAGCATTACTACGGGAAGCAATATTGGGAAACCCCAGAGGTGAGAGCCGAGGAGCTTTTCGAAAAGCTCTAACGGGTTGCCCGAATCGGGCTTCATTAAGAACATAAAGTTGGTTCCCCACAAAAGGTTAAGGCCATAAACCGGAATTGCAAAGCCAATGAGCAACAAAACGCTTTTAAATGCAGATTTAAGGTTAAGTTCAACCTGACCTGATGTGATAAGTAATAGCGGATACATTACAAGGAGTATATGTATTGTAAAACTATGCAGGTGGAAGAAATTCCAAACAGGCTGTGAAGTCCAATTAGGGAAAAGAAGCGCAAGTGCCGCACCGGGAATACAAAAATAATAAAGAAATGCTCTGACAACCTTTGTAGGTTTAATAATATCAAATAGTATAAGCAGAATATTTATTCCGCAAAGGTGGAAAGGAAGATAGCCCCAGCTAAACTCACCAATAGCTGCCACTACAACGTTCTTAAGCATTTCTTGAAAAAATATGTAGCTGCCCAGTACAGTTAGCATTATCCTTTGCTTTTTAGGACTAAGTTTTTTATATAGTATGCAAGCACCGACACAAAGTAATATGCCGAAAGTAAGCCAAATTAAGTGTGTTAAATCGAAGGTGCTAAATCCAAGCCCCTCGGGTATGCCATCTTTTGTTTTAAAAAACATAATCATCACCAAAAATATTTTATCATAATATGTCGAAAAATGCACTATTTTTTTATCTTGCCTTAATATTCATTTCTGATATAATAAATATATGAGGTGACTAATATGGCTTTAACCCTAAAACCAAAGCATATATATGAGCCCGACCCGCTACAATGCGGTCAGGCGGTGCTTGCAATGCTTGCAGACACAACGGTTGATGAAATTATTTCTATTTGCAAAAACAAAAAAGAAACAACCTTTAAGGAAATGGTTTACGTGTTAGAGCATTTTGGAATATCTATTGATGGTAACAGAAAACAAGCTTTAAACCGTGAAGATTTGCCCGAAATTGCCCTGCTTAGCCTTGAAACGCCAAAGTGCTGGCACTGGTCTTTTTACTTTAAGGGGACCTTTTACGACCCTGAATACGGCGTGCTCAGTGAGTTTCCGCCAAGCTTCAGGCGATATTATTGGAAAATAAAAGAGGACTCCAAGCCTTAAGCTTGGAGTCCTTTATTTTTATTCTTCTTCCTCAGTTTCGTCAACTACTTCTTCGGTAGTTTCCTCAGCCAAAACTTCTTCCTCTTCGGGCTGTGTATCAATATTATTTGTAACTGACACCTGTTCAAAACCAACTATACCGTTGTTATCTTCTTCGTAGAAAGACTCTTCGTCATCGTCTTCGTCGTAATTATCTTTGCCTGCTGTTGCTATTTTTATAATTAAAACTATAATTGCAATTATAAGAAGAATGATGATTGCAAGAATTGTAACAACAACAATTTTTCCGTTTGTATTAAGTTCCATAAAGGTTGCTATAACATCGGTATTAGGCTCGTCTATAACAGTGTCATCATCCTCACCCTCTATAGCCGAAAGGTCTACAAATCTTTGAATGGTGTTATCAACAGTATCATAACGGTAGAAGGATGTTTCTCCGCTCGGGCCCTTAGCGTAAACTAAAGCGAAGTCGCCAAGCGCTGCATTATCGCTCTTAAGGGCAGGTACTACTACCTCTCCTATAGTAAAGTCGTATACAACAGAATATCCGTCCGGTACCTCATCTGTGGGAAGAATAGTGTAAACCTGTCCGCCAACAGTTACCGTAATAAGCTCGGTAAAGGTGCCGTCCTTATCGTAAACGTAGAAGCCCTTATCCGAATTGTCAGGCATACGAAGCATTAATAAAATATAGTTATCGTCTGAAAGTGCGGGAACAGTTTTTCCGTTTAATGCATATTCAATTACCGAAAAGCCCTTTGGAGTTTCGACCCCTGTAAAATCCTCGACTACGTACATAGTCTTGTCCCCTACGCTAACCTCAATTAAATCATTAAGAGGTTCATTATCCTCGGGGGTATCGGTCGGCGGCTGTTGTCCATCGGGTGCAAGACGAGTAATGTTAACGGTGTATTTCTTTGTTTTACCGTTTTCTGCGGTTACAACAACAACCCTTTTATTTGTTCCAACCTTCATTTCCTTGCTGCCCTCAACATTTACACTTGCTTTTGAATCGGCAGCATTTGCGGAAATTAAAAGCGAGGTTTCATTGCTTTTAATTGTAACGCTGTATGAGGTAACATTGGGGTCAAACTTAGGTGTAAGTGTGCCGGAAGAAACCTTTAAGCTTTTAAGATTGGCATTAGAGGATGCCTGTGTACTTTTATCGACAACGGTAACAGCAGCCGAACAGCCATCCATAGGTTTCTCGCTTTCACCATCGTTTACATAAACAAGGTCTTTAAGCGTGATTGCAGACTTTCCAACCTTTAAGGTCTTAAATTTAATTGTTTCGGATAAATTAGTTTTTCCTGCCGACTGTAAAACTATTTTAGCCTTACCCTTTGTAAGAAGATTGCAGTTGTCACCCGAAACGAATTCAACGACAGCAGGGTCGTAATATATATATCCCTCAACTCCGTACATTTTTTCGCTCGAAGAAAAGCGTGCTGTAACAGTTAGAGTTTCGCCTACATTAAGTTGGTCTTTACTGAAAGCAACCGATGAGCTTGCTGCAAATACGCTAATCGTTAAGGTCGAAACAAAAAGGGCTAAAACTATTGCTAAGGTAGTTGCTCTTTTAAATAAACTTTTCATATTTTACTCCTATTGCTCTATTTGAGTTATTTCAAGCAGATGCTTTTGTATGCGTGCAAGGTCTAGGATGGAAATTTTGCCGTCGTGGTTTACGTCGGCCGCGCTAGCCTCATTTCCTTTGAAAGTTATAACCTCTAAAAGATGCTTTTGCACTCTTCCAAGGTCGATAATACTTACCTTTCCGTCGCCGTTTGTATCGCCGTAAATGACAATACTGAATTTCATTTTTTCTGTACCTTCATTGTCATAAACTGCAACGCTGTCACCCGTTGCAATTACGCCTGAGGTTTTCTCACTACCCGTACTGCCAAACACCTTTGCAGTACCGTTTTTAACATTAAAGGTTTTTATAAATGTTGCAACATCGGTACCTATAGCAACACCGCTTACAAATGTACTCATATTGTACTTACCCTCAATGGTTGGCTCGGGTATCGGTGCGGGCTCACCTTCGCCCTCTTCTCTGAACACATCAAGATAATAGTTTGCCTTTTTACCCGAGGCTGCTGTAACGGTAAGGGTTAACCTGTTTTGACCTTCTTTTAAGGCAACCTCGCCCGCTCCGTCAAGCTTTGCACCCGAGGGTACTGTTGCTTCTATTTTTATTTTATCTACCTTATTTTCAACTATAAACTCATATTCGTTCTTATAAAGGTCAAACCCTTCTACCGCCTTACTGTCGACCTTAAGGGATGTTATATAATAATTGTTTGCACCCGACGAGGTTGGCAGAGCGGTTGTGTTGGTTTCGCTTGTGTTCTTATATACAGGAATACTGAAAACCAACGCTGCATCTGAGTTTACATTGGCATAAGCATTTTTAAGTTTTGAGGTTTCAAGATATGCACCCTGAACATTTGTCATATACTGGTTAATATAGAATGTGGGCGCTATAACATTAAATTTTTTATAATACAGGTTGTCCTGTCCTCTTTTTACATAGCCGTTAGCATAATGCTCGGCACCTCCAAGGATAGATTTTGCCCTTGTATTCCAAGGTCTGCCAAGGCTTCCCGAGCCCTTTGCGTAAAGCAAACCATACTGCACCGCATCATAACTACCTGATTTATAGGCGCGTATATTAAAGAAGTTATAGTAGCCCTCATAGCCCGACACCTTACCCGAAATACTGCCTCCCGTACCCTTTACACCCTGCTCGATTATAATACTTGCGGCAAGTACATATGGGCTAACGCCCGATTTTTTTGCAGCATCCATAATTACATCGGCATAGGTATCATAGGTATCTTCTGGGAAATCGCCCTCCATAAAGGTGCCCTTAAGTATAAGCTTTAACCCATCCATATTTTGAATTTGAGGGTTATAGGTTTGGTCAAGAAACATGAAAATATAGTTTTCGTTAAGAAAGTTTCTCGGCTCCATATAATATTCAACAACATCACGCTCGGCAGTTACCCAACCGCCGCTGTCATAAGCAACATACTTACCTGTATCCCACTCATAAGCGTCTTTCATCATGGATTTCCAAGAATCCTTAGCGTTACTGTCTTGAATTAGGCTTTTTCCCGCTGTAGATTCATTGTTTACAGCTTCGGTAAAGGTCATTGTTAGGTGGTCGGCCATAAATATCCAGTTAGGGTGTTTCACATGAAGCTCACGAAGCAACACTTTATAGCTTTCGGGGAAATTTTGCTTTACAAGGTTGGTTTCAAAGTCACCGTCGTAGTCATATTTGGGGATTTCCTTGACATCGATGATATAATCCTTACTAACGTATCCATAACTACTGCCGCATGCTATTTTATACCATCCGTTTGTTTCTTCATATATATATACAGTTTCTCCGGTATAAACCTTGCCTGCATAGTTATAGCTTGTCCCCGGGCCTTCGCGGACATTGAGATAAGGGTCAACCTTCTTTACGGTGCCCATAAGTATTGGCTCGGTGGAAGCCCAGATATTAAACGTGCCGTTAATTGCCATTGAGGTTAGAAACACGACAACGCAAAGGAAAAGTGATAAGTATTTTCTTAGTTTTTCCATATGACTTCCTTTCAATGAAAATTGGCATTAACATACAAATTAATTATACCAATTTTGCTCCTTTGTGTCAATATTTCTGAAAAGTTTGAACAGACCAAATTTTAGAAATGCTCCTTGACTAAAGGAATAAAAGGTGTTATTATTTATCCGTATAAGCATATATTAAGGAGTTGGTTCTTTCGTGGACGACGGGTGTAGTCGATTATGGAATTTACTAAGTGTCGACACAGGTTTTAGTTTAACTGATTTTATTGGCAACAATGCAGGGCTATTATTTGCCGTGCTTGCGCTTCTGTTATTTAGTGCCTTTTTCTCATCAAGTGAGACGGCAATAACCGCCGCAAGCAAGGTTAAAATTAAGGCTATGAGTGACAGCGGAAACAAAACCGCAAAAACTGCTTTTAGGCTTATGGATAACTTTGATAGGTCTATAACCGATATTTTGGTTGGCAATAACATTGTTAATCTTGCAATGGGTTCTATTTCCACCCTTCTTGCAATACATCTTGGAATATCCCCTACCCTTATGACCGTTTGTATTACAATTATAGTAATACTTTTCGGTGAGGTTATTCCAAAAGCATTAGCAAAGGAAATCGGCGAACGCTATACACTTAAAATAGCGACTCCCTTAAAGTTTGTTTCGGTTATTCTTACCCCTATATCTGCACTTTTTGGACTTATATCGAAACTGCTCACTCTGCTTTTAGTAAAGGAAGATGAGCCCACAGTCACAGAAGAGGACGTTATAGAAATTATTGAAGATATGGAAGAAGACGGCTCGCTCGACTCAGACGAAAGTCGTTTGCTTTATTCTGCCTTTGAGTTTGGTGACGTATCGGTTAGCGATATACTCACAGACCGTAGAGATATTGTAGCCATTGATGCTAACCTCTCTAATAATGAGATTTTAAATATTGTTAAAACCTCTCCCTATTCAAGACTTCCTGTATACAAAGAAAATATTGATAACTGTATTGGCGTTCTTAGAATAAGAGAATACTTAGAAAGCTACCTTGAGGGTAATAATCCAGACCTGCGCAGTCTGTTAGACACCCCGCTTTTTGTGGCTACAGACACCAAAATTGACGAGCTTCTCTCCGATATGAAGCGTATTCATAAGCCCTTTGCTTTGGTTAGAACCAGGGCGGGCAGAATTATCGGAGTTGTTACAATGGAGGATATGCTTGAGGAGCTGGTAGGCGAGATTTGGGATGAAAATGACAAAATAGAGGATAAGTTCCGAGAAATTGATGAATTTACCTTTGAAGTCAGTGCTGATTTATCGGTTGTTTCGGCTTTTGAGATGATGGACTATGACGATTATGACCGAGACGAATGCGGACACTATACTCTTAGAAAATGGATGGGCAGACTTCTTGGTAAAGTTCCCTCGGTTGGTTCTGCCTGCACCTACCGCAGACTTGAAATAACAGCAGAAAAGGTTTTTAGAGGAAGACTTATTTCTCTTAGGTTTAAAATTACTCCCCCGTCTGAAGAAAGCGAGGGAATAGAATAATGACTACTGAAATTATTATAATTATTTTATGCCTTATAGGCTCGGCATTTTTCTCCTCTTGCGAGACGGCATATAACCTTGCTAATGAATCTCAGCTTGAAAAGAACGCCGAAAAAGGTTTTTTGAACAGGCTTGCATACAGAATATCGCAAAGTTATAACTTTGCACTAAGTTCTATTCTTATTGGAAACAATATTGCAAACTTCACACTCTCTATGCTTGCAACAACACTTGCAGTTAAGCTAATTGCAAACGAGGGTACCGCGGCAACCGTTGCAACACTTGTTTCCTCTGTTGTGGTTTTAGTTTTTGGTGAAATTGTACCCAAGGTAATTGCAAAGGCAAATTCTAAACCTTTAATAAAGTTGTTTGCTGTTCCCTTGTTTACCTTTATGGCGATTTTTTCACCTATTGCCTTTCTTATTAGCGGGATTATAAAGCTAATAAACAAACTGTTTGTTAAGGATACCGACAGCGGTGTGACCCCTGATGAGCTTGCTTCAATAATTGAAACGGGTGAAGAAGAAGGCTCTATTGATGAAGAACGAAGCGAGCTTCTACAGTCGGCAATCAACTTTAACGAAACCTCTATTAAGGAGATTATGATTCCAAGAGTAGATATGGTCGCCGTTGATGTAAACGACGATATTGATGCTATTTTAGAGGTAATTAAAGCATCACCATTTTCAAGAATACCAGTATATGATTCAAGCATTGATGATATTATTGGTATACTTGTTACTCAAAATCTTCTTAAGATTATGGTTGATACGCCTAAAGAAGAAATTGATATTAAATCTCTCTTAGTAGAACCATATTATATTCATATGACAGTTAAGCTTCCCGACGCTCTTGATGTGCTTCGAGAAGAACGCACCCATATTATGATAGTGCTTGACGAGTTTGGCGGAACAATGGGAATTGCCACTATGGAGGACATCCTTGAAGAGCTGGTTGGTGAAATATGGGATGAGGACGAGGAAACAGAGCACGATATCGTTGAATCGGGTAACGATAAGTACACCGTCGAAGGCGATATGAATATATTTGACTTCTTTGATGCAATTGACTTTGATGAGGGTGATTTCGAAAGCGAGTACACAACTGTTGGTGGTTGGGCTATTGAAATGTGCGAAGGCTTTCCCGAAATTGGAGCAACCTTTGAATACGAGAATCTCACCGTTACAATTGATAATATTGAAGACCACAGAATTACAAAGCTTGCGGTTGTTGTTAATCCTATTAAGGATGAAGATGAAGAATAGAAAATAGTCCGTATCAATAAGATACGGACTTTTATTATTTCATAATTCTGTTCTCGCTCGACTTTTTGAAGTTTGGCTCGCAGGTAAGGTTAACGCCCAAACGCTTAAATATTTTTTCGTCAATTTGGGATAACATAACTGTTGAGTGAACCTCACAGCCACGAAGGTTGCCAAGCTGTTCCATTGCCTTTTCAGCATCATCATTGGTGCTGGCACAAATGGACAGAGCAATTAAAACCTCATCGGTATGAAGTCTTGGATTGCGGTTTCCAAGATGGTCTACCTTTAAGTGACGGATAGGTTGAATGGTCTCGGGCGAAATTAGGTGGAGTTCATCGGCTAGCCCTGCCAGTGCCTTTAAAGCATTAAGCAGTAGTGCCGAAGAAGAGCCCAAAAGGTCTGAGGTTTTTCCTGTTACTATTCTGCCGTCTGGCAGCTCCATAGCTGCAGCAGGCAGTCCTGTTTCGGCGGCTTTTTTAAGGGCGGGAGCTATCACCTTTCTGTCGGTAGTTTTAACTCCTGCTTTTTTCATAAGC
>JAGBUU010000055.1 GCA_017630655.1 Clostridia bacterium
CACGCTCAGTATCCTTAACATCAACAACATAAACCTTAATATGGTCGCCCTCATGAAGCACCTCTTCGGGTACCTGCTCGAGCTTAGGCAGGGTTGCCTCGTTTTTGCCGATAGTAACTATAGCGTTGCCTGTTTTAGGGTCAATACGCTGAACAACGGCTGTTAAAAGCTCGCGGTTGTGTGACTGGAACTCAGATAATGTCTGGCTGCGTTCAACATCGCGGATACCCTGACGGATAACGTGCTTTGCGGTAGTTGCCACAATTCTGCCAAACTGGCGTGTATCCATTTCAATTTCAACAAACTCTGCCGATGCCTTAGCCTTGTACTGAGCCTTGGCCTCGTCACGAAGAATTTGAATTCTGGGGTCTTCTACCACATCAACGATATCCTTGCGAAGTGTTACCTTGAAAATTTCATTTTCGCAGTCGATAATGCAGTTTATGTTCTCTGTTGTGCCGTAGTCTTTACGAAGAGCTACAACAATAGCGGCAGAAATTTTTTCTGCAATATACTCTGCAGGTATTCCCTTTTCTGCTTCCATAATTTTAAGCGCTTCAAAAAACTCTTTTGCCTGGTTCTTGTTTGATTTTGCTTTAGCCATTTTTCTTTATTCCTCCATACAAATTATTTGTAGTTTTTAAAAATTTATATCATCAAGTCGGCAATATGAAATTTCATTTCTTGCAAACTCTATTTCACCGTTTTCGGTCTTTAAAACAACCTTTTCTTTATCGCCGAGCTTTAACTCTCCGCCAAATTCCTTAACGCCGTCTTTTGCCTTATAAAGTTTAAGTTTTACCTTTTGGCCCTCCATAGCGGCGTAGTGCTCGTCGCGGGTGAGCTCGCGCTCAAGTCCAGGAGAGCAAACCTCTAAATAGTAGGCACGGTCAATAGGGTCGGCCTCGTCGAGTATTGGGTCTACCGCGTGGTGCACATTTGTACAATCATCAATAGATATGCCGTTCTCACTGTCAATTATAATTCTTAAATACCAGTTTGCACCCTCTTTTACAAAGCGTACGTCCCAAAGCCCAACTCCTTGAGCCTCAACCGTATCCTTTACAAGAGAGAATACCTTATCAGCAACGCCTGCCAATAAAATCACCCTTTCAAGCTTAGATAGATTGTTTTAACAAAAAACGAAGAGCGGGCGTTTTGCCCACTCTCCTTTTAGTCAAATATCTTACACTGATAGTATATACTATAATATACAAAAAATCAAGTATTTTTTAAATAAAAAAACAACCCCTAACCAAAGTTTACGGTTAAGGGTCGTTTTTTGGGGAAACTCCCCTTCTTAGTCCTCCATCTGACGACCTAAGAACTCGGCAGCAGAAAGCACCAGCTTTGTATCGGTTTCACCCGCTGCCTCACCTGTTGTATTAACAAGTAAAACAGCTCCTCCAACATCTCCGTTGGCGATAATTGGGTAGCATACAGAAACGGCAAGTCCGCTTCCATCTGCTGCCAATACACCCTCGCCACCGTGATATTTTCTTCTATCCTTAATGAGCGTTTTAAGAGCTTCCGAAATCTCTTTTCCCAGAAGTTCTTTTTTATGTGCTCCTGCCGCTGCAATAATAGTATCCTCATCGCAAATTACCGCCGTATGCTCGGTGCTTTTGGAGAGTGCGTGGGCATAGTCCTCGGCAAAGGTGCCAAGTTCCCCTATGGGAGAATATTTTTTAAAGATAACCTCGCCCGAAGCCCCTGTGTAAATTTCAAGGGGTGTGCCCTCACGAATTTTCATAGTACGGCGAATCTCCTTGGGAATTACAACCCTTCCCAAATCATCAATTCTACGAACTATTCCTGTTGCCTTCATATATAAAAACTCCTTTTCACTATTTAATGGTGTGGAGTTAGTATGTGGAATATTGCCATTATTATACTCATTTGACACGATTCTCAGGATTTCTTTAAAGATTTGTGCGGTCTCTTCTTCACGCTCCATCCGGTTCAAAGTACATCCTAATTGCTTGATGCCGAAATCACCTCGTCGCTTTTCAACTTGATACTGAGGAACATCATACATGCGAGCAATAAACGCATCAGAAGCGCGCTCAAATAACTTCTCTAATTGACTCTTGCTCATCCGAAAGAAGTCTGCCGGCAAGCTCGAAATTGTCAAATGATGAAAGCCCCAACTTTTCAAGTCATTCTTAATAATTTTGCCTTCTTTACTTGAATAATCGTAATATTCTTCTTTATACATATTCTATTCCTGCCTTTTATTTGTCCCTTCATAATATAAACACGTATAAAAAATCGAAAATATAATCACTTTCAAAAATTTTCTTTAATTATATTTTCTCACAATAATAATTATATATGATTCATATCCCAATGTCATCGGCAAAACTCTGCCAATTTTGTGCCAAATTACTGCCACGCATATAACTAAGTGCACCGTTTATTGTTTCATCGTAATGTGCATTGTTTCATCCTCGATGAAATAAGAAAAGTGATATGAAACAATACAAAAATTACATATTATACTAGATTTCTCTAAAAAGCAAAGCGCCGCATTTCTGCGACGCTTACAGCATTAAGTATTTTTTATAATTTCTCTGAAAATCATACCATTAATGTAGACAAAGAAATCACTCAACTATTCGTATTTTTTTGTTTGTCTGATATGTAAATA
>JAGBUU010000056.1 GCA_017630655.1 Clostridia bacterium
AGAATAGTTGCAACAACAGCAAAGCACGTTATCCGTCAGGGTATACGCGATGTTGAACGCAGCCAGACATTATCTGAGTTCCAGTCACACAACCGTGAACTTTTAACCGCCGTTGTTCAGCGTATTGACCCCAAAACAGGCAACGCTATAGTTACTATCGGCAAAAACGAGGCAACCTTACCTAAACTTGAACAGGTGCCCGAAGAGGTGCTCACCGAGGGCGACCACATTAAGGTTTACATTGTTGATGTTAAGGATACCGAGCGTGGCACAAAGGTTATGCTTTCCCGCACACATCCCGGTCTTGTAAAACGCCTTTTCGAGACCGAGGTTCCCGAAATTTTCGATGGCACAATCGAGATAAAGGGCATCTCACGTCAGGCAGGCTCCAGAACAAAGCTTGCTGTATGGTCGGCAAACCCTGAAATCGACCCTGTTGGTGCTTGTATAGGACCTAAGGGTGCACGTGTTAATGCAATTATCGAAGAACTTTCGGGCGAGAAAATTGACATTGTTAAATATTCCGAGGACCCCGCCGTATTTATCGGTGAGGCACTTTCTCCTTCAAAGGTTGTATCTGTTGAAATCATCAGTGAAGACCCCAAGGCTGCAAAGGCAACCGTTCCCGATTCACAGCTTTCCCTAGCAATTGGTAATAAGGGACAAAATGTCAGACTTGCCGCTAAGCTTACAGGCTGGAAGATTGATATCCGCCCTGAAAGCGGCTTCTACGGAGAAGAATAATAAACAACCAACTTTTAATTGGGAGGTAATAATATGAAACAGAAAAAAACACCTATGCGTCAGTGCTGCGGATGTAATGAAATGAAACCTAAGGCCGAGCTTGTGCGTATAGTAAAATCTCCCGACGGTGAAATATCACTTGACCTTTCTTCCCGTAAAAACGGCAGAGGTGCATATATCTGCAAAAATTTAGATTGTTTTACACTGGCAATGAAGAAAAAAGCTTTTGTAAGAGCCTTCGGTGAAAACATTTCCGAAGAAACTGCAAAAAATATAGAGGGTGAGCTTAAAGGTGAATAGTGAAAAGGTTCTTTCTCTTTTAGGCTTTGCGGCTAAAGCGGGTAAACTAAGCTTTGGCACCCATGCAACACAGTTTGCAATTGAGTCAAAAAAAGCAAAACTTGTGCTTGCCGCCGAGGACATATCGGACAAAAGCGTAAAGGAACTAAAATTCAAGGCAGATAAAGTAGGTATACAGGCTTTAACAATAGACGGCATCAGTACGGCAGACCTTTCAAAACGGGTTGGAAAAAACTGTGGAATAGTAGCGGTTTTAGATAGCGGATTTGCTGATGCGATAAAAAACAATTAAGGAGGAAATAGCCAATGGTAGAAAAGTATAAAATTAGTGCGGCTGCTGCCGATTTTGGTATGTCAGCTAAGGAAATTGCGGCTATTATCAAGGAATATACAGGTGCGGACAAAAAGTCCGGTTCATCCTTAGCACAAGAAGAAACCAACATTCTTTTTGATGCGTTAACACAAAAGAATGCAGTAAAAAGTTTTAAGGCTTATTTCGAAATAGGTAAAAACGCAAGAGAAGAGGCCGAAAAGGCTAAACAGGCTAAAAAGGACCAAAACCTTGCGGCACAAATGGCGCTTTTTGAACAATTAAAGGCGGCTCAAGAGGCAGAAATGGCTGCTAAGCGTGCAGCAGAAGAGGCGGCAAAGGCACCTAAAGCAGAGCCCAAGAAAGAGGAGCCTAAAGCCGCAACTAAAAAGGCCGAGCCCAAGAAAGAGGCAAAGGCAGAGGTTAAGAAGGAACACAAGCCTTCCGACCCCAAACCCTTTGAGGCAAGAAAGAAGGAGGACCGCCCCGCAGGTGCCGCACCTAACCGTGGGCCCGCAGAGCGTCGTACCGTAGATACACGTTTTTCCAATGTTGATATGGAAAAATACAACGAAAAGTACGAAAATATTGCTCCTGCTAACGCTATGAGAGATAACGGTGCCAGAAAGCAGAAGATTAACCAAAAGTCTCAGAACTACAGAAGAAACGAAAAGTCCAAGAAGGAACTCGAGGAAGAGAAGAGAAGAAGGATGCAGCTTGAGGTCATTAAAAAGACCCCGATTACAGTTACCGTTGGTGATGAAATCACCGTTGGAGAGCTCGCCGCTGCAATGAAAAAGACCGCCGCCGACGTTATTAAGGAACTTATGAAACTCGGTATGCTGGCTTCTGTTAATCAAACTATAGATTATGATACTGCCGAAATCGTTGTTACCGAAATGGGTGCAAAGATTGAGCGTGCAGTTGTAGTTACAATTGAAGAGCAGATTATGGACGAATTCGAGGATACCGAAGAAAATCTTCTTCCCCGTAGCCCCGTTGTCGTTGTTATGGGTCACGTTGACCACGGTAAGACCTCTCTGCTCGACGCTATCCGTAACACCGCCGTTACCGCAGGTGAGGCAGGCGGAATTACCCAGCACATCGGTGCTTACCGCGTTAATGCCGCAGGTCAGGATATAACCTTCCTCGACACCCCGGGTCACGCCGCATTTACCTCTATGCGTCAACGTGGAGCAATGGCTACCGATATTGCAATTCTTGTTGTTGCTGCTGACGACGGTATTATGCCCCAGACCATTGAGGCAATAAACCACGCTAAAGCTGCAAACGTTCAGATTATCGTTGCAATCAATAAAATGGATAAACCCGAGGCTAACCCCGACAGAATTAAGCAACAGCTTACCGAGCATTCTCTTGTTCCCGAAGAATGGGGCGGAGATATTATCTGCGTTCCCGTTTCTGCAAAGACACATGCAGGTATTGACGACCTTTTACAGAACGTTCTTTTAGTTGCAGAAATGCTTGAACTTAAGGCTAACCCCAACCGTAAGGCAAAGGGTGTTGTAATTGAAGCCCGTCTCGACAAGGGCAGAGGTCCTATTGCAACCCTTCTTGTTCAGAACGGTACCCTTAATACAGGCGACATCATTATCGCAGGCACCTCTGTAGGTAGAGTTCGTGTTATGACCAACGAACGCGGTCAAAAACTCAAAGAGGCAGGTCCCTCGGTACCCGTTGAGGTGGCAGGACTTACCGAGGTTCCCACCGCTGGCGACACCTTCGACGCCGATTCAAACGAGCGTCTTGCCCGTGAAATTGTTGAACAGAGAAAGCAGAAAATTAAGGACGAAGCCGCAAAAGCCGCTACTCAGGTTACCCTTGATAACCTCTTCGATAAACTCGGTGAGGGCGAACTCAAAGAACTTAAACTTATCGTTAAGGCCGACGTTCAGGGCTCGGTTGAGGCTGTTAAGCAGTCTTTAGAGAAGCTCTCTAACGACGAGGTTCGCGTTAAGGTTATTCATGGTGCCGCAGGTGGCGTAAATGAAACCGATGTTATGCTCGCTCAGACCTCGGGAGCTATTATCGTAGGATTTAACGTTCGTCCCGATTCTGTTGCAAAGGCTGCCGCCGAGCGCGACGGTGTAGATATGCGTCTTTACAGAGTAATCTATGATGCTATCGAAGAGATTGAATCGGCTATGAAGGGTATGCTCGCACCCAAATTCAGAGACGTTGAAATGGGCGCAATCGAGGTTCGCAACACCTTCAAGATTTCGGGTGTTGGTACAATCGCCGGCGGTTACGTTACCGAAGGTAAGGTTACACGTGCCTGCAATATCCGCGTAGTTCGCGACGGTATTATTATTGCCGAGGATAAGATTGACTCGCTTAAGCGCTTCAAGGACGACGTTAAGGAAGTTGCCCAGGGCTACGAATGCGGTATCTCACTTGAGAAATTCGCAGATATTAAAGAAGGCGATATATTCGAGGCCTATATCGTAGAAGAATATAGAGATTAGTATTTTCAGGGAAAAGAGAAGAGGGAAAAGGGTATCCTCAATTAGATAGTTCGAAATTTGTTTTCCCTTGTCCCTTACATCTTATCCCTAAACCCTGATATTTTCGGGTAATGATTAAAATACAGGAGGACAATATGGCAGGATTTAAAATAAACCGTGTCACCTCAGATATAAGACTTGCTCTCTCGGATATCCTTCGCGAAGTGAAGGACCCGAGAGTGTCAAAACTGCTCTCAATTGTTAAGCTCGACGTATCGGGAGATATGTCCTATGCCAAGGTTTACGTTAGTGCAATTGAGGGCTCGGCTAAAACCGAAGAATCGGTAAAGGCGCTTAAGGGTGCGGCAGGATATATTCGCCGCGAACTCGGTGCCCGCCTTAAACTTCGCAAGGTGCCCGAGCTTCGCTTTGTTGCCGATGATTCTATAGAAGTTTCGGCAAAAATTTCGCGTATTGTTAATAATTTTGAAAAAACTGAAGAGGAACAGAGTGATGAACAGTAATTCTATAATACTGACTCTGGCTGACCTTTGTCAGTATTTAAAAGAGCACGATAACTACCTTGTTTTAACCCATGCCTCTCCAGACGGAGATACCTTGGGCTCTGCCTATGCTCTAAAACTTGGACTTAAAAAGCTTGGTAAAAAGGTGCAGGTTATCTGTCCTGATGAAATTCCCCATAAGTATGACTATTTTATAGATGACAGCGAATGTGATTTCATTCCCGAAACGGTAGTTGCCGTTGATGTCGCAGATATTAAGTTGCTTGGTGATATGTGGCAACGTTTTGAGGGCAGAATAGACCTAAACATAGACCACCACATATCTAACACCAATTATGCAAAAAGGCTTTATCTTGATGAAACCGCCTCTGCAACTGCAGAAAGCGTTTACGAGATTTTAGATGAACTCGGGGTAGAGTTTGACCGAAATATTGCAAATGCACTTTATACCGGCATTTCTACCGATACGGGCTGTTTTAAGTATGCAAATGTGACAGTTCGCACCCACGAAATTGCGGCTAAACTTTACGCTATCGGTGTAGATGCAGCAGATATTAACCGCATTATGTTCGATACAAAATCTAAAAGTAGGGTTAAAATGGAAATGATGGTTCTAAACGGAGCCGAGTTCCATTTTGATGACCGCTGTATGACGCTTGCCGTAACCCTTGATATTCAAAAGCAAACAGGTTGCAGCAAGAGTGATATGGAGGGTGTTGCATCTATGTCGCGCTCGGTAGAGGGCGTGCTTGTCGGCGTGGCAATAAAGGAAACCGAAAAGAATGTTTTTAAAATTTCTCTTCGTACTTATGACCCGCTTGATGCAAGTGAAATTTGTAAAAAACTTGGCGGCGGCGGACACAAAGCAGCTGCAGGCTGTACCGTAGAGGGCAGTCTTAAGGATGCTAAGGATGCAATTTTATCTGCAATTAAAGAGTCTTTGGAGGAAATAGATGCAGGGGCTAATATTACTAAATAAGCCACAGGGTATAACCTCCTTTTCGGCGGTTGCCAAAATAAAGTGGTTGGCGGGTGAAAAGCGTGTTGGACATACAGGTACGCTTGACCCTTTGGCAACGGGAGTTTTGCCCATCTTTTTAGGCAGAGCAACAGCCCTTTCGGGAATTCTTCTTGATGCCGACAAGGGGTATACAGCAACCGTAAAGCTTGGCGTTACAACGGACACCTGTGATATAACAGGAGAGGTTTTAACTGAATGTGAGGTCAAGGTTACTAAGACTCGGCTCGAAACGGTTTTAGAGAAATTCAGAGGTAAAATAACTCAGGTGCCGCCTATGTATTCGGCACTAAAAAAAGACGGCGTTCGCCTTTATCAGCTTGCTCGCGAGGGCAAAGAGGTTGAAATCGAGCCAAGAGAGATTGAAATTAAAAAACTAAATCTGCTTTCCTTTGAGGGTGACACCTTTAAAATAGAGGTTACCTGCTCAAAGGGCACTTATATCCGCAGTCTTTGCAGAGATATTGGTGAGGAACTGGGCTGTGGTGCAACAATGACCGAACTTGTACGAACATCTACCAGCGGCTTTAGTTTAGACCAAACTATAAGTTTAGATGACCTTACAAAAGGAAATATAGAAAACTATATAAAAAACGAAGAAACTGCCCTTTTATATTTAAAAGAAGTTCAGGTTACCGAAAAACAAGCAATTCGTTTTTCAAACGGTGGACAACTTTCTTACGAAAGACTTAAAAATGCCAATTTTACCGATGGTCAACTTCTAAGGGTTAAATTCGGCGACAAATTTCTCGGCGTAGGCTATGCCGATAATAAAAATGAGCAAATAGCAATTAAATGCGTAATTAATCAACAAAAGTAATATAAAAGGAGGGGAGAATATGCAAAAATACGCTATAGCACTTGGTATGTTTGATGGAGTACATATAGGCCACAAGGCCGTGCTTTCGGGCGCCGTAAATTCTCCCTACCAAAGCGTTGCCGTAACCTTTGAGACAATTCCCTTTAAAAAAGGGGGCACCATAATGACTGCCGAGGCGAAAAAGGAAAAATTGCTGTCATTCGGCATAGATGAGGTGCTTTTCCTTGAATTTGACAAGGTTTGCAACCTTTCTCCCGAAGAATTTTTGGACTATCTTAGCAATAAATACAATGTTGCCAAAATTTGCTGCGGGTTTAACTACCGCTTTGGCAAAGAGGCTGCAGGGGATACCAAGTTTTTAAAGACGTGGTGTCAAAGCAAGGGAATAGAATTCTTTGAATGTCCCGAGGTTGTTTTTAGAGGACAAACGGTTTCCTCTACCCGTATAAAAGAACTGCTTTTGGATGCAGATATTAATACCGCTAATATTCTTTTAGAAGAAGAATTTTCTTTTAAATCAATCGTACAAAAGGGTGACGCCAGAGGCAGAACCTGGGGTTTTCCCACCCTTAACCAACGTTACCCCGAAAATTTAGCAGAGGTAAAACGTGGGGTTTACCAAACGATTGTAACCATTGGCGGTAAGAACTATAATGCCGTAACAAATATCGGTGTGCGTCCAACCTATGAAACACCTTTTGTTGCAGCAGAATCCTTTGTTTTAGGCTATGACGGCAACTGCTATGGCGAAGCGGTTACAACAAAGCTTATAAAATATTTAAGAGAAGAAAAAAAGTTCGACAATCGACAGGAACTTATTGAAGCCATCAAAAATGATGCGGAATATGTAAGTAAAAACAGCAGAGTTTAGCTCTGCTGTTTTTTATCCCTCGATTATAACCTCGGGGTTTACCGGAACCTCGTCCTTATAAAACTCCAGGTGGAGATGAGTTTCATCTGCACATTCCGATGGAATTTCTCCAATAAGACCAAGCTTTGTTCCCGCTGATACAATGTTTCCTTCCTTTACTGACAGTTTGTCGCTAAGCCCACAGTAGCGGGCAACAATTCCGTTTCCGTGGTCAACCTCAACATATTTGCCAAGCATGGCATCCTGGGCAATTGCAACTACCACACCGTTGCCGCACGCGTTTACAGCCGAGCCCGGCTCACACTCTAAATCAAGACCAATATGAAGCCTTAAATCGCCAAAGGTTTTAGAATAAATAAGGTTGTCGGAGGAGAAAACCTTCATCACATTACCACTTAAAGGGTATACAAAATTTTCTGCTATAACCTCTTCGGGAGTGGTTTCATGCTCGGCAGAAGATGTCACTTCACTTGAATAGGGCTCGCTTTCCACTTCTTGCTGAACCTGGTCGGTGTCATTATCGTCTACAGAAGAGATGTTGGAACTGTTTGGCTCACTTTCGGCTGTATTGGGTGTCTTGGCACTGGCCCAGGCTGTCCAAGCTGCAACTCCAATTGCAACAAGGCAAAAGGCAAGAACCAGGTAAAAACCCCTAGCTTTCAAATAATCGGATATTGTATTTTTAGTAATTTTCATTTTTAATAACCGCCTTTCAAGGTTATTTTTAACTGTGGGCGGAATTTTTATTCTGATATTCAAAATTTTTTAAAAATTGGTTCAAACTAATTCAAAATTTTTGTTTTATTATAATTATGCAGTAGAAAAAGCCGCAATTTCTTTTACTGTGATTGTATGTCTATACAATCTCTCCTTAAACCCCTTGAAAAACAGAAAAAGCACCATCGAAAGATGGTGCTTTTTCTTTATATTTCAGGTTTAAATACAGGCATTAACTGTAATTTAAACAGGTTTGCCTTATGCTTTTTATCGATAATTTCTTTTTTGACATTGTCCTCAATTTCACCTGTTCGGATATATCTGTCAAGCTCGGCATAGGTGAAACCCAGGTTTTCCTCGTCGGTCTTGCCACAAAGCCCGTCTATAGGCACCTTTCAACAAGTTCCTTTGGCAGCCCCAAATATTTGCCTATCTCTTTAACCTCGGCAACGGTTAAAAGGCTAAGGGGTGAAAAATCTCCCGCCGCATCGCCGTAACGGGTGGAATATCCAACCCAGTCCTCGCTTAAATTACAGGTGTTTACAACCCTGCCGTTCATACTTTGTGAAACGGCGTAAAGGGTAGTCATACGAACGCGAGGGGGAATATTGGTAATGGTCTGTGATGTGATTTCAATATCCTTTGGAAGAGCCGATTTAAGCCCCTCGACCGCATCCTTAATGTTAATCACAAAATAACGTATGCCAAGATGATTTACCAGGGCGTAAGCCGCATCAATATCGTGTTGCTCCCCGCAAGGCATAAGCACACCGATTACACGGTCGGCACCTAATGCCTCTACACAAAGTGCGGCGGCAACCGAAGAGTCTTTTCCCCCTGAAATGCCTATAACGGCGTTACAAGTTGGACCATTATTTTCAAAAAAATCTTTTATCCAAGCAGTACAGTTTTCGGTTACACTTTTAACGTCAAACATAATGTCCTCCGAATGATTTAGTATATTTAGTATACCACCAAAAATCTACTTTGCAAAGCCTTGATTTTTAAAAGGCAAAATGTTAGAATATAAAAAACAAAACATAGGGGTTATTTTATGAAATATATAACTGCAAATCGTATTCGTTGGTGGGTATCCGCCTTCTTTCAAATAGCACTTTTTGCGGCAGTCTTTCTACCGGGTGTAAGAATTATCGCAATAGCTGAGTCTGATGCAAATGTGGAAATTGTAACACAGTCGGCACTTTGGTACATATCACAAGCAGGCTTCCCCGTTATCTATGCAACCATACTTACGGTTTACGGTCTGTTATCACTGCCGGTGCTTGTTTTCGGCTTTAAAAAGCTTCTAAAACCCGCATCACTTATGGTTGCGGCTGTAACCGATATCATATACCTTATTGTTAATGTGCTTTGGACTGTGTTTGTTTATGCCCTTGCGATTACGGGCGACTTTGCAACAACCGCAAACTTCACAATTTGGTTTTGGCTGTATGTTGTACTGCAAGCAGCTCAAATAGTGCATCTGTTTATGTTATTCTTCAAAATAAAAAAGGCACGGG
>JAGBUU010000057.1 GCA_017630655.1 Clostridia bacterium
GCCCTTGTTATAAAACAAATATCGGTAAGCCTTACCGAAGTATTTGTAGACATACCTTCCTTGCCGCACCAGGGTGTGCCGTAGGCATAAGGCGTACCGTCTTTAATTCTGATAATAGGTTTATCACCGTTTATTACCTGAACTTCATCGCCATAAAGGGATATCCAATTTTTCATATGGCTGCTTTTTCCTGTACCCGAAGCGGCTAATAGGGCTATTCCCCTGTCCTTATATTTGAAGGTTGCACCATGTAGTACAAAGGCATTAAATTCGGGCAGGCGGTAACCAATTTTTCTGTATGCGGCAATAGACTCACAGTATTCAGCACTGAACTGATGCTCAACCGCGTCAAGCTCGGCCATGATATCATTCTTGTTTATATCAATACAAATATCTGCCAAGTCAAAGTCGCAAATATATTTCTTGCAGAGCTTTTCAATATATCTGCCACGACTTAAAATATCAATATTAAGTTCGGCAATTTTTATTTTCATATACTCGGCTCCTATTTTATTCTTCATAATAATATACTAAACTTCTGCTTTTGTCAAGTAAAGAGGGCTAATGCCGAAGCATTAGCCCTTTAAAGTTTAGTACTTATTAGTTGCACTCTGCGTTGAGAGGACCTGCAAGCTCTTTAAGGAAGAAGAGTTTTCCGGGGATTGTAGGAATGTATGTAGAGGTAATCCAAGGAGTTTTCTCGTGACGAAGTGTCATCCAGAGAGAGAGTCCCTGCCACTGCATTCCGCGTCCTAAAGTTCCGTCTGCACCACCAATAGCATAGTCAGCCTTAAGGAAGATTCCGGGGCCGATTGTGTTAGCACGGCAAGGAACGAGAGGAGTTCTTGACTTGAAGGAGGTAAGAGCGTTCTGTTCAACGGTTAAGGGATGAATCTTAGCTCCGATTCTGTAGGGTGCTGCTTCCCATTCTGCTGCAGTTTCATAGTCTGCGGCAAAGGTGGGCTCCCAGAAAGCGATATGGCACATTCTGCCGATACCGTAAACGAGTACGAGTTTTGCTCCCTCAGCCTTTAATTTTGCAATCTTTTCGGGGTAAGTGGGAAGATTGTCTTTAAGAGCAAAGTTGCGCTGAGCAACGGGAACGGTAAGTTCGCCTAAAGGTCCGAAGAGGGCCTGTTCCATAGCATATTTGAAAGAACCGGTGTTGTCGGCAGGAAGGGTGTTGCCTTCGCCGTCTGCCCATTCGTCCATATTGAAGGTGTGAACGTGTTCGCAGGAAACGTTCCAAGCCTTAAGGAAGTAAACAACCCATTTGTACATGCCCATAGGTCCTACGGGAAGAATGAAAGCAATCTGCTCTCCTCTTTCCTTTGCAAGTTTAATCTGCATTGCGATTTCGTGACCCATATAGGTTTCGAACTCGCCAAGGCTCTCACACTTAATAGGTGTGAAATTATCGTTCCAATGAGCCTGATGGTCGGTGATGGTCTCAGGAGCGCCTATGCAAGCGTCGATTTTTTCAAAATTCCATCCTGCAGGATAGAAACCCTCGAGAGCCGAGCCTTTTACTGTTGAATTAAAATCCATAGTTAAAATCTCCTTTTATATATTACGGAAGCATACGCTTTGTGGTCAAGCGGTCTGCTGCCAAAAATTGACGGAAACCTTCGGCGTAGCGTACGCCGCACTGAATACCTCTTACGCGAGCGAGGGCACGGGTGTCCTCTAAAACGTCGGAATTGTCGTGGTCCTTGAGCCAGACAACCTGACTTTCGTGTTTTGCGAGCATTTCGAGTTTGAGTTCGAGTTCATCTGTTATATCTACGTACTCGGTAGGCTCGCAGTCTACACAGTGGTAATTCTCCATATAGTAAAGAGGGGTTACCTTACATGCGGGACCTAAATCCATTTCGTAGTGGGGGCAGGAGGCCGAGAAGGAGGCGTTTTGTACAAGTTTATGTACTTCAACGTGGTCGCACATATAGTCGTTAGGAGCATGGGTAATAATCAGGTCGGGGTTGGCGTCTCTGATTATCTTAACAAGTGTGTCTATCTGTGCTCTGTCGCTACCGTTAATACGTAAATCACCGATGTCGCAGGTAACGATTTTAAGTCCTCCGAGTTTGCCCGCATCCTGAGCCTCTTTTGCTCTGATTATGCGAAGTTCCTCCGGCATTATAACAACGTGTCCCATATCACCGTTTGCAACATGACAAACTGTAACGTTGTCGCCACGCTTTAAACACTTAAGAAGTGTTCCGCCGCAGGAAATTTCCATATCGTCGGGATGACAAGAAATAGCAAGTACGTTCATAAGTCCACCTTATGCCTTTCCCTTAGAGCCGAAAAGCTCCATCTTCTTCATAACTGCCTTCTTAATTTCTTCAACCTTCATATTGCGGATTTCAAGGTAACCCTTACCCTGTGCAAGACCGTCTTCCATAGCCTTCTGGCCTGCAAGACAGAGGTCTGTAAAGATATTAACCTTTGCAATACCACCTGCAATAGTGTTTCTGAAGTCGTCGTCCGAAAGGCCCGAGCCGCCGTGAAGAACAAGGGGTGTGTCGATGGTTGCTCTGATTTCCTTTAAACGTTCAATATCAAGTTTGGGGGCGGTTTTATATGCACCGTGGGCAGTACCGATAGCAATAGCAAGAGCGTCAACTCCGGTTGCCTCAACGAACGCCTTTGCTTCTTCGGGAGTTGTGTACATATCTGTGTGTTCGCCGTCTCCTGTTGCTGCCTGACCAACGTGGCCAATTTCGCCCTCAACAGTAGCACCGAAGGAATGGGCAATCTTAACCATTTCTGCAGTGTCTTTAAGATTCTGCTCGTAGTCACCTGCAGAGCCGTCAAACATAATGCTTGAGAAGCCGAGTTTTAAAGCCTCGATGCAGCGGTCAAAGGTGAGACCGTGGTCGTAGTGGAGAACTACGGGCACCTTTGCACGCTCGGCAAGTGCCTTAAGAGATGGTGCAATAAGTTTCAGCTCTCCAAAAGGTAAAAGAACCTCGGCTGTACCGATAACAACGGGAGAATTCATTTCTTCAGCGGCAGCAATTACAGCCTCTGCCATATCGGTATCTGTAGTGTTGAAAAGGCCAAGACCGTAGTGTTCTGCCTGTGCTTTTTTAAGTACGTCATTAAGGTTTACTAACATAATTTTATCTCTTTTCTGCCGTATTTAGCGGCCATATTTTTTATTTCTTCTTTCGGCTTCATGCCGTCTATTGAGTTTTCTGCAAACAGATTACAAGCTGCGGCACTTGACGCAAAATCAAGTATTTCTTTATCGGAAAATCCATTGTAAATTCCGTAAAGAGCTCCCGCACAGAAGGCGTCTCCCGCACCAACACTTCCCCTTATTTCCTCCTTAGGAATGTTAAGCGAGGGGGAAACTGTGAATTCGCCCGTTTTAACATCAAAGCAGAAGCCTGCTTCCTTGCAGTGAACAATAATTTTGTCCTTAACGCCAAGGCTTGCCATTGTTTCCATTGTTTTGCGGATATTTGCCACATTTAAGGTGCCGTCGGCATTATAGGAATCAAGGTCGGTTATCATACCGCTTTCGATTTCGTTCATAATAGCATAATTGCTGTATTTTAGTGCTGGTATGATTTTTGCCTTGTAGTCGGCTGTGCTATCGCTTACTACGTCGATAGAGGTTTTAATTCCTTTTTCCTGTACCGCCTTTAAAAGCCCAGCCATTACAGTGCCGTACTGCTCGTCCGCCTTATCCATAGAGTCAAGCAATAATATGTAACCAATATGGAAAATATCGCAGTCAAGTGTCTCGACATCGATATCTTCGGGTGAAAACTCGGCATTAGCACCTCTGGCGTGGAAGAAGGTACGCTCACCCGACGGCATACTCATAACATCCGAAAAGCTTGTGGG
Organism: Clostridia bacterium; assembly: GCA_017630655.1. Lineage (GTDB taxonomy): Bacteria > Bacillota > Clostridia > Oscillospirales > Acutalibacteraceae > SFWF01. The sequence continues at coordinate 3,859 of JAGBUU010000057.1, forward strand.
CTTGGCGTCTGATACCTTTACCTTGTCACACTCGACACCGTATTTGTCGAACTCGCCAAGCAGGAATTTTCCGCCTTCATCGTTACCGATTTTTCCAATAGCGGTGACCCTTAAATCTTTATCGATTTTTTTAAGGTCAATGCCCGTGTTTGGCACACATCCTCCAACCGCACGGCTAACATCGGATATGTTGGCCAGCATTCCGATATTAGGGTAGCAATCAACCGTTTTTACAACGTCGGTTAAGATGTTGCCTGCAAGGGTTATTCCGCCTTTTCTTTGGGACATAAACAAACCCCCTTATAAAAAGATATTATACATATTAATTATAGCACACAAAATCTTCCTTTACAAGTATATTTATCCTAAAAATATAAAGCAAATAAGAAAGCCTTTTATTGACAATGCGGTTTGTTTGGTGTAATATATTAAAGCACTATGCCCACATAGTTCAACGGATAGAATAAGGTCCTCCTAAGACTTAGATGCAGGTTCGATTCCTACTGTGGGTGCCAAAAAGGCACGGGTTAATCCCGTGCCTTTTTTATTTTGAAGAATAACATAAACAGATGCACTATTTGAGCTGCTTGCAGTACAACATACAGCCAAAACCAAATTGTGAAGTTTGCGGTTGTTGCAAAGTCGCCCGTAATCGCAAGGGCATAAACAAACA
>JAGBUU010000058.1 GCA_017630655.1 Clostridia bacterium
AGGGCAATCAGCAAAAACTGATTGCCCAGACGGTCGGCATAAAAGTTTTACACTTCCTTGCGGTCATCCGCAAATCCGTCAGTCATGTAAAACCTATAATTATTATAACGATATTATCGTATTTTGTCAACTACAAAAAATACCTGAAAATAAATTCGGTTACGAATACCGAAAGACAGGAACATGTTGCAACGAGCACAAGGCTTTTGGTGAATATTGCAACAAACACGGCTACTGCAAAGCCGACGGATGCGGTTATTACGTTGCCCGACGCAAAAAATATTGCAGGCACAACCATAGCCGAAAGCACGGCGTAAGGCACGTAGTAGAGGAAGGATAAAATAAACTTATTCTTAATCTTTTTTCTGATAAGCGCCATAGGTATCATACGTATAAGGTAGGTTACCCCTGCGATAATTATGAGATAAGGAATAAACTCGGCTCTAACACTCATTGGCGGTTTCCTCCTCTTCTACGGGGTGAATAAGTGCCATTACGGCTCCCACTGCTACGGCACAAATTATAATTACAAAGCCGCCGTAAGCTTGAGAAAAATTTTTAAGGAATGGCGCAAAATTGAATACACAACTAAGAACTACCGCCCAAAGCACACAAACAGCGCAATATTTGTCTTCCTTAATTTTCGGAACAACCACCGCCACAAGCATGGCATAAATTGCAACCGAAAGTGATGCCGTTATTATTTCGGGCAACGCAGCGCCGGCAAAAGCGCCGATTATCGTACCCGAGCTCCAACCGAGCCATGGGGCGAGCATAAGGCCGTAAAAATACCTTTTACCGATTTTTCCCTCATTACCCATAGAAACGGCGAAAATTTCATCGGTGTTTCCAAAGGCAATAAGCATCCTTTCGGCAAAGGTGACTCTTGCGTCGAGTTTCTGCGAAAGAGATACCGACATTAAAGCATATCTTGAATTTATTATAAGCTCGGTTGCGGCAAGTTCTATAAAACTTCCGCCCATAGCAATTATCGGAACCCCAGCAAGCTGACCCGCAGAGGTAAGATTTGTCATTGAAATAAGCAGGGCTTCAAGGGGAGAAAGGCCGCACTGTACCGCAAAAATCCCGAATGCAAAGGATACTGACAAATAACCAATGCCGATTGGCAGACCGTGAGCTACCCCTTTTTTAAAACTGTTTTGTAACATTATGTATCACCGTAATTTTAGTCCATTGCCACCCCAAAATAAACGGGTGGTTTATCTTTTAACGTCCACATTGCAAAGGGCTTTGTTCCCTTTTGCGAATTTTTACTTATATATTCCTTAACGAGTTTTGTGTCGTTATCTACTGCAGCACAGTATGCATCGTTTCCGTAAAGAGCGAGTCCGCATAATGCAAATTCCTCATCTGCCAAAATTATGTGCGGAGTATTTAAAAGAAGACTTTTTCTGATTTTTATATATTCTTTACGTTCTATTTTATTATGAAATTCTTTTTTTACATCATCCTTATATGAACAAACAGTAAAGCCGAATTTTTCATAAAAAGCGAAAAGTTCTTCTGTAGCAGGTTTTGTAATTATAATTTTATTTTCCATTAAAGCCGAATTTATCAGCTTGCTCATTAGTCCCTTTTTTCTATGCTCGACCTTGGTTGCGGCGGCATATAAATACTTGGCGAGAAAGGTGTTTTCTCCGTCAAAAACAGTGCAATCAAGAAGATATAGCATAGAAACAATTTCACCGTTTATAAGAACGTATTTGCAACATCTCTCAAAATATTTATCTGTAAAGGCCGTGGCAAAATCTGCACCGTCTTCCCAGAACACTTCTTTATAAAGCGCTAAAGCCTGTTCTTTTAACTCCATCTACTCACCTTTATATATTAAACTATATTTTTCCAGAAGAATTTGGGGCTTATATGACAGTTTTGCACGACGCAGACCCTCTATTCCCAAATCATCCTCGCGGTTTATATATTCGTAGTCTCCAAGTTCTCTTAGTGCAAATTCGCGGTTTATTACTGCGTATGCCGTTTGGTATTCTGCATCTGCCTTTTCAAAATGTATATCGAAAACATTTGAATTTATGGGTGATCCAAGTGTTACGGCTACAATTTTACCGTCGACTCTAATAAGTGCACCCTTAAATTTTATTTCTTCTTTAGAATATAAAATTTTCTTCAGTGCCTTTTGCTCTGCGGCAAGGCCCTCATCAAAGGCATCTGCTCTGTCGAAATACCATTTTTCCGAAAAGGCGAGAAACTCGTCTATATTTGTTTGGTCTAAGGCTTCGTAGGTCCAATTATATTTTTTTGAAAAGGCCGATATATGATTTCTTTTAGAGTGGTATTTTTTGCCCGTTAAATTTGCAAGGTCTTCCCTTTTATAAATATAATCAAAATTATCTCGCTCGGGTATTATATCGTAGTTTGGATATTTTGTAAGAAAAGTGTCAAGCCGTTTGCCTTTTGAGGTCCATATATTAGGCCTTATACCATTCTCTTTGCAGTAATCAAAAATGATATTCATTCCATAATCCATATCTCCGTACGGAAGTGAAAAAACATAACCTCCGTCTTCGCTTTTGCTCTTAAAAAACAGTGTTTTATCATCCATATAAAACTTGTTTTCGTATATTGCCTTCCAAATATATATGCTAATAAAATTCATTTCACAAGAAAATTCACCCTCATCAAAAAAGAATTGGGCGAATTTTTTGTAATCACTAAGTTATGGCGACTTAAACTCTACCATAAAGATTATACGTCCTTATTTATTAAATCCTCATAGGTTTCTCTTTTTATTATAACTCGTGCATTGCCATCCCTTACCATAACTGCTGCGGGGCGTGGAATACGGTTATAGTTGCTTGCCATTGAGTAGTTGTAGGCACCCGTGGCTAAAACGGCAAGGGTATCTCCTGCTTCGGGCGTTTGAATTTTAGCGTGTTCCTGAATTAAATCTCCGCTTTCACAGCATTTACCCGCAATTGTGCAAACAAAATCTCTCTCCTCTTTTGCCTTGTTTGCCACAACTGCCTCATACTCAGCCTGATAAAGTGCATAACGAGGGTTGTCCGACATACCGCCGTCTACCGACACATAGGTGCGAATATCCTTAATGGTTTTTACATTGCCGATTTTATAAAGAGTAAGGTTTGCATCTCCCACAATACTGCGACCCGGCTCTATAGAGATATTAGGTAAAGAAAAGCCATATTTTGTACAAGCTATTTTTACCTCTTCGCAGAGGATACGTATGCTTTCATCCTTTGGCACAGGCTTGTCGGTCTCAAGGTATTTGATTCCGTATCCGCCGCCGAAATTAATTTCCGAGAGTGTTTTGTTAAGGCTTTGTTCAATATTCTTTGCAAAGGCAATCATAATATCCGCAGCATCTGCAAATGGTTGTGTTTCAAAAATTTGGGAGCCAATATGACAGTGAATGCCTATAAGTTCCACATTAGACAACTTACAAGCACTGGCTACCGCCTCAAATGCTTCGCCGTTTTCAAGGGCAAAGCCAAACTTACAGTCTATTTGACCTGTTTTTATATAGTCGTGTGTATGGCAGTCGATACCGGGCTTAATACGAAGAAGTATTTTTTGACATACACCCTTTTCTTTTGCAATTTCATTTAGAAGCTCAAGTTCCGTAATATTATCCACAATAATATTACCAACCTTGCTATCTATTGCAAAGGCGAGTTCGTCGGGTGTTTTATTGTTTCCGTGGAAGCCTATTCTTTCGGCAGGAAAACCTGCTGCAAGTGCTGTATAAAGCTCTCCGCCAGACACAACATCGGCACAAATACCCTCATCATTTGCAATTCTATACATTTCTAAACAGGAAAATGCCTTGCTTGCATAATAAACCTTTGCGTTTCCTTCATAATATTTTTGGAATGCATCTTTAAACTGCCTGCAATTGTTTCTTATGTCGTTTTCATCCAACACATAAAGTGGTGTTCCATATTCCGTGGCAAGTTCCACTGTGTCAACACCACTAAGGGTCAGATGACCTTTTTCATTTATACTAAAACTATGGTTTAACATTTTAGCCTCGCAAATTTTCAATTATTTCTTTAATTTTATCGGCACCCTCACCCGTGGTAGCAGAAAAAGGTATAATCTCGCAATCCTGTGCAAAATCTCCTAATTCGGTTTTCACCAGTTCAAGACGCTCTTTATATTCGGTTTTGTTTAGTTTGTCGCTTTTAGTAAGCACTATATGATATTTAATATCCATAGCCCACATAAAGTCCAGCATAGACATATCGAAATCGGTTGGGGGATGCCGCATGTCAATAAGAGCAAAAACACATTTTATGTTTCTGCCCGACTTGAAATAACCCTCCATTAAATCGGACCAACGCGTACGCTCTGCAAAGGGAACCTTTGCATAACCGTAACCCGGAAGGTCAACAATGCGAAGATTATCGGCACGGTAAAAGTTAATGGTAACAGTTTTACCGGGTTTTCCGCTGACTCTCGCAAGTGATTTTCGGTTGGTGATTTTGTTTATTAAGGAAGATTTGCCGACATTTGAACGACCAGAAAAGCAAAACTCGGGAAGGTCGGACTGACATAATTGCTGGAAGGTGCCAAACGCTTTTTCAAAATAAGCATTATTAAAATTCATAAATTTCTCCTACTGGCTAATGGTAACGGGTGTTTTACTAAGCTCTGCCACGGGAATATATTTTTCAGTATTTTGTGCAGAGTAAGCAAGAGCTCCTTTAATAACTGTTTCAACATTATCTGCCACAACAAACTCAATATTTGCAAGCACCGTTTTATCAAGCTCGTTAAGGTCGGACTCATTTGCCTTTGGAATGAATACAGTTTTAACACCTGCTCTGTAGGCTGCCATAGTCTTTTCTTTAAGACCGCCGATTGCTAAAACTCTTCCCCTGATTGTAACCTCACCTGTCATGGCGATATCCCTTTTTACAGGGATATTTGTAAGGGCGGAAATAAGTGCGGTTGTAATTGTAACGCCTGCACTTGGGCCGTCCTTTGGAACGGCATTTTCGGTAGCGTGTATATGAATATCACGGGTTTTATAAAAATCAGGATTTATACGGTATTTTTCGGCATTGGCTCTTACATATGAAACAGCCGCCTTTGCCGACTCCTTCATAACATCACCGAGCGAACCCGTGAGTTCTATTTTACCCGTGCCCTCCATAACCGATACCTCAAGCTGCATAATCTCGCCGCCAACCGAGGTCCAAGCAAGTCCGTTTATAATTCCGACTTCATCGGTGCATAGAATTTCTTCGGGCTTGTATTTATGCTGTCCGAGCATATCCAGAACGACGGGTGAACTGACCTTAACGCTTTTCTTTTCACCCGATGCAATAAGCTTTGCGGTTTTACGGCAAAGGGTTGCAATTGTGCGTTCAAGCTTTCTTACCCCTGCCTCTCTGGTATAGAAGTCGATAAGGTCATAAAGCGCCTCATCATCAAACTTAATTTTTCTGCCGCAAAGGCCGTGGTTTTTGACCTCTTTTTTAACAAGATGCTCTTTAGCGATATTAAACTTTTCTTCTCTTGTGTACGAGGTAAGCTCAATAACCTCCATTCTGTCAAGCAGCGGTGCGGGTATGGTGGATGAATTATTTGCGGTGGTAATAAACATAGCACTGCTTAAATCATACGGCATATCGATAAAGTGGTCTAAAAAGGTATGATTTTGTTCCTTATCGAGCACCTCTAAAAGTGCTGCAGCGGGGTCGCCCTTGTAGTCTGACGCGAGTTTATCTATCTCGTCTAAGAGAATAAGAGGATTGCTGCTGCCTGCATCCTTTATGGCATTTATAATTTTACCCGGCATAGCACCGATATAGGTTTTTCTGTGACCCCTGATTTCTGCCTCATCGTGAATACCGCCTAGAGAAATACGTGCATATTTTCTACCCATACATTCGGCAATAGATTTGGCAATAGAGGTTTTACCTACACCCGGAGGCCCTACAAGACAAATAATTTGACCCTTAACATCGGGGTTGAGCATATAAACAGATAACTGTTCTATAACACGCTCTTTAACCTTTTCCATACCGTAAAAATCACGGTCGAGAATTTTTTGTGAGCGGTTTATATCAAGCTTGTTGTCAGTATAGGTATCCCACGGAAGCGAGAGGCAGGTGTCAAGATATCCTCTGACAACGGTGCCCTCATGAGAGCCTGTAGGCATTTTTTGCAGTTTTAAAAGCTCTGTTGTAAGCTTTTCTTTAACATAAATAGGTGCGGCAAGCTTGTCTATTTTAGCGGTGTATTCATCAAACTCATCATCTGCAGTATCACCGTAAAGCTCATAATTTATTGCCTTTATTTGTTCACGCAGATAGTATTCACGCTGATTATCATCAATTTGATGCCTAACCTTTTCGCCTATTTTACGGTCGATATCAATTATTTCGGATTCTTTGCTAAGAAGTTCGAGCGTCACCTTAGCTCTGGTAACCGGGTTTAACTGTTCAAGGACAAACTGCTTATCATCTACAGGAACAGGTATATTGAAGGCTATAAAATCCGCTAAGAACCCTACCTCATCGTTAGAGGCAACGGTAGCGGCAATATCGGGTGCGAGTTTTATTCCCTTTGAAGCATAAGATTCAAATTCTGTGCGAATTTTTCTTGCTAAGGTTTCAAGATATACCTTGCGGTTGCGGACAAGTGGAATTTCGCACTTTTTAATGGTTGCAGTCATAAAACTTCCGCTACTGTCAAGCTCTACAGTTTTTGCACGGTAAAGCCCCTCAACCAACACCTTTACACTATCATCAGACATACGAAGAACCTGACATATTCTGGCTACACAGCCTATATCGTAAATTTCTTCATTTTTCGGGTCTTCTTCATATACGTTTTTTTGGGCAACAAGAAATATTCTTTGGCCCTTTTCCATTGCAGCATTAAGTGCCTTTACAGATTTTTTTCTGCCAACGTCAAAATGAAGCATTACACCGGGAAAACAAACCAACCCTCTTAGTGCTAAGGCAGGTAAAACTTTTGTATTTTCAAATGTGTTATCAAACATTAATTCTTCTCCAAAAAATATTGCTAAAATTTAATAATAAATTATTATACTATATTACTTTAAATTGTTCAACCTTTTTCACCTACATATATCTTCCAAAAATTTTTTATTTTCTGTTGTAATGCTTTCTATATTTTGGTATAATATAAATAATAATGACACGAGGTGAAATGCATTGTTTAAAAAATACGGTCTTTCAGCAATTATAACCGCAGTTTTAGGGCTTGGTTATTACTATTTTGCACTACCTATTCTTCACATTAAATCGGCATCGTTTTGGGGGTTCATACTCTTCCTTGCCGTTTGTTACTGGGTGCTTGTAGGTATCTTTGCGGGCAGTGTCTTTTTATCTAAACTTATAAAAGGTTATAAGCCCATAACCGACGGCAATCACATTTTTGTTAACCCCAGAAAACTATCAAGTAAAAGGGCGAAGGTTGTTTTCTTTTCGGTAGTTGCTGCATTTATTATTATTTTTGGCGCTATATTCGTTACCTCATCGCAATTTTTTAATGCATCTAAATATCAAAAAATGCTAACCGTTGCCGAATCCAGTTTTAATGAGGATATTGCGGAAATCCCCTTATCCCAAATTCCTGTGGTTGACCGCGACACAGCAGCAAGACTTGGAAGCAGAAAAATTGGCGAGGTTGTTGAGCTTGTTTCTCAGTTCAATGTATCCAACTACTATACACAAATTAACCTCCAGAACAAGCCCACACGTGTTTCTCCGCTTGAATATGCAGATATAATCAAGTGGTTTACAAATAAGAACGAAGGTATTCCCTACTATGTAAAAATAGACATGGCAACCCAGGATACCGAACTTGTTGAGCTTAAGGATGGCATAAAATATTCACCCAGCGAATATTTCAGCCGTGACCTTGCACGCCACGTTCGCTTTGCGTATCCCACAAAGATGGTGGATTCCATTTCATTTGAGGTTGACGAAAATGGACATCCTTTCTGGATAGTTTCTTGCTATGATTTCACCATTGGTTTCCTTGGCGGTTATGATATCACCGGAATTATTACTGTTGATGCTGTAAACGGCGATATGCAGTATTACAAGGTTGGCGATGTACCCTCCTGGATAGACTGTGTCTACAATGCCAACGTTGTTTTAAATCAAGCAGACTATTGGGGCACCTACGTAAACGGATATTGGAATTCAATTATTTCACAGAAAAATGTTGTAAGAACAACAGAGGGTTATAACTATCTTGCAATTGATGACGATATTTGGGTTTACACTGGCATTACCTCGGTTGTAGCCGATGAATCTAATGTAGGATTTATTCTTGTAAACCTTAGAACAAAAGAGGCAAAAACCTATTCCATAAACGGTGCTGAAGAGTATTCTGCTATGGAATCTGCACAGGGTAAGATTCAGGAAAAGGGTTATGGCGCTACCTTCCCCATTTTAGTCAACATTGCCGATACTCCGTCATATTTTATAAGCCTTAAGGACGATGCCGGACTGGTTAAAGCATATTCCTTTGTTTCGGTTTCCAACTATCAAATAGTTGGTGTTGCCGATACATTGGCAGGTGCAGAGGCAGAGTACAGAAGACTGCTTAAGGAGGCTGGCAAACTTGATGAGAACACCAACGCAGAGTCCCAATCCGGTGAAATAACCGCCAAAATTTCCGGCGTATCTACTGCGGTTATAGGCGGAAACACATCATTTTATATTATGCTTGAGGGCAGCGACAAGGTGTTTATAACAGATGTAACGCTTAATGATTTACTTCCCTTTGTAACCATGGGTGATACCGTTAACATTTCCTATAGAATTACAGACGGTAAATATATTACAGAATCTATTGAAATCACACCCCAGCAGTAAAAGTTAACCAACAAAAAAGGAACCATCCTCTCGGATGGTTCCTTTTTATTACTGTGAATTGTTTGAGCCAATTGTGATGCTGCCGTCGATATATTTTCCTGAACGCGGACGGTATATTTTTATAGATACCTTGTCGCCCGGCTTACATTCTGCAAGATAATCGGAAATAAGGTTGTAATGTGTAACCTTGTTGCCGTTAAATTCGGTAATAATATCATCCCTTTGTATTCCGGCTTCATCTGCAGGACTGTCTACGGAAACGCTGTAAACCACCGCACCAACGGGTAGATTCCAACCCTCAAGAATTTCGGGGGTATAGCGTGTACTTACCGTGATACCGAGATATGGGTCGGGATTGTTTTCCTTGGCTATAATTCTGTCGCAAATTTCCTTTACAATGTTTGAAGGGATTGCAAAACCCATTCCCTCTACACTCTCACTAACTAATTTGCTTGAGTTTATGCCTATAAGCTTACCTTCAGTGTTTACAAGAGCACCGCCCGAATTACCGGGGTTTATTGCGGCATCGGTTTGAATAAGTTGCGTAGTAGAGCCGTCCGATTCAGTTGAAAGAACACGATTAAGTCCGCTTACTATTCCCCAGGTTGCAGAACCCATAAATTCAAGCCCACCAGGGTTTCCTATTGCCATTACCTGCTGACCAACCTTGAGTTTTGAGGAATCAGCCCACTCAATAGCCTTTAGGTTTTCACTACTAATTTTTACAACTGCTAAGTCGTTTGAAATGTTATATCCTACAACCGTAGCGTCATAGCCATTTTCGGTATCTCCGCTTAAAAATACCTGTATTTTGGAGGACTTTCCATAATCAACGGCATCACTAATTACGTGGTAGTTTGTAATTATATATCCGTCGCCTGTATAAATTACACCTGAACCCTCACCGGAAGATTCCTGTGTGCCGCCAAAGAAGCCCTGTACCGAAACGGTAGTACGTATGCCTACAACGCTTGGCGTAACCTTTTGTGCAACCGCTTCGCCGATAGTGGCTTCAAGGTTTTGTACATTGATATTAACCTCGTCACCGCCAATTCCGCTTGCAATATTATTGTTAGGCTGAGCATCGTTCTGACTCATCTTATTTACGGCAAGTGTGCCCACTATACCGCCGCCAAGCCCTACAAGTGCCGCAAGCATAACCGACACTATAACAGTGGTAAGCGAAAAATTACTGCTATTTTTTTGATTTTTTGGCGTATATGAATATGGATTATATGAAGAAACGGGCATTTTAACTGTTGGTGTATATTCGTGTTGGGCACTTTTGGTTTGAGCCGAACCCTCATTTATAACAAAGCTACCACGAGTTTCTTCCTCTGGTTTTGGCTCGTTTTGCTGAGTATTTTCAAAATTATTAAATTCATCCACAGCCTTACCTCATTTTAAAACATTATATACCCATATTATGACTTTTATTATGCTATTTTGTAAACTCTTCGTTAAATTTTGTTCTGCTTTTTAGCCGCAGTCAAGGTGTTTTTCATTAGAGTAGCAATGGTCATGGGGCCAACACCACCGGGTACGGGTGTTATATATGATGCAATAGGTTCTACCTCGGCAAAGTTTACATCTCCGCAGAGCTTACCGTTGTCTAAGCGATTTATGCCTACATCTATGACTACTGCACCCTCTTTTACCATATCCGCTGTTACAAAGTTTGCTCTGCCCACCGCAGCAACAAGTATGTCTGCTCTGCGGCAAACCTCTTTTAGATTTTTAGTTCTTGAGTGGCAAACCGTAACCGTGCCGTTTTTATGAAGCAGGAGCATTGACATAGGCTTTCCCACAATATTTGAACGGCCGATAACCACACATTCCTTGCCCTCAATATCAATATTTTCAAACTTTAGCATTTCCATAATTCCCGCAGGAGTGCAAGGAAGAAAATCGTAATTACCTATCATAATTTTGCCAACATTGTGGGGATGGAAAGCGTCTACATCTTTTTCGGGAATAATACTGTTTATAATCAGTTCTTCATCTAAATGACGAGGTAGCGGTAACTGGCATAATATACCATTTACCTTGCTATCATTATTAAGCTTATTTATTAACTCTAAGAGCTCCTCTTCACTTGTGTTTTCGGGTAGTGCATATTTAAAGGAAGCCATACCTATGGTTTCGCAAGCTTTTTCTTTGTTTGCAACATATACCTTAGATGCGGGGTCTTCTCCTACAATAATTACCGCAAGGCCGGGTATTATTCCCTGTGCCTTAAGTGAAGCAACCTCCTCTGCTACTTCTGCCTTAACTGCGGCAGAAATAACCTTTCCGTCAATAAGCTTTGCCATTTTTTATTCCTCCTCGTTTTCTGTGTCTTCTTCTGTTTGTGAAAGTTCCAATGCTATTTCGTCCTTAAACATTTCATCATAGGAAGTATCTGCTTTGGCTGTCTTCATTTTGTTATTTACAACAATTATAGTTACAACAGCACCGACACAAATGAGTAGCGATAGCAGAAAAGATACCTTTGCGTTGCCGAGCATAAGACTATCTGTTCGCATTGTTTCAATAATTGCTCTGCCAAATCCGTACCATGCGCAGTACATAAGCGCAGTCTCGCCCGAGAAACGACGTTTTTTACCAAGTTGGTGAAGCACCAATGCACCAACCAAACACCAAACTGATTCATATAAGAAGCAAGGGTGTGCAAGGGCATCTATTTCAAAGCCTTGAAGGCGAAAATCACTAACGACATTTTCGCTTGTCATGCCCCACCAAGTGCTTCCGGTTGGTCCGCCAAAAGCTTCTTGGTTAAAGAAGTTGCCCCATCTTCCAATACCTTGCCCTATAAGGAAGGCAACCGACGCCAAATCTAAAAGGTCAAATATGTTCACCTTGCGAATTTTAGCCATCACAACGCCGGATAAAACAGCACCTATTACTCCGCCGTAGATTGCAAGTCCCGATATACCCGAACCATTAAAGCCAAAAAACTCGGATATGCTTTCCACCTTTCCGTTTGGGTCAAAAAGTACATAATATGTACGGGCACCGAGTATGGCACAAGGCGTAGCAACCAAAACTACATCGAGCATTCTGTCGATATTTATGCCTTTTTTTGCGGCGTTCAAATATCCATAAACCAAAGCCAGAACAAATCCGGTTGCAATTATAATTCCGTACCAATATATTGTCCAACCGTTTTCACCGATAGGAAGCTTAAAGGCAACGGGATTGATGACTAAGTCAATTCCAAAGATAGTAACGTTATACATATTATTTTTCCTTTCTTGGTGTTATAACCGATAAAACAGAGGCTTCATCGGTAAGCTTTGATAAACAGGCTATAATATCCTGTTCGTTTATCTCTTTAAGTATATGAGCGGTATCAAAAAGACCGCCTGACGATATAGCACAATCTATCATATCAGTAACTATACTGTCGGTATTATCAAACCGTTTTACCGCATCACCATATGCTGCTTTTAAAACGGCATCAAGCAACTCTGTATCAACACCGTTTTTAATAAAGCTTTTAATCTCTTTCTTTATCTCTTCGGCTACGGCTTTTGGATTTTCACTTTCACCCTCAATAATAAATGCCGAATAACCTTCACCTTGAAAATGCTCTGCCGAGAGTTCATTGTCAATAAGTCCCGAGTCTTGCAATCTTCTGTAAAGAGCAGAACAGTCTCCACAAAGAAGTTCCAATGCAATTCCCGCAACGGTTCTTGATTTTAAGTCTAATCTTTCACCCGAAAAGACATCCTTAAATCCCAAACAGAAAAGCGGCTTTGCAACCTCTAAACTTTGCTCTACAAAGTTATTCTTAACCATTTTACTCTCGCAAAAAGACGCAGACTTTACGGTGACACGCTCCACCTTTTTAATGTTTTTTTCAATTTGGGAGAGCACTTCTGCAGTCTTAATATTTCCCGCTATACATATAAACATATTTGCAGGGTTATAAAAGGTATTGTAACACTCAAAAAGAAGCTTGTCATCAATTTCTGATATAGATTCAACTGTTCCGGCAATATCGATTTTTACGGGGTGGTTTTCATACATTTGGCGAAGAAGATTAAAGAAAACACGCCAACCGGGGTTGTCTTCGTACATTTTAATCTCCTGTGCTATAATCCCCTGCTCTTTTTTAACCGTTTCGGCGGTAAAATATGGGGTTTGCACAAAGTCCAGCAAAATATCAAGATTTGCACTGAAATTTGAACTGCAAGAAAAAATATAGCAGGTTCTGTCAAACGAAGTGTAGGCATTGCAGTAGGCGCCCGTTTTTGCAAAACGCTGAAAGGTATCCCCCTCCTCGCTTTCAAAAAGCTTATGCTCTAAGAAATGGGCTATGCCTGCGGGGACCTCAATTTCCTCACCGCCGTTTCGACAAAACTTGGTATTAATTGAGCCGTATTTTGTACCAAAAGCAGCATAACAAGAATCAAAACCCGGTTTTTCCATTATGTACACAGAGAGCCCATTATCTAAAGTTGTAACGCTATAGTCACCAAGAAGACCGTTTTTAATAAGGTCTGTTTTCATCAATTGGCCTCCTTTGGAAGCAGTCGGTATACAGTATGTAATTTTATACCCTTCGCTGCATTTATAATGTCTTCCCGACCAACCTGCATTACAATTTCTGCTGCCTTAAGCGGAGAAATATCTTCCCCTATTTCTCTGCTATACCAGATATCGATAGCGGCTGCGTTATCGTAATAGCTGTATAGAGAATCTGTTATCGCCTTTTTTGATGCTTCAATTACGCTGTCATCAAATTTACCCGCCTTCATATCCTGAAGCTCTGATAAAATAGCCTTTATAGCCTTTTCTACATTTTCCTCTTCAACGCCTGATTCTACCGTTAAAACACCCTTTGTTCTTCTAGACGAGGCAGAGCAATAATAACAAAGAGACTGTTTTTCTCTGACATTGGTAAATAGTTTAGAATATGGTCCTCCGCCGAATATATCACTAAAAACCGAGAGTGCGGCAGCCGTTTTAAGCCCACCCTTGAGCCTTGATGTAAATCCCATTGCAAGCTTGCCTTGGGTAACATTCATACGCTCGGTTATATCCTTAACATCATCGTTTTCTATAACATCCAAAACAGCGGAAATATCAGCAACATTCTTGCGGTTTATGTTTTCAAAGCACTGCTTTGCAGTGGAAAATACCGCATTGGGATTTTCCTTGCCTATAACATTTATTCTAACAAAGGCAGTTGAAAGAAGGGTCTGCCAAGCAGTAAAAAGCTGGTCTTCTGTAATTTCTTCTACCTCTTCTGCTCTGCCGTAAATGAACTTACCATAAGGGTCATCACCAAACATCTCTTCAAAAAGGCGTGTTTTGGCAAATGCCTTTTTATTATTAATTTCGCCAACTATTCGCTCAATAGTTTTACGTTTTTCTCTCGCTGTATCTTCAGGATAAAACTCGTTGTTTTTTATTTTAGGGGCAAATATTAAGCCTGAAAGAAGCTCTGCCGCGCGACCTACCGGTTTGTCATTATCAAAGGCAAGATTATCGTTTATTACGCTTATTCCTATCTTTGTATGAAAACAGTCGCCGCATTTTGAAACCGAGCAGGAAAGGTCTGCACCGTAAAGCTTTAAAAGAGCAATGTTAAGGTCAATATAATCCTTAAACTGCTCACTGCATGAAGTTAGCAAAAAGGGTAACAAAGCATCTACCGCCATTGTTTGACTATTTAGCGGAAAATAAAAATTATATGTAATAAGTGTAGTATTAAACCGCGTATTTTCGATATAATAACCTTGTACACCATTTGCAATATCGACTTTTTTTACTGACACTATGCAACCCCCAAAATCACTAATTGAAAGATATTATAACATATAATATTTAATAATTCTATAGTTTTAAAAAATAAATTCATCTTGGTTTGAATTTATTGACATATTAATATTCTTGAGGTATAATTAAATAAACAAATTTAAAAAGGTGGTTATCGCTATGAAGGCAAAACACGTTCTTTGGATACTCACCGGTCTTGTTGCTGTTGTAACCATGGCCGTAGGTGTAGCCGTTCTTGTTGACCGTTATCTTACTCGCAAGGAATGTCCGGACGGATATATCACTTTCGACAGTGATGAATTAGAGACTGTCGAAGAAGAATAATTTTACCGCATAAACCAAACGCCTCATTCCTTGTGAGTGGGGCGTTTGTTGTATTTAAAACGGCTTGTGTTTTTGTTAATTTTAACCGTTTATGTTAAATTGTTTTGTTATATTTCGTTGTGTTTTGTGCGTTTTGCACAATTTATTGCCTTATTTTCTATTATTGGAACACTTGCATTTTTCGGTTCTTTAGAGTAATATAATAATATAGACTTTAATAAGGAGTTTTTATATGAAAGAATACACCATAAAATACCTGAAAGAACAAATTGAAAAGAAACTTTCCCATAATTTTGGCGTATCCGCCAAGGTTGCTTCCGACGAGCTTTTTTACAAGGCTTCGGTACTTGTTCTTCTTGATATAATGCGTGAACGCAGAAGTGAGTTTAAGAAATCTGTTTCCGAAAAGGAAGCCAAAACCGTTTATTATCTAAGTATGGAATTCCTTATGGGCCGTTCGCTTAAAAACAATTTATATAATCTTGACCTTACCGACAAAATGGCTAAGGCTCTTAAATGCTTTGATGTTGACCTTAACAACCTATATGAGCATGAGCCCGATGCCGGTCTTGGTAATGGTGGTCTTGGTCGCCTTGCCGCCTGCTTCCTTGATGGACTTTCCTCAAGTTCCTACCCTGCTATGGGTTACTGCCTAAAATACGATTTTGGTATATTCCGTCAAAAGCTTGTTGAGGGTTGGCAGACCGAGCTTCCCGATAACTGGTTACCCGGCGGCGAGGTTTGGCTTGAGCACCGCCCCTCCTCCGAGTGTGAGGTTCATTTTGACGGCTGGATAGATGAAAATTGGGATGGGAATTTCCATTATGTTGAGCATAAGGACTATAGCGTTGTTCGTGCTATACCCTATGACCTTATGGTTGCAGGCAAGGATGGCAAGACCGTAAATGTCCTTCGTCTTTGGAGTGCAAAAGCACCCGAATTTAATATGTCTGCATTTAACCGCGGCGACTATGTAGGTGCTATGGAACAGCAGGCACAGAGCGAAGCCATCAGTAAGGTTTTATACCCTGAGGATAATCATTTTGAAGGAAAATCACTTCGTCTTCGTCAACAGTATTTCCTTGTGTCTGCATCTATTCAAGATATTCTTCACAGACACCTTCGCCAGTATAACACCCTTGAAAATCTTGGTGATAAGGTTGCTATTCACATTAATGACACCCACCCCGCCCTCTCTGTACCCGAGCTTATGCGTTTCCTTTTAGACGAATGTGGCTACAACTGGGACAAGGCGTGGAGCATTGTGACAAAGACTATAGCATATACAAATCACACCGTTATGCAGGAAGCGCTTGAATGTTGGAACGAGGAGCTCTTTAAGACAAGACTACCAAGAATTTATCAAATTGTTAAGGAAATTGATAACCGCTTCCGCCATGAAACCTATAATCGTACGGGTGATGCCGCGATGGTAGAACGCACCGCAATTATCTCAGGCGGGGTTGTACGAATGGCCAACCTTTCGGTAATCGCCTCCCACCACGTAAACGGCGTATCACGTCTGCACAGTGATATTCTTAAAGACAGTCTTTTTAACGATTATTATAAACTAACACCCGAAAAGTTTACTAATGTTACAAACGGTATTGCTCACAGAAGATGGCTTTGTCAGTCCAACCCCAAGTTATCCTCCCTTATTACCGACCTTATCGGAGATGGATTTATTAAGGATGCTTCAGAACTCTCTAAACTTCGCGAATTCACGGATGACAAGGCCGTGCTTGAACAGCTTGAGGCCATAAAACTTGCAAATAAAGAGCGTTTTGCAAAGTATGTTAAATCGCAAACAGGGGTTGTTTTAAATCCCAACTCTATTTTTGATATGCAGGTTAAACGTTTACACGAATATAAGCGTCAACACCTCAATGTGCTTCATATTATAAGCGATTATCTCTTTATTAAGAACAACCCTACTGCACCCTTTACACCTAAGACCTATATTTTTGGTGCAAAGGCGGCTCCGGGTTATTTACTTGCAAAGCAGATTATTCAGATGATTTCCTGCCTTGCTAATGTAATTGATAAGGACCCCGACTGTAAAGACAAGCTAAAGGTATTCTTCCTTGAGGATTACAGGGTTACAATGGCAGAACTTATGATTCCTGCCGCAGAGATTAGCGAACAGATTTCGCTTGCCTCCACCGAGGCAAGCGGTACCGGTAATATGAAGTTTATGATGAACGGTGCTATTACCCTTGGTACCGAGGATGGCGCAAACGTTGAAATCCACGAAGCTGTAGGCGACGACAATATAGTTATCTTCGGTATGCACACGCCCGAGGTTATGGCTCTTCGCAAGAGAGGCTATTCACCCGCCGAATATATTGCAAACAACGCCCTTCTTAAAGAGTGCCTTGAGTTTATTGGCAAGGGTATTGACGGCAAGTCCTTTGATAATCTTTACCACACATTTACAGGGGTAGATTATTATATGGCTGCTGCTGATTTTGCAGATTACTGTGCCGCACACGAAAAAATTAATGCACTCTATGCTGATAGAGAAACCTGGAACAAGATGTCACTCAACAATATTGCTTCTTCGGGCATTTTTGCTGCAGACCGTTCTATTGGTGATTATGCAAGAGATATTTGGGGGCTTACCTCAATAAAATAATTTGGAGTGTTCACTGTGTATTATCCGTATAATTCACGCGACAGTTTATATAAATCCAAATTTGGAGCTGTAGCTTCGGGCGAAAGCCTGAGGTTACGGCTTTTGCTGCATTTAGATGCAAAGGTTTATGATGCCTATCTGTGCATACGCAAGGACGGCGAAGAGGTTGCTTGGCACAAGCTAACACCCAAAGATTTGTTTGACAATTACAGGGCTTATGAAATTGATATAGCCTTTGATGAAGGGCTTTACTTTTATAAGTTTTGCTACACAAGTGATTACGGCGAATTCTCGGTTACCAAAAACGAGGACGGCTTAGGTGTTGTATCGAATGAGGGGCAGTGGTGGCAGCTTACCTGCTATGACAGAGAGTATACTACGCCAAACTGGATAAAAGGCGGCCTTATTTACCAGATTTTTCCTGACCGTTTTAAAAATTCTCACAAAGATAAAAAGGATGTTCCAATCGACCGATATATCTGTAAAGACTGGGAAAAAGAGCCTGAATATCGCCAGGGCAACGGCCCTTGTTCCCTCGGTAACGACTACTATGGCGGAGACCTTAAAGGTATTGAGGAAGAACTGCCCTATCTTTCTTCTCTCGGCGTTACCTGTATTTATTTAAACCCCATTTTTGAGGCTCATTCAAACCACAGATACAATACTGCTAATTATTTGAAGATTGACCCTCTGCTTGGAGATGACAAAGACCTTGAAAGCCTTTGTAAAGAGGCAGAGAAACTTGGCATCTCGGTAATTTTAGATGGTGTTTTCTCCCACACGGGAGATGACAGCATATATTTTAACAAGCACGGCAGATATGGACTAGAGGGTGCATTCAAAGACCAAAACTCGCCATATTTTAAATGGTTTAAGTTTAAAAATTGGCCGAATGACTATCATTCCTGGTGGGGTGTTTCTACTCTGCCCGAAACGATAGAGGAGGAGCCGTCCTTTGATGAATATATTACGGGCGAAAACGGTGTAATCAGACATTGGATGAGAAAAGGCGTAAAGGGATGGCGACTTGATGTCGCAGATGAGCTGCCCGACAGTATTTTAGATAATATTCGTACCGCCATTAAGACCGAAAACCCCGACGGCTTTTTGCTTGGCGAAGTATGGGAGGATGCCACAAATAAGATAAGCTATGGTTATCGCCGAAGATATTTAAGAGGCCGCCAGCTTGATTCTGTAATGAATTATCCATTTGCAGATGCCATTATAAAATATATAAACGGCGGTGACGGAAAAGATTTAATTGAAACGATTTGCACTATTTTAGAAAACTATCCAAAAGAGTCTATTGACGTGTTAATGAACCACCTTGGCACACACGATACACCTCGACTTCTTACAAGATTAGGTGCAAAACACTATCCAAACACTCGTAGTCAGCAGTCAGGCTTTTCCCTTAATGCAGATGAATACCGCCTTGCAAAAGCAAAACAAAAGCTTGCCGCGGTAATTCAGTATACTCTGCCGGGTGTACCCTCCCTCTATTACGGAGATGAGGCGGGAGCTCAAGGCTTTGGCGACCCGTTTTGCCGCGGCACCTACCCTTGGGGTAAGGAAGACGGTGAATTATTAGAGTTCTACAAATGGCTTGGCAAACTCAGACGCGAAAACGATGTGTTTAAGGACGGAGAGTTCTTCCCTGTTCACTCAGGACTTGGCACAATGGCATACACCAGAAAAAACAGCGATAACGAAATTCTTATTGCTACAAACCGCTGGTATGAAAGCGACACAATAACCATTCCAACCAGGTTTACCTCGGGTAAGGTTATATATGGAAACACTCCTTGTGGTAATACGCTGACCCTTGGTGCATATGATTTTACAATAATTAAAATATAAATTAAACCCCCGAAGAAAATCTTCGGGGGTTTAATTTATAATCCTTGTGTGTAATAGGAGAAATTGGGGTTTTGCTCTAAAAATTGGTATATACTCTCATACGCTATGGCTTTTGGTATACTAAAACGCTCAAAGCCTTTTTCCTTTTCTTTCTCCTTAAGGCTTGAAGCCGAAAGGTCTGAGTCCTCAAATAAATCTTCAAAATAATTATAGACAATTGCTCTGGCCAAATATTTTTTTGCACTTTCAGATACAAAATAGTCTTTATCCTCGGTGAGTTTAACAATATAGGGAACACCTTCATCACCAAGCTCATATAAGGCGTTTATATCAATTGTGCGGAGTCTTTGCGATACATAGCTTTCGTAGTTGTATTTTGCACAAACTGCATTCACATTAAGAGTACCAAGAATTAGTAAAATACAGCCTGCCGTAATTAATGAGGTATTAACTATATTGATTTTTAAGATAAAAATTCTTAAAATTACGCTTATAAAAACTATAGCTAAGAAGACCATAAACGCACTTGTTGTAAGACGAAGCACCGTCATACCGTATGTGTCAATATACATAACCATTTTAGAAATAGCCGTAGTTATTATTATAAGGGTAAATACAGCCATAAAGGTTGCAAGGCATTTTATGGTGTTGCTTACCTTGCCGTTATTCTTCTTCGCAATAAGGAGCGAAATAAAGACTAAAACAAGGTTTATAACTGCAATGGTACACATTTCGAAAAAGCCTTTTCTGGCATATTCGGCATAAGTAATGTCTCCGTTTGGTAAAAAGCCTTTGAAAGCGCTGAAAAAATATGCAAGCTGTGAAAAAAGATAAAGCATATAGCAAAGGTTAATTGCCGTTAAAAAGGAGATTAGATAAACATTTTCAACACCCGGAAGCTCACCTTTTTTTGCCCTTGAGACACGCCCTTTCTTAAGAGAAAAGCCGTAAGAAATTACGAAAATTGATAAGATTAACCCGAAAATAACCTTGAATATATTTTTTGCCGCATCACCAAAGATATTGTTCATCATACCTCTGAACGCGTCGTCGGAGGATATTAAAAGAGGTATAACGACGAAAAGCACTGGTATGGCAAGAGCGATTCCTACAAGTGCTTTGGCAACCAATTTTTTATCGTCCTCTTTGCCTACTAAAAGAGATTTTAAAGAAACGCCGATATTAGAGATAGTGGCAATTGCGGTATAGAAAATGCCAAGCGTTTCTCTGTTTCCCTTTGATCTGCCTACAACAAGACCGTCAAAGCAGACAATAGCCAACAAAAAGCTTGCTAAAGCACCAAAAAAGCGTACACCTGAGTTTGATGTACAAACAAATACCGCTGCATTTGCTATAGCCAAGATTCCGCTGAAAATCGGCAGGAACTTAGCTTTAGCGTTTTTTATAAAGTATATTACAAACAAAACAAAAACTAACATACAGGATATTAAATATCCTAAAGCATAACCACCGCATATACCGAATACTGCGGTAAAAACACTAAACGCTATTGCACATATGGCAAAGGCAATATCGGTCTTTTCAAGTGAGAAAAGCGTAGTATTTTTCGAGTTTTGAGTATTATTTACTATTGTGTTTGTATTAGCATCCATAACCTTACTCCCTTTCGGTATATTTAATTATATCACCCGGTTGACAGTTTAATGTTTTGCAAAGAGCCTCTAAAGTAGAAAAACGAATAGCCTTGGCTTTACCCGTTTTAAGAATAGATAAATTTGCAGGGGTAATGCCGATTTTTTCGGAAAGCTCGAGAGAGGTCATCTTACGCATGGCAAGTATAACATCTAAATCAATTTCTATCATTTTTTATCCCCTCTCTAGATTGTAAGTTCGTTTTCTGTCTTGAGTTCAACGGCGCTTTGCATTACGTTTTTAACAATTCTTAGCATTAGTCCCACAAAAGCGGCGGCAACCGCCATAAAAATTAAGGGCAGGTAAAAAATTCCGCCCACAAAGGTTATAACTGCTACAATAAGACAGCACCAAGATATACGGCGAAGATATTTTACGTTTGAAGTTATAAACACTTCGTCATTCTTAATGTTGAATAACAAGCGCAGCAGACTATAAAGAGTGAGGTAGGCAAAGGGAACGCAGGAATAAAAACAAGTGTTGAACACAGTCATTATGTTTTTTACGGCCGAACCCGATTCTGCATATCCGCGATAGCTTGTAAACCATAGTTCTACTGCCCAAGGCCCAAAAAACAAGGCAAGGCTAAGCACCACAGTTAAGAAAAAGCAAACTATAATAGATAACAGTAACGACCTATCTTTATTCCACATAAAAATTACCTCCAAAACCTTTTTCTGCCATAATAATAACACCAGAATTATCGTTTGTCAATAATTAAATTATTGTTTTTCGATAATTTATGTTTAAGGCATAAAAAATCAGCACCCGATAGGTGCTGATTTTTATTTTAAAATGCCAGGCGGGACAGTTTTTCAAAGCTTCGAAGGTCAAATACCGTAATGCCGTTTTGTGTTACTAAATAGAAGTGGTCATTTATCCAAACAAAGCGGGTACCAAAATTATAACTGTTATCTACAAATTCGACAGCTTTTATAAAGAAGCCGTTTTGCTCATCGTAACCGTATACATAAAGATTTGTACGGCTGAGATTATCAGTACCAAGGAAGGCAATTATATTTTTATTTGTATCAACCATTATTGCTTTATGGTTTGAACTTGCCTCCGACCAGAGTGAATCCACCTCTGTTACGTGGTTTTCGGTAACGTTTGTTGGGTCGCTTACATCAAACATAGAAATTTTAAGGCTTGTTACCGCACCAAGCTCGGTTGCTGCTTTACCGAAGCCGAAGAGTTTACCCTCACCGAAGGGATGCATATACTCTGAGAAGCCCGGTATTTTAAGCTCACTTAAAATCTTTGGTTTTGTCGGGTCTTTAAGGTCAACAGTAAATAACGGGTCAACCTGTCTGAAGGTTACAAAATATCCTATTTCGCCGCTAAAACGAACCGAATAAACACGTTCGCCCTCTGCAATGTCTTCTATTGCTCCTATTTGTTTTAGGTTGCTATCCAGAACATAGAGAGCGTTTGCACTGGTTGTAGTTGCCGTACTTGTATAATTTGTCTTGGTTGCAGTTGTAACATCTACCGTTGTAACTATTCTAAGATTGCCGCCATATTCGTCCATAGAGAACTGATTTAAGGGACGGCCCTGCACCTTGCCTGTTGCTACTGTTTCAATCTTATCTTTTTTAAGACTTAATTTTACAATAGTAGTTTCAGTTCTGTATTCGGTTTTTTCCCCCTGCCCATATTCACCGTATTTTGAAAAGGTGTAATAAAGGTGCTCGTTATTACAGTAAACATTTTGTGCTCCGCCAAGCACTGCGGTGCTATCTATTACCTCGCCGTTTTGTAGGCTTATTGAGGATACAACAAGATAGTCTAGGGATTCGAACTCGTTAATTACATAAATATTCGACTCTGCTATAGCGGTATTGTCAACGCAGGGCACAAAGGTTTCTACCTTATTTTTGGAAATGTTATTTGGAACCGCATAGTTTGAAAGAAGATATACGGTATCCCCTATCATTCTGGCATTGCTAAAATAACCGTTTTGGGTCGTTTCTTTAAGAACTGTTATATTCTCCTTATCAGAAATATTAAACACAACAATTCTAACCTTGGCACCGCTATGGGAGTATCTGTAGTTTTCCAAAAGCACTGCCAGACGGTCGCCGTTTACAAAAAGCCCGCCGATTGTCTCGCCGTCATTGGTCACATCTTTTTTTGCTATTAGCTTAGGCTGACCATTATTTGAATCGGTAATAAGAATACTGCCGTCTTTTACAGAGTAGATATATCTGCCGTCATTTTTAACAAGGTCTGCCTCATCAACACCCTGCACCTGATTGTTTGTTGTAGAGGAGTTACCCTTGTTTGCTTGGTCTGTGCCTGTTGCCGAATCTGTGGCTGATTCGGGTGCGGTGGCATCGCCCTTTGCAAGACTGCCCGTTAAATAGGCTATGCCGTCAGTTATTTCAGAAAAGAAATTATTATCACTCTTCCTACGCTCATTTATAGAATCGTATATGGTGTCATAGGTAAGATTATGCATAAGGCTTGTTTCGCCGACATAATCAAACACGGGTGCAGTCTTACCCGCAACAAAAATTACACCTAAAGCCAGCACAAGACTAAGCGCCGCCGCAATTATAGCGTTATAATTTATTTTAAGGTTTGCTTTTGGTGTATCTGTAATTTTCGCTTTTATATATCTTTTTGCCGCTTCGTCTAAAACAATGTTTTCATTATCTTTTCTATACTTTTCTTCAAACATTATACCTCTCCTTTCAAGACAGAGCCAAGCCTATCCCTTGCTCTTTTTAGGCGGGTTTTAATGGTGGCTTCATTTGTGTTTGTGATTTTTGCTATCTCGCCGCAAGAATAACCCTCGAAGTAATGAAGATGAACTACCGTGCGGTATTTAAGAGGCAGCTTTGCAACCTCGCAGTATACCTCACCCACCTCATGTGTGGGTGCAGCAAGGCTATTGTTGAGTGATTCGGTAAGCCTCATCCAGCCGGATTTCAGCAGATTTTTAGAGCAGTTTACGGTTACCTTTAAAAGCCAGGCTTTAAGATGCTCTTCGTCACTAAAAACCGTTTTCTCCTTGCATAGCTTAAGGAATACGGTTTGTACGATATCCTCTGCATCAAACTTATTCCCTACCCTTGCATAAGCGAGACGGTAAACGGTATTGCAGTATTTGTTGAAAACATCGGATACAGACATACCACCGGGTAATTTTTCATTCATTACTTCACCCTCTTTCACTACTAACACAATTCAGCGCCCTAAAAGGTTTCAAAAATTTTCTTCTTTTGGAATATTTTTGGATAAAGAATAATTTCTATATGCTTTATCCTCTGTAACCTCCTTAATAACCTCAATAAATGAGGGCAATGGGCAATCTTCATCTTCACTGATTAGTTCAACCTCTAAAAAGGCCTGGCTTTGCCAAAACGGGAAAATATCAATTTCAATATTCTTTCCTTTGTAAAGGTATACATACCTTGTTTTTTCTATGGTGTTTCCCTCTTTAAAGCCCAATAAGCAGTTATACTCATCGCCTGAGATTTCCTCTTCCATCTCCAGTCTTACAAGGTCGCTTATATGTTTTTTTATCGTCTTAATATATGTAATGCTGCCGTTTTCTTCTATTTTCCTTATTCTTTCACCTTTGGTAGTGTAGGTTTGTGATATGTTTAAAACACGAATGCTTTTTAAATCTAAAAGCCGCTTTTCATTCGGCATTTTAATTAAAAATTTGCGTTCAATTTCCAGCTTGTTCATATAAACACCTCTTTTTTATATTCTAACAAAAAACCGACAGCTAGTCAACGCTGTCGGTTAATTCATATTCGGTTATTGCATCGGCAATTTCAGCAAAGATATGCCCCACGCCTCCCTTAGTATTTTCAGACAAAACGGTTACAGCATATTTAGGGTTATCCAGTGGAAAAAATCCGCAAAACCAAGAGTTTGTAACCTTCTTACCCGCCTTTATTACGCCTGTTTGTGCCGTACCCGTTTTGCCTGCTGCAGTAACAGTTTTCGGCTTTGCCGTTTTGCCTGTTCCTTCGAGTACTTTTGCAAGGTCTTGCCTTAATTTGTCTGCCGTTGATTTTGAAAAAAGCTTTATACTTTTTGGAAGTGGGCTTGTTTCTGTAACTTTTTCATTTTTAACTATACCTTCAATTAAAGATGGCGGCACATATGAGCCACCCGACGCTATTGCCATATAAATATTTGTTATAGCTATTGGGGATGTCATAAGTTCCCCTTGCCCTATTGAAATATTAGCAAGATTTCTTTTTGTAAGAAAGGCTTCGTTAGTTTCACCCAAGTTTCCCTTTGCGGCATATAATCCATCAGCAAGATAAACCGAACTATCCATTCCTGCTTTCTTTGCTATACTAAATAGCCTCCCAGTGCTAATCGACTGAATAAAGGTGTAAAAGTATGAATTGCAGGAAAACTTTATTGCGTCTGATAAGTCTACACTGCCATGTCCACCCGTATTATGACAGGCAAAGCTTAGCCCGTCTATATTTGTGTATCCCTTACACTCTACTGTAAGGTTTTTGCCTGTTTCGTAGCCTACGGCGGCAACAAAAGGCTTAAATACCGAGCCTATGTTATAGGTGCAAAGTGCTCGGTTTAGAAGCGGCTCGTTTTCATTTTTTACGGCACTACCAAGGTCGGACAGTTTGTAGTCGGGGCGGCTGACAAGGGCTTTTATTTTGCCGGTTTGTATGTCACAAATCACCACCGCACCGCAGTTTATTTCCATAGACTTTTGCTCTGCAATTCTTTGAATATTTTTATCTATCGTGATTTGCACTCCGCTTTTGACTGCTGAATAATTATAGTTTAGTTCCGGTGTATAACCCTTAACTACTCTGCCCTGGCCGTTTATTGTAAAGGTTATTTGGTTTTTATCCTCGCAAAACAGTATACTGTCAAAAGCAGACTCTATTCCGCAAACGCCTTTACCCTCAAGGTCTGTGTAACCTATAATATGCTTTGATAAAAGACTGTCGTCGGCGTGGGAATATGTCTTTATGTTATAAATTCCATCACATATAATTTCTCTTGAGGATTTTCTTACTGCAAAGCCGTTTTGCCTTATATCATTTATAATTTTTTCTATTTCACTGCCCGAAAAGTAACTATATAAAGCAGCAATGGCACTTGGTTCATCAAATATAACAATATAATATATTTCGGTGGCGTTGGTTATGGGCTCCATATTTGCATCAAAAATGGTGCCTCGACTTTTTGCGAACGATACTACTCTGCGGCTAATTTGCTCGGCTGCCTGTTTGTAGTTTTCCTTATTCATTACCAAAAAAACTCTAAATGCACATATAAATAAAAGCACAACTACCAGACAGTAGCAAACGCCTATTCGTTTATAAGATATGTTCATAAAAAAACCTCCCACGTCTATTATTGACGTAGGAGGTTTTTATTAATCACATTTCATTCTAAGCATAGCGCCGACCTTAACAGGTCTGCTATATGGAATTTTAATTTTCATCATTGGGTGCGGCGCATTTTCAATTGGGTTATTATCGCCATCAAAAAGCTCATCGGCTTTAACTATGAATGGCTCAGACATTGGCTCTAAACAATCGAGCGTTTGACCACGCCAGAACTTATTCTTAAGTGTGGCAATTATCATGCCGTCCTCATATCCATCAACCGTTGCGGCCACCGCATAATCTCTTACATAGCCTGCGTGGGAATAGGTTTGAGCATTTTCAGGTCTTCCGTAATAGAAACCCGTAGAATAATTGCGGTGACTGATTTTATTCAGTTCCTCGCTAACCCAAAGTGGCAACTGCCAATTATCATCTACGACTTTAAGACTATCTAACGCGCCGCGATATGCATTTGCGGTAACCGCAACATAATACTGCGACTTTGCTCTGCCCTCAATTTTAAGACTACCTATACCGGCATCCATCATTTCCTTTAAATGCTCTGCCATACATAAATCGTTTGCGTTTAATATATAGGTTCCCTTATCGGTCTCGGTTATATCAAAATGTTGACCCTCTCTGTTTTCCTCAACGAGAGAATAGGACCAACGGCAAGGCTGAGCACAATCTCCCCTGTTTGCATCTCTGCCTGTCATGTAGGAAGATAGTAGACATCTTGCCGAAAAGGAAACACACATAGCACCGTGAACAAAACACTCGAGCAGTAAATCTTTTGGTGTTTTTGCCCTTATTTCTGCAATTTCGGTAAGGGACAGTTCCCTTGCGGTGACCACTCGGTTAGCACCCATATTATAAAAGGCATTTGCCGTTTCATAGTTTACAATGCCCGACTGAACAGATACATGAAGTTCGCAATTTGGGGCGTATTTTTTTACCATTCCAATTGTGCCCAGGTCTGCGGCAATAACCGCATCTGCCCCTGCATCCTGCACAAGTTCCAAAAAAGCGGGAATACGGCAAATTTCATCGTTATGTGGCAGTGTATTACATGCAATATGCACCTTTGCACCGTGTTCATGGGCATATTTTATACCTTGCCTCATATCATCTTCACCAAAATTTGAGGCAGCGGTACGCATGCCGAATTCTTCGCCCGCAATATATACCGCATCTGCACCGAAGTCTACGGCAGTCTTAAGCCTTGTTAAGTCCCCGGCAGGACAAAGCAGTTCCGGCAAGGATGTTTTTTTATTTGAAATACTCATATATCCAGTTTCCTTCTTGCTGTAGACGGTTTATTGTAGCATTTTGCTCTGCACCCGTTTTATGATAATAGAATTTACCGTTTTTATCGGTAACAAAGTAAAAATACGGGGTATTCTCGGTTGGATAAAGCGCAGCTTTTATCGCCGCCTCTCCCGGTGAGCAAAGGGGTCCGGGGGGAAGCCCTTTTATTTTATAGGTATCATACCTGTCATCATCATTCGGATTAAAACTACCATAGTAGCAGGTTGGCGAAGAGCCAAGGGTGGTAAATTTATCGGGGTTATTAAGACGATTATAAAAAACTGCGGCAACATTTGGCATCTCATTGCCGTTTTGCCCCGATTCCATTTGTATAATAGATGCCATAGTTAGAATATCATTGATTGTATATCCCATATCATTGGCTCTTTTATACATTTCATCGGTTATAACCGCCTCTGCCCTGTCTATCATTTTTTCTATAGCGAGCTTTGCGTATTTTTTATTATCATCACCATAGTAAAACTCGTAAGTATCGGGGAAAAGATAACCCTCAAGTGCACAGTAAGCCTTCTCGCTATTCGCGTTTTCAAGCAGTTTGCCTTCAAGAGATATCTCACTTAATGCTTCGAAAAAACTTTCGGTGTCGCATACCCCTGCACGACTTAGCAGTGTTGCAATTCCGGGCACAGTTACATCCTTTCCGTTAACATCCTTTACAAAGTCATATATACCTGTACCCTCCGGTATGGTAACCTTTACAGACAATGCCCGCTGACCCTGAGTGGACAGAATTTTTGCAATCTCCGCAAAGCCTACATTGTTTTTAAACTCATAGCTTCCGTATCGGTAATTTGCACCTGTTTTAGCGAATTTTGTATAAATTCTAAAGCTTAAAGCACTATCAACCGCACCTGCATCCTCAAGAATATTGGCAATGCTTGATATAGTAGAGCCTTGGGGTATTGTGACTCTGCAAACATCTCCGTTTCTTGAGGTGCCGTTTATGTCAGAAATAACTGTAACAGCAACTACCGATATAGCAATTAAAACTACGGCTATTACCGCTAAAATTATATAGAGCAAACTCTTTTTCTTCATAAAATCTCCGTTTTATTTATTACAAGTCTTTATTCTTTTATCTGTTACAACAATATCTACATGACGGTCATATTTGCCATGATATAAAAATGGTTTTAGCTCGGAGGAATAACAAATTCCCGCAGAAATTCCCGCAAAACGCACCATATATCTATCATAGTAGCCCTTACCATAACCTATGCGGTAACCCTTCATATCAAAGTGCATACCTGGCACTATCATAAGACAACCCGAAAATCGGTCACTATTGGCAGACTGGGGTCGGGCTCAAGCACCGAAAAGCTTCCAACCGACAGACAGTCAAGATTGTCGATGTAGTGAAACTCCATATTTCTGGTTTCGGGGATACAACGCGGCACCGCCACTCTTTTGCCGTCTTCCCAAGCGTTTTTTATTATCTGTATTGTATCAACTTCAATGGGCGTTGACATATAGATAAGAATTGTTTTTGAGGGTCGATATTCTTTAAGGCGGCGTACATTTTCAGCTATCGCCAAATCAAGAGCCTGCTTTTCGGCTTTAGGCATGCTACGTCTTCGCTCCTTTGAACGTGAACGAAGGTCTTGCTTATAACCTCGTATATCTATCGGACGCATTGCATACTCTCCCTAAGTTCTCTCGAGAGTTCCCTTGTTCCTTCAAGAAAATCGACTATAGCAAAACCAAATTCAAAGGCTGCTCCCGCTCCCCTTGTAGTAATAACATTACCATCGGTAATGGTAGGCGCATTTACATAACGGGCACCAAGAAGCTGGTCTTCAAAACCGGGGTAACAAGTAGCTGCCTTGCCCTTTAATATACCAAGATTGCCCAGTACGGCAGGTGCAGCACAGATAGCACCGACAAGTTTGCCCTTTTTGAAAGCGGTTTTTGCTGCATTGCAAACAGTCGCATTTGCCATAAGATTTTTAGTGCCAGGCATACCGCCGGGTAAAACCACACCTTCAAATTCTACGGGCGAAAACTCTCCCGTTTTAATATCGGCAGTAATTTTAATTCCGTGAGCACCGACAATTTCCTTCTTGTCTACTCCTACACAGGTAACCTTTCGGCCTGCACGGCGAAGAATATCAACAGTAACAAGTGCTTCGGCCTCTTCAAAGCCGTCGGCTAAAAATACATAAATCATGTTAAACTCCTTTTAGGACCTCTGCCAATACATCGGCAGCAATTTCCTCTATTGTTCTGGGCTTACCATCCTTTGCACAGGAGATTTTAATCCAACCGGAATACTCGGCTGTAAAAATTGCAGCCTCTCTGCAACGATTTAGGTACTCAACATCCTTTTCGTGAATATCCTTATGGCCACCGCCACTCTCGTAACGGCCATCAAGCAGTTTTTGGGAAACCTCTGTAGGCATATCAAGGAAAATTACCTTGTCGGGCTTTGGAATGCCAAGCTTTGTGTATTCAAAATCATAAAGCCAATCTAAAAAATCCGCCCACTCGTCCTTTGGAAGCTTCGAACACTGATGTACCGCGTTTGAGGTGGTGTATCTACCCGAAACAACAACTCCGCCTTCGTTATAATATTCGCCCCAACTCTTTTTAAAGGAAGCGTATCGGTCACAGGCGTAAAAGCAAGAAGCTGCATAGGCGTTAACATCGCCCGGCTTTGAGCCAAACTGCCCTGCAAGGTACATTTTTATAAGGGTTGAAGAATCATCTTCATAGCAAGGAAAGGATACGCTTTTGCTATCTATTCCCATCTTCTTTAAGCCTTGTGGTAAAAGCTCCAACTGGGTTGATTTGCCGCTTCCGTCAAGGCCCTCTATAACAATTAGTTTTCCCATAATTACTTCATTTCCTTATAAAACTGACGAACTTCTTTTATTTTACCACAGGTCATTTTGCCCTCGGGACAACCGCCTGCAACACAGGATGGTCCTGCATTTTTAAAGAGGTTAGGTGCAACCTCTAACACAAGCGTTAGCATTTGGTCGGCAACCTCTTTAATTTCCCACTGAGCACGGTTGCAACAACGGTGTCTAAAGAAATTCATAAGGCTTCTTGCATTCATTGTAACAACTATCTTGGTTTCGCAAGCGTTGGGAAGCAAGAAACGTGCGTCTTCAATCGCCTTTTTCTTGGCTCTGCTATGTGCGGTTTTTTCATCTAACCCTTCGGCAATAAAGGCTTCTGTGTGTTTTGCTGTTAAAAGCTCAGCCAACTGTTTATAACCTTCATCTATTGACTTCATCTGACGTATAAACTCTTCCTTTGCCTCGGGTATTTTTTCAACCTCGGGCGGAATTACGTATTCGAAAGAGTCCTCGTTTACATAGCGTTGGCTCTTTTGAGAATAGGATGCTATCCTATGACGAACAAGCTGATGTGAACAGGCACGGGAAATTCCCTCTACGCCAAAGGTAAAGGAAACGTGCTCTATGGGACTTTCATGTCCAATTTCACTAAGCATTTCTACAAAGGATGCGGTTTTTTCGGGGGTAAGGCCCTCGCGAATTCCCTCGATTGTAGATGCCGAATAGCAAAGCTTTGCCGCCGCAGCAACAGTGGATTCTGGATTTGGAGTGTGTGCAAGTAGTACTACTTTTACCATTTTAACTCTCCTTAGCATATATTTAATTTAATTATAGCAAATTTTCTCACAATTTACAACAATAAATGATAAAAAGAAATA
>JAGBUU010000059.1 GCA_017630655.1 Clostridia bacterium
GAGGAACTGCTTGCCCACAGCGCCGTCAGATACGACCGCGAGGGCGACGAGCATTACGATTTGCTTTCTGCCTATCAGAAATCTATGCGAGGTAGCGACCCCGACGCCGCGGTTTATTATCTTGCTCGTATTTTGGCGGCGGGCGATTTGCCCTCGGCTTGCAGACGGCTTATGGTTTGCGCCTGTGAGGATGTAGGACTTGCCTATCCGCAGATTATACCTATTGTTAAGTCTGCCGTTGATATAGCAAACGCGGTTGGGCTTCCCGAAGCCGCAATTCCTTTGGCCGATGCCGTAATTCTCACTGCAATTTCTCCTAAAAGCAACACGGCTCACGATGCCGTTTTTGCCGCAATGGATTTTGTAAACAAGGGCAAGGGCGGAAGTATACCAAGGCATCTTCAAAACAAGCATTTCGATGGGATTGACAACGATAATCCCGGTCAGTTTTATAAATATCCCCACGATTATCCAAACAGGTGGATAGAACAACAGTATTTACCAAACGATATTAAAAACGCAAAGTTTTTTGAGTATGGCGACAACTCCACCGAACAGAAATTCAAAGAGTATTGGGATAAAATTAAAAAGAGAAGTCTTTAAGACTTCTCTTTTTTTATCAAATTTGCTTTAGGTTTCATCTAGTCTGAAGATTACTGTTTATGGAAGAGGGATAAGGGGCAAGGGTATGCTAATTTAATCTGTGTTTTGAGGGAAATCCCCTCTTCCCTCATCCCTGTTTTCTAACGTTTTATACTGCTTTGTCAACCGTTACGGCGATTACCGTTATATCGTCGGCGTGGTTGTCGCTACGGCGTCTTTGGGCTCCGTAGGCTATGTGCTCTGCAAGGCTTTGTGCCGAAGCATCATGCCACGAGTCGAGCTCGGCACACATCCATTCAATGCCCTCGCTGCACACACCGTCGGATACCATTAGAATAATATCCCCTGCTTTTAGTTTTATACTTGCCTTATCAAACCCAACCTCGCGTAGTATACCTACAGGCAAGGAGGTGCTTTTGGCTACCGAGCACCTGCCCGACCTCCTGACTAATGTTGGTGCCGCACCTGCTTTGAGCATATCCAGCCTGCCCGAAAACAAATCAAGTGCGGCTATGTCCAGAGTTGCGAGTGATTCGTCGGTTGATTTAAAGAGCATTGCCGAGCTTAGAATACTAAGCGAACAGTCAAAACCAAAGCCTGCCTTTATAAGCCGCATCATAAGTCCCGACGCCATAGCACCGTCGACTGCGGCTCTTCCTCCGCTTCCCATTCCGTCGGAAAGCACCACAAAGCTCCTACCCTTGCCGTCGGAAAAGATATTATATGCATCGCCGCAAATACCAGACGGCGAACAGGATATCTGACACACCCCTGTTTGCACCGCAAATCTTGCCCTCTCGCTTAGAGTGATATAAATTTTATCGGCACTCTCGCTTATTATTGGTGGCTCAAACTCACGGTCTACACAGACCTCTATCTGCCGCAACAACTTCATTCGGCTGTATTTTACGCCCTTTACCTTGCTTGTTATTATTTCTACCGTCATTCTTCCGTATTTGTCTATTCGGCAACCGCACTCTATTGGAATTATCTCAATATTTTTAAGCGCATTAGTTATTTTTGCAGCACTCCGCTCATCAAAGGCTTCATCCCGTTCGAACTCCTCCGCCATATCGGAGAGCATATTGGATATTCCGCCAAATTGCTCCGACACAACGCTTCTTACATCTGAAATTCGGCTTTCGGCCGCCATACGCGATGCATAATCGCTATAGTGAACAAGTGTGGCTCCCGCAACCTTTTCGGGTCTGAGGCACCTACACCTGAATTCATCGGGAGCTCTTTTTTCTGGCTCGGCCTCCCCCTCTCGTATACCCTTAATTATTTCAAGCAAAGCAGATACTGTATCGGCTTTTCTGCCCTCCCAACAATTTACCGCCAAAGAGCAACCGCTACATGCTTCCTTTTCAATTCCGTGAAGCACCGTCTCAAAATCGGGCGAGTTTATACGGGAAAGCTCCTTTGATACCGTTTCAACCGTCTGCCCTACGTCCGACAGTGCCCCTGCGGCAAAACGAAGCCTTAGGCATGCCGCCTTTTTCATACCATTTTCGCTAACCGTTTTTGTGGGGGGAGAAAAAATTTTCCCCGTTACCTTTGCAATGTTTTTTGGTATTATAAGAAACAGCGCCGAGGCAAAAAGGCTTGTAATAAGCAGTTCTACTGTTATTATAAGTTCTCTGCCTATTGCACTTGCCAATACACAGGACAAAATTACAGCGGCTACCTGTGCGTATTTTCCAAATGCAGCAAATATGCCTGTAACAAGACCCGCAAGGCAGAATGTGAGGGCGGTAACATTATCTGCTGTAGAGAGGGCAACCGCCATCGCGGCGGCAATGCCGCCAACCGCTCCCGCGTAGCTTCCGCCAAAGCGGGATATTAGCAAAATAAAGGTAACGGCAAGCGTTTTGCCAACCGAAATTCCGCCAATAATTAAGGACATTGTCCCTATAAGAAATATGTTTACAGATATTAAAAGACAGGCAAGGTCCTCCCCTTTTAACCCCTTTAAAAAGGCAGGGTATTGGCGGAAGGCATTAGACATAAAATATGCCGAAGCAAAGGCAAGTGCGGCTTCTGCAAAGGCAAGGGCGGTTGCTTTAGCGTCCCCTACGGTTGAAACAAGCCCCGTTGCACCCGCAACTACGCCTGCAGTAAGGGCTGTAACAATTGGGCGAAAGGCATATTTTGTAAGGGCAGCAAGCAGTACCTTTATTGCAACAATTGCAAAAAGTGCCGCCATATATCTAAATACATTTATTTCGGTTACCGGTATTAAATATCCAAAAAAACAACCTACTGCAACGCTTGCAAGATAATCGGCAGGTGCCGCCGCCGCTATTGCCGCACCAAAGGGAAGAACGCTACCAAAAACTACTCCCCTTGACATTAAAAACGACGCTATGCAGAATGCGATATGTATTGCTATTTCCTTTATAATATCGGATGTGCTGAGTTTTAAAGCTCCCGTATTTTCTCTTACTACGTCCTTCATTTTAGGCTCCTTTGACAATTTCGGTTTTCTTCCATTATATCCCAAAGCATGTCCCGATTTTGTCGCATTAAGGTGTCGAAAACACAAAAAGCAGCGAATGATAAGGGATGGGGGATGAGGGGAAAACAGTGTTCCTATTCCCTTTTCCCTATTCCCTATTCCCTCTTCCCTGAAATAAAAAGAACCCGTACGGGTTCTTTTTTTATTTCTTTTGCTGCCACATCCAAATTCGCATAACGACTCCGCGGTGGAGAAGTTTCGTAATAGCGACAAGCCCCACGTCTGCTATAGTTTTCTTTATTCTATTTATATTATGTTTTAATTATATAACGAAAAAGTCTATGTGTAAATCGTTATTCGCAGATATTATCTAATAAAGACGTAAGTTATGAGGTAGTATATTATGATTAGATTACGCACTTTAGAAATTTTAAAGGAAAAAGGCAAAACAAAATATTGGCTATACAAACAGCTTGGTATGAGTTACCAGAATTTTAGCAAAATGGTTAATAACCAAACAAGGTCTATACGATATGAAAACATTGAAACATTATGCCTTTTATTCGACTGCACCCCTAACGATTTATTTGAGATTACAGAAGAATAGGTTGTGCCGAACGAAACACTGTTCCCTGAAATAAAAAAGAACCCGTACGGGTTCTTTTTTATTTCTTTTGCTGCCACATCCAGATTCGCATAACGGCTCTGTGATGGAGAAGTTTTGTAAGGAGCACCTGTGCTCTGATTTTGGGACCGCAGACCGATACGTCCTTGCCCTTTTTCATATCACTCATTGCCCTTTTTACGATTTGTTCACTTGTAAAGAACTGATTAAAGTAGGTAATTACGCCCTCTTTAACAACCGCTCTGTCGAAGAACTCGGTTTTAACCCAGCCGGGACAAACCGCCATCATCTTTATTCCCTTTTTA
>JAGBUU010000005.1 GCA_017630655.1 Clostridia bacterium
CCGAAAACGTAATCAAGCTCTTCGAAGGCGAGCTTGATGCAAACCTTATCTATGTAGATGCAACAGACCGTTTCCTCGATCTTCTTGCAGGTGTATCCGATCCCGAAACAAAGAGAAAGATAATCGGCAAGGAATTTATCGAAGTATTTGCTGACGAAGCAAGAAAACTCGAAGGCGTTGAATATCTCGCTCAGGGTACTATCTACCCCGATAGTTTGGACAGTGTTAAGCAGGCAGAAGGCAAAAAGGCTGTTAAGTCCCACCACAACGTAGGCGGTCTTCCCGAAGACCTGAAGTTTGAACTTGTTGAGCCTATTAAACTTCTCTTTAAGGACGAGGTTCGCGTTGTCGGCGAAGCACTTGGTCTTCCTCACGCTATGGTTTACCGTCAGCCCTTCCCCGGCCCCGGCCTTGGCGTTAGATGTCTTGGCGCTATTACCCGTGACAGACTTCACGCTTTAAGAGAAGCAGACGCAATTCTTCGCGAAGAATTTGATTTAAACGGCCTTGCCGAAAAGGTTTGGCAGTATTTTATTGCTGTTCCCGATATTAAGAGCGTTGGCGTTAAGGACGAAAGCCGATATGAAGGCTGGCCGGCAATTATCCGTGCTGTAAACACCAAGGACGCTATGACCGCAACCATCGAAGAAATTCCTTATGAAATTCTTCACAAGATAACCTACAGAATAACCCACGAGGTTGAAGGCATTAATAGAGTATTGCTCGACCTGACACCAAAGCCAATTGGCACTATCGAGTGGGAATAATTGAAAACAAAAGAACCTTGGGATAATCCAAGGTTCTTTTTATATGTTTATTTTATATCTGTTATTAATAAGAATATAATTTACGCCGTGTTTTTTGGCAAGGGCGAGGTAGTCTGCGTTATCTTTAAGGACCGAATCGATTGTGCAGTCGCTGTCATCAAGACGGTTTTCTATTATATTCGCCTTGCTTTTTATTTTATAAAAATTATGTCTTATATAATCCTCACTCATAACAAGGCAGTAGTATTTTATATGCTTTAAATAACTATCCTCAAAATCCTTTTGCCAGGAAAAAGGGATATAACAGCCCTCTACAATTAAATTTTGGTTGTTTTCTATTGCAGTTTTTATCATTTCACGAACGATTGGCCAAAGATAGGCAGTAAGGTCGGCATCATCACTTTCCGGTGTAAGGTTTGTATTTTTGCTGCGAATAAGCCCCATTTTAAGATGGTCTATAGAAAGGTATGGGCACTTATACCTTTTAAGCAGTTGTTGTGCGGTGTAGGTTTTGCCCGTATGTGATGCTCCTGTGATTAAAATTATCATTATTTTCTTCCCTTTTTTGCTAATATCTGCTATAGTTATTTTAAAGTAAATTTTGTAAAATCGCAAGGGGTTTTTATGAAGATAAAACGTGGCTTCTATGAAATTACGGGTTGTGATATTGGTGGCGTTAACCCACTCCCTAATTTTAGATTAAGGGGAAATAACAAGGAAAAATATGAGGAGAGTTTCCCCGAGCATTTAAGAGAGGGGCTTGGTCAAATACGCCCTAGTCTCCCCTATCTTTTACAGGACAGATACACCAGGGAGCGTAAAAAATTATCTGTAAAATCCTTAACGCTTGAAAATGAGTATTTAAGGGTTATTGTCTTCCCCGAATACGGCGGACGAATTCACTCTATTTTTGATAAGGTAACAAAGAGAGAACTGCTTTTTACCAACCCCGTTATTCAGCCTTGCAACTTGGCTATTAGAAACGCTTGGCTTTCGGGCGGTATTGAGTGGAATTTTGGTACGCTCGGCCACTCGGTTACAACCTGTGACAATGTTTTTGCCGCTATTTTAAACGACAATGACGGTAATGAATTTATAAGAATTTACGAGTTTGAGAGGACTAAAAACGGTTTTTGGCAACTTGATTTACATCTGCCCGAGGGCTCTCGCCATCTTATTTGCCACGTAAAGCTTTTTAACCCGTTTGACAAGCCAACTACAACCTACTGGTGGACAAATATTGCTGTTACAGATGATTTTAAAACCAGAGTTTTAGCCTCTAATAAGAGTGTAATATCCTATGAAGGCGGACTTTGCCGCTATGATAGATTACCCGAAATCAGACAAATGCCCGGCATTGATGCAACCTACCCCTGTAATGCGCTTAATGCATTTGACTATTTTATTCAAAAGGATAATGACGGCGAGTCAACCTGGGAAGCAGCCGCTTATAAGGACGGTCTGGTCTTCTACGAGCGTTCGACCGCACCCCTTTATTACAAAAAGCTCTTTTGTTGGGGTGCTCACAAAGGCGGTTACCGTTGGCAAGAGTTTTTGTCCGATGGCGAGGGAACGGGATATTACGCCGAAATTCAGGCAGGTATTGCTCCAAGCCAGATGCACGAAATGTTATTTCCCGCAAAGAGTAAAATTGAGTGGACACAGTGCTTTGGCGGTACAACTCTTGACAAGGACAGTCTTCACGACCCCGATTATGACAGAGCGGTCCAGTATTTTGATGACTATATAAATTCGGTTATTACAAAAGAGGACCTTGAGGCGCTTGATAAGAAATATTCAGTTTTGGCAAATTTACCTGTTAATGACACCAACCTTGTACATAAGGGCTCAGGCTTTGGTGCGGTGGAGGTGCTAAGAATGAAAAAGGACGGTGACGGAACGCCTCCCACCTCTATGCTTTTTGCTCCTCATACAATAGGCGAAGAAGAAATGCCTTGGGTAAATCTGCTTGAAAACGGATATATCGCAGAACTAAACCCCGACGAGCTTCCGCTCTCGTATATGGTTAGCGAAAAATGGCGTCCATATATTGAATCTTCACTTAAAACCGATAAGGGCAACAACTGGACGGCTCTGCTTCACCTTGGAGCGCTTACCTATGAAAGTTTTGATATGACAGGCTATTCTATTGATGTTGTGAGCAAAGATGAAGATGAGAAAAAAGCCGACTTAGCCCGTGAAATTTGGCAAAGAGGAATTTCCCTTGTTCCCAACATTATTACCTACCGCAATCTTGCTTTTCTTGAGAATAGAGCCGGCAATTATGAAGATGCCGAAAGATATTATGATTTAGCCTTAGGCCTTGATGGTGCTTTAAACGACAACGCCCTTATAAGCGAGTATCTTATTTTCCTTGTGCGTAGAAAACGGTATGAAAAGCTTTGGAGTATCTATCTATCTCTCCCCAACAAGTGCAAAAAATTTGACCGCATTAAAATCTCTGCGGCAAGGGCTGCTATTAGGCTTGGAAAAACCGAGTATCTTGAAAAGTTCTTCTCTGAGGAGCACTATGATATCAGAGAGGGCGAGGTTAGCCTTACAGATATATGGTTTGAGTTTTGCGCTATAAAAATGGCAAAAGAGCGTGGCATAGAAAACCCCGACCGCTCCACAATAGAAGACCTTATAGATGAGGCTTGGGACCTTTATCCCCCCGCTAAGTCTATTGACTTTAGAATGTCGGACAACAAGAAAAACCGATACAGAATATCGGAATAAACCAAAAAAGCACCCTACAGGGTGCTTTTTTTATTTGTGCTTTTTGTCGTAAATAATTGAATAGATAACGGGAATTAACACTGCGGGAAGTGTTGCGATTAACATCCAAGGCAAGAAGTTCTTCGGAAGGAAGATGCCGGGAAGTAAAAGCACACCACAAATAACCCAAACTATACCCGCAAGTCTGTGGGTAGCATTCCAGTTTTCTTCGCTGTTTAGGGTGGTAGGAATTTTAATACCAATGGTGTAGTTTTGCTTGCATTTCGGCATGTAATTACCGATTATGATAAAGAGAACAGCCATAAGAGCAATACAGATACTACCGACACTAAATTTTACATTAAATGCCTGCATATAGGTAAAGCTGCTTGTAACAAGGGATACCGCGGGACAAATCCAAAATATAAAGCCGAAAACCTTTTTGTTCTGTCCACTGTTTTTCTTATCAAGAGAGGTAAAGAATATGCAAAGCAGATGTATAGCCAAAACGAGTAAGGGTAAAAGCACTACTGCGGTAAGCTTGCCTGAATATCCGTCGGGGTTTCCATCGGGGCCCCAATGGGTTGCGATTTTTTCGGGAAGTCTATCCCACATGGCAAGGCCAAAAAATATGGGTAGTATTGTAATAATAGATGAAATTATAATTTTAAATTTATGCTCTTTAAACATTCGCACTGTCTCCCTTCAAGTTTTTAATCCAAAGCAATGTCTCCTCTAATACCGAGGTGTTTATTTCGTAAAAAATGAACTGTCCTTCTCTTTTATCGCGAACTAGGTCTGCTTCCTTTAAAACCGAGAGGTGTCGAGAAATAGACGCACCTGTAACATCGAATTTATCACTTATCTCCCCTGCCGACATTCTGCCGTTTTTTAGCATGCCGAGAATATCTCGGCGAATGGGGTCGGAAAGGGCTTTAAGGGTGTTTTGAAGTCCCATAATCTTCCTCCTTTTAACATTTAACCTAATTGTTAAATATATTGTAAACTAAATTCCCACTTTTGTCAAGCGGGAATTTTTTGTTTAGAAAAGTGCGAACTCTCTAATGATAGTATATGCGAGGTATCCACCGTAGCAAAGAATTGCAACTACGCCTTCTGCTCTTTGAAGTCTATTTCCTGTAGCGGCAAAGACAAACATCATAGCGGTAACAGCTAATAGGAAGATACTATCAATGAGGAGAGCCCCTGCAACCGGCATAATAGCCGCGGTCATGCCGAGGATGAAAAGCAGGTTGAAAAGGTTGGAGCCGATAACATTACCGATGGCCATTTCGCTTTCGCCCTTCTTTGCGGCAACGATAGAGGTAACAAGTTCGGGAAGTGAGGTGCCCATAGCAACAATGGTAAGGCCAACGAGCTTATCTGATGCGCCCCAAGATTTTGCAATAGCGGTAGCAGAATCTACAACTAAGTCTCCGCCAACTACAACGAGCGCAAGACCGCCTACAAGGAAGATAAGACTCTTTACTAAGTAGATTTCCTCAATTTCGTCATCGATTGAAACCTCTCTGTTTTTGAGGGTTTTGTAGATGATGTAGCCCATATAAGAAACGAAGAGAACGAGGAGCGCCGCTCCTTCAAGTCGGGTGATTTGATTGTCGCCAAAAAGCACAATAAAAAGAACAACCGCTACGGTTGCGATGATGTTCCAAGGGAAGTCTCTCCTTAAGGTTTCCTTCTGAGTTGGGAGCTTTGTAATAACCATACAAACACCGAGCACCACGAGAAGGTTAAAGATATTTGAGCCAATTACATTGCCGAGTGCGATACCGTTATTACCAGTTGCAGCTGCAGAGATACTAACCGCAGCTTCCGGTGCCGAGGTGCCCATAGCAACAACTGTTAGACCGATAATAATTGAAGGAACGCCAAGCTTTTTAGCAAGAGATGCTGCACCCTCTACAAAAATGTCTGCTCCCTTGATAAGAGCAAAAAAACTTACTACCAACACCACATAGGGTATCACGGGACTAAGTTCCATAAACTTCTCTACCATTTTAAACTCCTTTATTTTTTAAATTAAGCCGTAGGCTCTTAAAATTATATATACTGTATAACCAATATATGCTGTAAAAATTATTATGCCCTCTTTTCTGTCGCACTGCATTCTTGTGTATGAAAATAACATAACAGCCGCAGTTGCTACAAGAAGGATAATTGTGTCTATCATCATATCGGTATTAACCGAAATAGGACTGATTGTAACCGTTGTGCCGAGAATGAAAAGAAGGTTAAAAATGTTAGAACCTATTACGTTTCCAACCGCAAGCTCACTCTCACCCTTGCGTGCGGCAACCACCGAAGTGACGAGTTCGGGAAGAGAGGTTCCGATAGCACAGATTGTAAGACCAATAAGGGTTGAATCCATACCGAAGTTTTCGGCAATAGAGGTTGCACTGTTTACAACCAACTGTCCTCCGAGGATTATCATACCAAGGCCTACACCAAAAAGCAATAGGCTTTTTGATAAAGGCATAAGTTTTGTTTCGCCTTCTACAACCTGACGGTTTTTTATGCTCTGATAAACCATCCAACCGATATATGCCATAAAAAGCGTTGCAAGAACAATACCCTCGGCAAGCACAAGTTTTCCGTCCATAATCATCGGGATGAAAAGCAGGGTTGAGCCGATAGCCCAGGGAAAATCTCTCTTAAGAGAACAAAGCGAGGTCGGTATGGGCTTAATCATCATACAAACGCCGAGTATGAAGAGAAGATTAAACAGATTTGAGCCTATTATGTTGCCAACCGCCATATCTGCGGCACCGGTAACACCGAAAAAACTTGCCTGAACGCCTGCCGTAATACTAACGGCGGCTTCGGGGGCAGACGTGCCCATAGCTACTATGGTAAGACCGACGATTGCTGCCGAAATGCCGAGTTTTCGTGCCATCGAGGCCGCGCCGTCGACGAAAAAGTCTGCTCCTTTAACAAGAGCGGCAAATCCGATAAGAAGAAGCACCCATGGCATTACGGTGGGCTGTAGGGAAATAAGTTGCTGTATCATAAGACACCTCCGAAAATTTTCGGCAAAAGAAAAAGACTATTGCCGTGTTTAATACACGATAATAGTCTTGTCGTTTAATACATAGCCGAGCCCTAAGGCTGTGATGACGACTAATGCAACGCGAAACAAACGCGCCAACTACTCCCTAATATCAATAATATTATATGCGAAATTTACCAAAAGTCAACTTTTTTTGAAAATGTTTACAATATTTAACTTGTCAGTTTTTGCAATTTTACCCTGGACGCAGTCGGGTTTTCCGCCGCCTTTTCCTGAAAAGTTCTCGTTAAGGGCTTTGGCAATACCCCTTGTGTCCCCTGTTTTTGAGGCTACAAGATAGTTAAATCCGTCAGCTGTTTCGGCGAAAAGGGCGATATATTCTGCCTTTTCTATTTTGCCGTTTGCAATATTACGAAGAGTATTAAAGTCGGCTTCCTTTGTGAAACCTACAAGGGTATTCCCTACCATTTCGGTAGAAAGAGATGCTTTGGCCAGTTGTTCGTTTAACGCCTTAATTTCTGCCTTTGCGGTGGCTAAATCGTCGCCTGTTTTTTGAACCTGCTCGGCAATTTCTTCGCGTTTAGCCGAGAGTTGCTTCATAATGGTCTTTGCGGCATTATGA
This sequence comes from Clostridia bacterium, assembly GCA_017630655.1. Classification (GTDB taxonomy): domain Bacteria; phylum Bacillota; class Clostridia; order Oscillospirales; family Acutalibacteraceae; genus SFWF01. Next base: position 7,136 of record JAGBUU010000005.1, read on the forward strand.
AGATAAGCATAATCGTTTAGCGCTAAGCCGCCAGCCACCATTTCGATTCTAGTGCCGCCCTTGAAAGCGCAGAAATTAACAATTTTAATTATGCCAATCTCCCCTGCTCTCATTGGATGGGGCGCACAACAGGCACAGGTATCAAAACCGTCGACGGTTATAAGTCTGACACCATCGGCAAGCTCAATTTTACTACGGCAATCGATTTTCGCGAACTGTTCTACAGTAGGATAAGAAACCGATATTTCGGCATTTGTAAATACCGCTTTATTAGCCTCTTTCTCTACCCTTTCGATGTCCTCAGCGGTCAAGGGACCGTCTACGTCGAAGGTAACGAGAGAATCGTTCATATGAAAGCCGACGTTGTTATATCCAAACATTTTATGGATTACACCCGATAAAATATGCTCGGCACAGTGGTTTTGCATCCTAGATAAACGAAGTTCCCAATCGATTTCACCCTTAACGGTATCTCCTACATTTAAGGGGGCAGACAGGGTATGGATTACATTCTCGCCATTTTCCTGTACGTCGAGAACGGCAACACCGTTTATTTCTCCCTTGTCGGAAGCCTGACCGCCGCCTTCAGCAAAGAAGGCGGTCGCATCAAGAATAACGTCATAGTTTTCGCCGTTTTCTGTGCAGGAAAGCACAGTAGCGGTAAATTCTTTTATATAGGAATTATCTAAATAAAGCTTGTTTGTCATTATTTACTGAGTTCCTTATTTAAAAGTTCACGGATAAGGGCGGGGTCGCCGTTGCCCTTAAGTTCTTTCATACAAGCGCCGAAGATTGCGCCGAATGCCTTTTCTTTACCGCTCTTGAAGTCGGCAACTGCGGCGGCATTAGCTTCCATAGCAGCCTTAACAGCGGCAAGAACTGCACCCTCGTCAACCTTAGCATTGAAGCCCTGCTCATCGCAGTACTTATCAACGTCAACGTCGCTTTCAAACACAGCGGCAAGCACCTTTTTACCAGCGGCACGTGTAATTTCGCCTGCATCAACAAGCTCAATAATGCGAGAAAGCTTAGCGGGGTCGATATTTAAGGTTTCAATACCGAGATAGCGCATTCTGCTCATACATTCAGTAAGAATCCAGGAAGCTACGCTCTTGGGCTCACGACCCTGTGCTACTACTGCGTCGAATACCGAGCAGAGTTTAGCGTCAGAAGCGAGCACTGCGGCTTCCTTAGTAGCAATACCCATATCTACATACTTTTGACCCTTTTCCTCAGCGGTTGCAGGCATACTAGCCTTAATTTCCTCGAGCCAAGCATCGTCGATAACAATAGGCATTAGGTTCGGGTCGGGGAAATAGCGGTAATCAGCCGCGGTTTCCTTATTGCGCATGGGGAAGGTTCTACGCTTAACCTCATCCCAACGGCGTGTTTCCTGAACAAGCATTTCGGTGCGGCGCTCAATAGCATCAACGTGGCGCACCTTTTCAAACTCGATAGCGTCCTTAATTTCGGCAAAGGAGCTCATATTCTTAATTTCGCTTCTTACCCCTAGCTTATCAGTGCCTTCGGGGCGAACAGAAATGTTTACGTCGCAACGCATAGCACCCTCTTCGCACTCGGAAATGCCTGCAAACTGAAGGGCGGCTTTAAGCTTTTTAAGATAGGTTATAACCTCATCCGCGCTTCTGAAATCGGGCTTAGAAACGATTTCGATAAGAGGAACGCTAGTACGGTTATAGTCAACGAGAGAGGTGTTGGTAGCATCGTCGTGAACGAGCTTACCGGCATCTTCCTCAATATGAATCTGCTTAATGCCTATTTTGCGGTCACCTACCTCAACGGTACCCTCTACACAGATAGGATGGAACCACTGTGTAATCTGGTAGGCGGCGGGAAGGTCGGGATAATAGTAACTCTTCTTGTCGAAGGTGGTGTACTGATTAATTTTACAGTTAAGCATAAGTCCTGCTTTAACAGCAAGCTCTATAGCATGCTTATTGGTAACAGGAAGCATACCCGGCATACCCGAACAAGCGGGGCATACACAGTCATTGGGTTCATTTGCGGCGGCGTGGCCTCCGCAGGAGCAGAAAAGTTTAGAATCGGTAGCAAGCTCAACGTGGGTCTCAAGACCAATTACGAGTTCGTATTTCATTTATGCTTCCTCCTTTTCTAAAACTTTTGCGAGAGCTAAAAGCTTACCGTCGGCAAAGTAGTTACCAACGAGCTGAACACCCTTTGTAACTACAGCAGGCATACCTGTGATAGATGCAGGCGCGGTAAAGAGGCTTTCCTCATATACCTTATTAAAGGCATCGGTTACATCATAGGCTTCGAAATCAGCCTTAGAATATGCGGGCATTAAAAGAGCATCGAACTTTGCGAAGAGCTCGGTTAAAGTCTCTACGGCTTTGCGGCGGATTTTAAGAGCCTTATCGTAGCAAACCTCATATCTGCCCTTGGAAAGTACGTCGGAGCCGTAGATAATGGTTGCCTTTGTTAAGAAGCCGAAAGCTTCAGAGCGGCTACCAACATAAAGTTCGTCAATATTCTTATATTTTTCGGTTCTGTAACCATACTTTACACCGTCGAAACGGGAAAGATTGTTTGTGGTTTCAGCCGACATAAGAATTGTCCAAGCGGTTTTGATTTCAGAAAGGCCCAAAACAGAAATCTCTTCCACTGTAGCTCCTGCCTTTTTATAAGCGGCAGCAGCAGAGTCGATTTTAGCCTTTACCTCATCGTCTGCGGCATCGTAAAGCTCTTTAACAAGAGCTATCTTCATACCCTTTGCTGAAATATCGGTATTGTATTCGTATTTATCTTGCTTAAGGCTTGTGCCGTCCTTAGCATCGTGTCCTGCAATAACAGTTAAAATTTCTGCGGCGGTGTCGGCATCCTTTGCGGTAACACCGATTTGCTCACCGGAGCAGGCTGCAGCAATAACACCATAACGTGAAACGGTGCCGTATGTGGGTTTTACGAATGTTACGCCCTTGATAGCGGCGGCTCTTCTTGGTGCGCCATTTAAGTCAACGTTCAGTGCAGCCCTAACCTCGCCATCGGCTACTAATGTAGCGGCGGCACAAATGTCGCTTGTAGAGGTCTCGCCGTAAAGGTCAAGACCGAATTCGCCAACAGCGGTTTTACCCGATAGGGTGTAACCTGCGGCTACTACCCTTTCAACTGCCTCGGCAGAGAAGAGGGGTACAAAATTTTCGAGCATTTTGGAGCCTGCGGTTGCAGGATAATCTTTTACAAGGATGGTATCGTCTACTGCGATATTTCCCTGTTTATTAATTTCAGTAATATATTTAGCCAATTTACACACCTACCTTTACTTAACGAGTCTTGGAACCTGCCAACTGTCCTCGGTTGCCTCGGGGGCACCCTTTAGAAGATCAGCGCGGTCGAAGGGTTGTTCTCTTTTATCTGCGCGAAGAACGTTGGTCATTTCCTGTACGTGTACCATAACCTGTGTGTCTTCGGTATCAATCTTAGAAAGGTCAGCCTCTTTTACTGCCATACGTTCGAAGATTTTTTCCATAATCTTCTTTTCATCTGCTGTAAACTTAAGTTCGTTTACCTGCTCTAAAGCATCAAGTTTTGCCTTACCCGAGGTAACGCCTGCCTTGGAAGCTAAAACAGCAGAATCGAAGTTCGAGCCGTCACCTGCGGTGCCGAAGGTATCTGCTCCCTCTTTGCCGCGTATAGAAACGTTTGCTTCGAAGAGCTGAAGCTCGGTAACCTCGCTGGGAGCGCCGAGTAACTGGTCCTGAGCGGCGCCGTCGAGGGGGAATGCAATTACGTCACGTATAGTTTCGGTATCTGCAAGAAGCATAACGATACGGTCAACACCGGGAGCCATACCTGCATGTGGGGGTGCGCCGAACTGGAATGCATTATAAAGTGCCGAGAATCTCTTCTCAACCTCGCTCTCATCGTAGCCTGCGATTGAGA
>JAGBUU010000060.1 GCA_017630655.1 Clostridia bacterium
AACCCTAATTTTATCCCACGTTAATGAGCAACCCTTGGAGGTTATGAATAATTCTGGATTTTACGATATGGTTGGACATGATAATTTCTGCTCCCACATATATGAAGCACTTGAAAAAGGTGCAAAACTTTAAATAAACTAAAACGCACTTCAAAAAATATGAAGTGCGTTTTTTTGGTGCTATCTTATCATTGTCTGAATTCCGTCTACAAAATCGCTAACCGCCTTTACCGCTTTGGTAGACCCTTTTTGCACGTGATGTTTTTTGCCACTCATCACCATTTTGCCTACCGTCGTCATAACTGCACCTGCAGCGATTCCCATTATAGCACCCTTTGCAAAACCCTTTGCATCTTTCATAAAAAATCCCTCTCTTTCTCACTATTATTTTTTGCGAGAAGAGAGGGTTTTATTTAATAAAAAGTTTTCTAATTTTAAAAAAATTATCTAATTTGACCGTAACCGTCAATAATATATTTATACGAGGTTATTTCCCTAAGTCCCATAGGACCTCTTGCGTGAAGCTTTTGGGTAGAAATTCCAATTTCTGCACCAAGTCCAAATTCTCCGCCATCGGTAAAACGGGTTGAAGCATTAACGTAAACCGCCGCCGAATCAATAGCCAATACAAAATAATCTGCATTATTTTTGTTTTCGGTAATAATAACCTCGCTGTGATGGGTAGAATATTTATCAATATGCTCTACCGCGGCATAAACATCGTCAACAATTTTTACCGAAATAGTATATCCTAAAAATTCCTTTGCAAAATCTTCTTCATCTGCAGGTATTGCGTAGGGAAGAATTTCACAGGTTTTCTTACAACCTTTAATTTCTACGCCTGCACTTTTAAGTTTTTCGCAAATTATCGGAAGAGCCTTTTCTGCAATAGTTTTGTGAACAAGCAGACTTTCAAGAGCGTTGCAAACAGAGGGACGCTGGACCTTCCCGTTGAAGATAATTTCCGACGCCATGTCTATATTTGCCGACTCATCTACAAAGGCGTGACAGTTTCCGGTTCCCGTTTCAATAACAGGTACCGTGGAATTTTCAACCGCCGCTTTAATTAGCCCTGCACCGCCGCGGGGAATAAGCACATCAAGGTATCCGTTTAATGTCATAAGGTCGGTTGCAGACTGACGCGAGGTATCTGTTACAAGTTGAATTAAGTCTTTGGGAAGACCAACTTCATTAATAGCATTCCTCATAATTTCGGCAGTTTTCATATTGGAATTTATTGCTTCCTTACCGCCCCTTAGTATTACTGCACTGCCGGCTTTAATAGCAATGGCGGCAGCGTCCGAGGTTACATTTGGTCTGGCTTCGTAAATAATGCCTATAACACCCATAGGAACCGAAATTTTCTTAATTTTAATTCCGTTTGGGCGTACCGTTTCATCCAAAATAATTCCTACAGGGTCGCTAAGCTCGCAAAGAGCCAAAACCCCGTCTGCCATACCCTTAATTCTTGTCTCGCTTAAAGAAAGTCGGTCGAGCAAAGACTTACTCATACCGTTCTTTCGAGCAGCATCAAGGTCCAATGTGTTTGCCTTTATAATTTCATCGCTATGCTCTGTAAGAGCGGCAGCAATGCTTTTTAATGCTTGGTTTTTAATCTCAGGCGAGGCGGTAATTAACGCCTTAGAAGCGGCCTTTGCCTTAACACCTAAATCGATTAGTGAATTCATAATCATTTTATCCTTATATGTGTTCCAACATTGTGTCCGTCAAACAAATCGAATATTTTTTTCGGGTTTTCTCCCGACATAATAACTGTTTCTATACCGTGCTCTGCCGCATATCTTGCCGCTTCAAGCTTGGTTCTCATGCCGCCTGTACCGCGGCTGGAGCCGTTGCCGCCTGCTGCATTTATCATTTCATCTGTAATACAGTCAAGCTTATGTATAATATGTGCATCGGGATTTTCCCTTGGGTCATCACTGTAATAACCATCAATATCAGTGAGAATAATAAGACCCTCTGCTTCTACGAGACCGGCAACAATGGCGGACAAATTATCGTTGTCGCCAAATTCAAGCTCTTCAACCGATACCGAGTCGTTTTCGTTAACAATCGGTATAGCACCAAAATCAAGAAGTGCACGAAATGTGTTAATTATATTTGTTTTTCGGTCTTCATGCTCAATAACATCGCGGTTTAACAGAATTTGAGCAGACACATAGCCGTATTCGGCAAGATTTCTGTCATAAATGCTCATAAGGTCGCACTGACCAACAGCGGCAGCCGCCTGCTTACCCTTTGTATCACTTGGACGGCAAGGGAGACGAAGTCTGTTAACACCGACAGCAACCGCACCTGAAGATACAATAATAACCTCAAAATCGCGGTTTTTAAGGTCGGATACAACGCGGCATAACTGCTCAATTCTGCGAAGATTGGGCTTGCCATTTTCATAGGTTAGTGTCGAAGAGCCAACCTTTATAACAATTCTTTTAAAATCTTTAAATTCCAAAGCGAACACCTCTTTTAAAAGATTATAACACTTTTTTATCTTATTTACAATTTATACTTTATTTTTTAGTATTTTTCAAGTATAATTATAACATATGTAAAAAAATTCTCCAAGAGGTAGTTTAATGAGTATCTTAAACAAGCTTTTCGGTAATTATAGCGAAAAGGAAATTAAAAGAATAATGCCGCTTCAGAAGGCTGTGCTTGACCTTGAAGATGAGTACCGTGCTCTTAGCGATGATGCACTTAGGGAAAAAACCTTCGAGTTTAAAAAGCGTTATGCCGAGGGGGAGAGTTTGGACAATCTTCTTCCGGAAGCCTTTGCCGCTTGCAGAGAGGCGTCCGACCGCATACTTGGCATGCGACATTTCCCCGTACAAATTATCGGTGGTATTATACTTCATCAGGGCCGTATCAGTGAAATGAAAACGGGTGAGGGTAAAACCCTCGTTGCAACCCTACCTGCCTATCTTAATGCAATTTCAGGTAAGGGAGTTCATATTGTTACCGTCAACGATTATCTTGCAAAGCGTGACAGTGAATGGATGGGCAAGCTCTATCGTTTTATGGGTCTTGAAGTTGGGCTTATAGTTCACGGCATGACAAATGAAGAGAAGAAAGCTGCTTATGCCGCAGATATTACCTATTGCACCAATAACGAGCTTGGTTTCGATTATCTTCGCGACAATATGGTAATCTACAAGGAAAACCGTGTACAAAGGGGCTTTAACTTTGCTATTGTCGATGAGGTTGACTCAATTCTTATCGACGAAGCAAGAACACCTCTTATTATTTCGGGTCAGGGCGAACAGTCTACCGACCTTTATACCAAGGCAAACCGTTTTGCAAAAGGGCTTCGCTTAGTAAAGGTTAAGGAAACCAACGACAAGCAGTCGGACGAAGAGCAGAATTTTGACGGCGACTATGTAGTTGACGAAAAAGCCAAGACCTGTGTGCTTACACCAAGCGGCGTTAAAAAGGCCGAGGAGTATTTCGGGCTTGAAAATTTAAACGACGCCGAAAATATAACTATATCCCACCACATTCAGCAGGCAATTCGTGCCCACGGTATAATGAAGCGTGATGTAGATTATGTTGTAAAAGACGGCGAGGTTATAATTGTAGATGAGTTTACAGGCCGACTTATGTTTGGCCGCCGTTATAATGAAGGACTCCATCAGGCAATTGAGGCTAAGGAAGGTGTAAAGGTTGCACATGAGTCTAAAACACTTGCCTCCATTACCTTCCAGAACTTCTTCCGACTTTATTCTAAACTTTCGGGTATGACGGGTACCGCCATGACAGAAGAGAGCGAGTTTAGAGAAATTTACAAGCTTGATGTTATCGAAATTCCTACAAATAAGCCTGTTATAAGAACAGATGAGCCTGATGTAGTTTATAAAACAGAAAAGGCAAAATTCTCTGCCGTTGTTGATGCAGTAGAGGAGTGCCATAAAAAAGGCCAACCCGTTCTTGTAGGTACAATAACTATTGAGAAATCCGAAGTGCTCAGCAATATGCTCAAACGCAGAGGAATTGCCCATAATGTGCTTAATGCAAAGCATCACGAAAAGGAAGCTGAAATTATTGCACAGGCAGGTAAATTCGGTGCCGTTACAATCGCTACCAATATGGCAGGCCGAGGCACCGATATTATGCTTGGCGGTAATGCCGAATACCTAGCAAAATCCGAGCTTAAGCACCGCGGATATTCAGATGAGGTAATTGTTGAGGCTACAGGCTATGCCGAAACAGACGACCAAACAATACTAAATGCACGTAAAGAGTTTGCCGAGCTTAACGCTCAGTTTAAGGCAGAAATTGCACCCGAAGCCGAAAAGGTTAGAGAGGCGGGCGGACTTTTCATAATAGGTACCGAGCGCCACGAATCACGCCGAATAGATAATCAGCTTCGTGGTCGTGCAGGACGTCAAGGTGACCCTGGCAACACTCGTTTCTATGTTTCTCTTGAAGATGACCTTATGAGGCTCTTTGGCGGTGAGCGTATGACCACCATAATGAATACCCTTAATGTAGATGAAAATATGCCGCTTCAAAACGGTATGCTTTCAAAAACTATTGAGTCTGCCCAGGGTAAAATAGAGGCAAGAAACTTTGCTATCCGTAAAACTGTTCTTGAATATGACGATGTTATGAACCGTCAAAGAGAACTTATTTACACCCAACGTAACCAGGTGCTCGACGGCGAGGATATTCACGAAACCGTTGTTAAGATGATAAACGGCTTTATTGAGAGCGAGGTTAAAAACTACTGTGCCGATGAGGTAGCAGATGACTGGAATATTGAGGGTATCCGTGAATACTTTGGTGGTTGGCTGCTAAAGGATAGCGACCTTGTGTATTCAAGCAACGACCTTAATACTCTTGAGACTGAGGATATTATCGGCGTATTAAAACAAAGAGCAGAAGAACTTTATGCCGCAAGAGAAGAGGAATACTCTTCTGATGTTATGCGTGAGCTTGAGCGTGTAATGCTGCTTAAGAGCGTTGATACTAACTGGATGGAGCACATTGATGCTATGGACCAGTTAAAGCAGGGCATTAACCTTCGTGCATATGGTCAGCACAATCCGCTTATTGAATACAGAAACGAAGGATATGATATGTTCAGTGCTATGACCGATGCCATTCGTGAGCAGACGGCACGCCTTGTTTTAACCGTTAAAATTCGCAAAAATGAAGAGGTTAAAAGAGAAAAGGTTGCTAAGGAAACAAGCACCGGCGAATCACGTACAGTCAGAGGCAAAGGTGTAGTTAGCAAAAACGCCTTTTGTCCCTGTGGAAGCGGCAAGAAGTATAAACGCTGCTGCGGAAAAGATGAAGACTAAATAAAAAAGAAGTTCGCCTAACTGAACGCTCCGTTAGTCGAACTTCTTTTTTTATTTAAAACTATTTTTCCTCTTCATCAAGGCCGGTTAAAAATTTAATAGCCCTCTCGGGAGCATCTTTTGCATTACCCCAAGGCTCTTCTTTATATCTATAATCAAATTTTTTACAGAACCAACTTACATCCTCTTGCAGACTTTCAAGATAGTTCATATTGATATTTTTAACCAAATTCTCAAAATCGGCATATTTTCTCTTATTCAGAGCATTTTTGCAGACGGTAAGAAATTTGTGATAATGAGGCATACAGAAATAACTTTGCTTTTCAATTTTTTCTTTAAAAGCTCTGTCGGCATCGTAAAGCCAAGCAGCAGTTTCAAACATTTTATCGAAATTAGAGTTTATTCTGGAGCAGACATAACAACTGTCATTTATCTTGCCGATTTTCTTAACAGCCCCTATTCCGTCGGCCTCTTTTTTAACCTCTGCAAGATGACTTTCCAGCATAAGTGCCAAGCTAAGCCGGTTTTTCCTTTTAAGCATCATAAAATAATGCTTGTCGCAAAACCCCATTTCATTCGTTTTTATGCGTATGTCGGGCTCCATCATCGATGCCCCAAGAATAATTTCAAGCTCTTTTTCTTGTAAGGCTCTGTACATTTCGCAAAAAGGACATCCCTTAGCGTTGTCCTCGGCACACGCATCAAAAGCCTCGTTAACAGGTATAGTGTATATTTTTTCCATAATTATCCTCTGAATTTTCTCGTTTATTTAAAACAACTGAGCTAATGCCACTATTGCCGACATTGTAATTATAGATAAAAGGGTTGAAAAGGCGACAAGCTTAACCGATAGCTCGGTGTCCTTTTCGAATTTTACCGAAAACACCGTTGTTGCTGCCGCAACGGGAGCACTGGCTGCAATTATAATTGAGATAAGCAGTGTTCCGCGAAGACCTAAGGCGAGCAATACAAATAAAGAAATCATAGGAATTAAAATAAGCCTTAAAAACGCAACCAGATATACACGCTTGTCCTTTAGTGCTGACAGAAGATTGCTACGGCTTAGGTTAAAGCCTATTACCATCATGGCAAGTGGGGTGTTTAAAGAAGCCATACTGCCAACAGCAGAGGAAATAGGTGAGGGAAGTTTTATTGAGAAGATAAATAGCACAAGCCCAATGGTAACGGCAATTATTCCGGGGTTTAAAATTAATTTTTTTACAGACATTTGTTTTTTATTAGAGCTCATACAAATGATGCCGTAGGTCCAAATGAAAATGTTAAATACCGCAACGCAAACCGAACCGAAAAAAACTCCCTCGTCGCCAAGCACCGCCTTTTGAAGCGGTATGCCCATATAACCAACATTTGAAAAAACTATAGCAAATCTTAATACACCGGTGCTTTTATTTTCTTTACTTTTAAAAATAAAGGTTGCCAGAAGGGCGGATAATATTTGTATAGTTAAAAAGGCTATAAGACAAATAACAAGCCCGGTTAGCTTAGCACGGTCGAACTCTATGTTTAGGGAATTTATTATAAGGCAGGGTGTTACAAAATAAAGAATGATATCCGAGATAACTTTGGAGCCCTCAAGACTTATAAGCTTTTTCTTTTCGCCTATAAATCCAATACCCATAAAAATAAAGAGTATAAGAACCTGAACAAAAACAGTATAAAAGTTAGTTATAAACTGCATTCTATTTTACCGATGACATAAAGCGGATAAAGGCCGCCTTGCCTTCCTCATTTCTCTTATATACACCCGCGTGTTCAAGTCCCGTAGCAAAGGCTTTGCCTACTTCAAGTTTAATAATATTGTCGATATTTTCAGCAGTTAGCTCATACTTATCTGCGATTTCATAAGCCCAGTCAGCGTGCAGGGCGGTAAGTTCATTTTTATAAAGGTCTTCACCCTTTAACAGACCTTCTGCCACGGCGTTAAGCTCGGTTTTTAAGCGGGCGGGTAGAACGGCAAGGCCCATAACCTCAATAAGTCCGATATTTTCTCTCTTAATATGGTGAATTTCCTTATGCGGATGATAAACGCCTGCGGGATGCTCGTCGGTTGTAATATTGTTTCTAAGCACCAAATCAAGCTCAAAGTTCTCGCCGTTTTTCCTTGCAATAGGTGTTATTGTATTGTGTGGAGTATCGCCCGTAAAGGCGTAAATAAAGGCAGCTTCATCGGTGTAAGAACGCCAGGCGGCTAAAATCTTGTCTGCAAGCTTACAAATTCTATCGGTATCCTTGCCACTAAGACGGATTACCGACATTGGCCATTTAACAATACCGGCCTTTATATCCTCAAATCCCTCAAAAACAAAATCAGTTTCAACCGTAGCCTTTGCCATGGCAAATGTGTAGCCACCGCCTTGGAAATGGTCGTGGGTAAGAATAGAGCCGCCAACAATGGGTAGGTCGGCGTTGGAGCCGACAAAATAGTGGGGAAACTGCTCTACAAAACTTAAAAGTTTTCTAAAGGTGCCCGGATTAATTGACATAGGCGAATGTTCACTGTCAAATACAATACAGTGCTCGTTATAGTAAACATAGGGTGAAAATTGCATGGTCCAGGGCTTATTATCAACGGTAATTGGAATTAGTCTGTGGTTTTGGCGTGCAGGGTGGTTAACTCTGCCGGCATAGCCCTCGTTTTCCTTACAAAGCTGACATTTAGGGTAGTCTGCCACGTTGTTTGATGATTTGCCTGCAGCAGCCTCAGCTATTGCTTTTGGGTCCTTTTCGGGCTTTGAAAGGTTAATTGTAATATCCATAACGCCGTAATCGGTATCAAGAGTCCACTTCATATCCTTCTTTATTCTATAGCGGCGGATATAATCGGTATCCTTACTAAATTTATAATACCAACTTGTGGCGGCGGCAGGGTCCTTGGCATAAAGTTCAAAAAACTTGCGCCTAACCTCACTTGGTCTGGGGGTTAAAATGCCCATAAGCTTGGTATCAAAAAGGTCGCGGTAAACTATGCTATCTTCTATAATTCCAACACGAACCGCATAATTTAAAAGCTCATTTAAAATATCCTCAAGCTCAGCATCCTCAACATTTTCAGGCTCGGTATAACTATCAAGATTTAAGGCTTCAAGCAGCTGATTAGTAATGTATATCTTATCGTCTTGCTCAAAAAGCGAATGAGAAAGACCATATTTTACAAGCTTAGCAATTGCAGTATTTATCATAAAAACACTCCCTAATATATCTCTAAAAATTATTATATAGTCTTTTATTTTGTTAGTCAATAAGTGATGTATAAATTTGTAAGAATAACGGTTCTGCTTCTTGTAATATTAGGTAAAATGTGT